>JAFAZI010000199.1 GCA_019239875.1 Frankiaceae bacterium
CCTAATACGCGTCATCCGGTTTGACGGTTCAATCGCTCTGCAACGATGGTGGTGTGGCGGATCCGCGGCTTCCGGGCTTCCTCAACTCGCTGGCCCCGTATCTGAGGGACTACGGCTACCTCTCCGTTGCCGTGATCGTGACGATCGAGAGCTTCGGGCCGCCACTGCCTGGCGAGACGATCATCATTGCGGCATCGATCTACTCCGGCGCCGGCTCGCTGAACATCTGGCTGGTTGCGCTCATCGCGTTCCTCTCCGCCGTGATCGGCGACAACATCGGGTATTGGATCGGCCGCAAGGGCGGCCATGCCCTGGTCGACCGGTA
Source organism: Frankiaceae bacterium (assembly GCA_019239875.1). Classification (GTDB taxonomy): domain Bacteria; phylum Actinomycetota; class Actinomycetes; order JAFAQI01; family JAFAQI01; genus JAFAZI01. The sequence goes on from JAFAZI010000199.1 coordinate 326, forward strand.
CGGCAAGTACATCGGCGCGACGCCGGAGCGGTACGGCAAGGCGGAGAAGTTCTTTTTGCAGCACGGCCGCTGGATCATCATCGTCGCGCGCTTCATCGAGGGCCTTCGCCAGCTCAACGGGATCATCGCTGGAACCGCCGAGATGCCGTGGCTGATGTTCGCGACCGCGCAGATGCTTGGCGCAGCGCTGTGGGTCGGCACGTGGACCCTGATCGGATATCACGCGGGCTCCCACATCCAGGCGATCTACGACGGCTTCGCGAAAGTCGGCTACGGCCTGTTCGCCCTGGCACTCGTCGCGGGTGTCGTGTTGTGGCTCCGGCATCGTCGCCGCGCACGAAACGGCGAGACCGAGACCGAGTCGGGCGACGTCGACCAGCCCGCCACCGCGACCGACTAGGGAACCGGCGCGTCCCAGAGCGGTGACCACTTCGAGAGATCGGGCTCGATCGCCAAAGCGTCGCCGAGCTGGTCTCGCAGACTGAGCTCACGTTCGTTGTCCCGGATCTGCGCACCGGCGGGAACGACGGGGTACCACGTGCCGCGCCGTGCGCGGTAGACCAGGACCGTCGGGCCGCCCGCTGCGGTGAACCCGAGGAGCGTGCACAGCAGGGCACCGCCGAGGCCGGCGTCGATGACGCGCTGGTTGGCCGCAACAAGGTCGGCGACGACATCGTCGAACGCTTCCGGATCGCCGCGGCGGGTCAGCCACCGATGGCCGAAGTCGTCGGTGGTGTCGTCGTACCGTCCGGCGGCTGCGATCACGTCGACGTGTGCGGTCAGGTCAGGGAACCGCCTGTCCGCCGGTTTGAGGCAGACCGCACCCGCACCGGTCGGCGTCAGCCCGACAGCGGCCAACACGGGCTTGGCGGCGCAGATCGCGTTGAGCGCCGACAGGTCGGGCAGCGTCGGAGGACGCCGACGGGTGAGCAGTCCCACCGTTGCGTCAGATCATCGAGACGGGCTGGCCCATCTCGGCGGAGATCTCGGCGAGCTGCGCGAGGCGCTTCTCCAGCGGCGGGTGAGTCGAGAACAGCGACGAGAGGCTGAAGCCGTTCGCCAGCGCCGGGGTGAAGAAGAAGGCGTTGAACGCCTCGGCAGACCGCAGGTCGTTTGTCGGAATGCGTGACATGTCACCGGAGACCTTGCGCAGTGCGGAGGCGAGCGCGAGCGGCTTCCCGGTGAGAACCGCGCCTGATCGGTCGGCCGACAGCTCGCGGTACCGAGACAGTGCGCGGGTCAGGACGAACGAGATCGCATACACGACCATCGAGACCAGCATCACGACAAGGACGATCGGGAGGCCTCCCTCGCGGTCGTCCTCCTCATCACTGAAACCACCGAACATCGAGCTGTAGAACGCGAACCGCGTGATCATGCCTGCGGCGACGCCGAGGAAGCCGGCGATGGTCATGACGGCGACGTCGCGGTGAGCGACGTGTGACAGCTCGTGGCCGAGCACGCCTTCCAGCTCATCGCTGTCGAGCCGGCGCATGATCCCGGACGTCGCGCAGACCACCGCGCGGTTCGGGCTGCGGCCCGTCGCGAAGGCGTTCGGGATGTCGGTGTCGGCGATCGCGACCTTAGGTTTCGGCATGTTGGCCTGCAGGCAGAGCTTGTCGACGATGCGGTGCAGCTCCGGCGCCTCCTGCGGTGAGACCTCGCGACCGTGCATCGCGTACAGCGCGATCCGGTCGGAGAACCAGTACTGCACGAACATGACCGCCACGCCGATGAAGAGGACCACCCCGAAGTTGATGCCTGATGCGATCAGGATCGCCATGACACCGACGTACAGAGCGCCGAGCAGGAACATCGTGAAGGTCATGCGGGCCCGCAGGCCGTTGTCCGGCGGAATTCGTCCCGTACTCATCCCGGGATCAGTCCTTCCTCAGTAAGCAACGCACTGACTTCTGCCAGCGACGCGTCCGCCGATGGCAGCACAAGATCGGAGGGAACAACCTGACCTTTCGCTAATGGCGTACCGATTTCCCGGATCCGATCGAGCAAACTGGTGAGCGCAGCGGCGAACGCGTCGTGCTCACCGGAGCTGCAGGCGTCCTCGAGCTCAAGATCCAGGCGATTGAGCTCGTCGACCGAATCGTCGGAGATTCGTCGCTGATCCTCGCCGAGAATGCGCACGATCATCCACGCGCTCCCCTCGATCGACGGCATCTCCTGTGAATCAAGGGTAGTCCCGGGTTTCTGAACGCAGGATGAGCGTTCGTAGACTCACCGCTGTGATTCTCGGCAGACGCGGCGCCAGCACCGAGGAGCCAGCTGTCGAGGTCGAGGCGCCGGACATTCCCGCCGCCCAGGCCGGCAAGGGACGACCGACCCCGAAGCGGTCCGACGCGCGCAGCGCCCGGCGCAAGGCGACGCCCAAGAACCCCAAGGAGGCGGCAGCGCTGCGGCGCGAGACCGGACGGGAGCAGCGGCGGCTGGCCCGACAGGCGCTGCTCACGGGCGATGAGAAGAACCTGCCGCCTCGCGACTCCGGTCCGGAACGTCGCCTCGCGCGCGACGTCGTCGACTCGCAGTTCCGGCTTGGCCAGGTCTTCCCGATCGTGATCATCGTGGCTTTCCTGACAGCACAGCTTCCGAACCGTACGGCGCAGATCGTCGCGAACGCGGTCTCGTTGCTGGCGTTGACCTCGATCGTGGTCGACGCGGCCCGGACCGGACGGCAGGCGAAGAACGCGGTGGCGGAGCGGTACGGCGAGGACGAGGTGCGCGGCATCTCGTCGTACGCCTTCCAGCGCGCTTTCCTGCCGCGGCGCTTCCGCCGACCGCCCCCAAAGATCCAGCGCGGCGACACCCCCCGCTAACCGCCCGGCGCGAGCTGAGCGATGTGGGTTTTCTGTCAAAACAGCCTCAAGAAAATCCACATCGGAACACAAAACTCACATCGCCCGTCGCCGCCGTGGTCGCGCTACTCCTGGTGCAGGGACATCGGGCCGTAGACCTCGCGGCCGTCCTCGAGCAGCACCACGGCGTCGACGCCCGCATCGAGAAGGTCGCGCCAAGTCTCGCCGAGCCAGGTCTCCGCATCGCCCTGTGTCGGCGACGTCTCCGCTACGGGCGCCGCGTCCGGATTGATCACGAGGCCGTCGGAGTTCTCGTACCGCCAGGTCCATCCCACGCCCTGAAAGTTAGCGCTACGATCGCCAGGCAATCGCTGAGGGCAGGGGAAGTCCGGTCAAAGTCCGGCGCTGACCCGCAACCGTAGGCCTCGACCTCGAGGCGAGCCGGGATACCTGCCAGCAACGAGTGCTCCCAACAACAACCGTCGAGGAACGCGGCCGGGGAGCTCCACACGCCTCGTGAGGTGTGGCTTCGCAAGCCGTGGCCTCACAATCCAGGAGGACGTGTGAATCACATCCGACACAAGGCGGCCATGGTGGTCGCGAGCGGAGTCGCGGTCGCTTCGCTCGTGGCGCCCCAGGCTGCCAGCGCCAGCCATCCGACGCGCAGCCACATCCCTGCGAGCAGCTCAGCTGGACTCGCCGCCAAGTACCTCGTCAACCACTTCGGCGGCCCGGACAACGACCACTTCACCGTCAAGTTGGGCGGCATGGTGTACGCCGACGACGGCGAGACGGCTGACGCGGTGATGTCAATCCTCGCGTCAGGCACGTTACTGAAGCAGGCGCGCCTGGCGACCAAGTGGTTGAAGTCGGACGCGACCAACTACGCGGGCACGCCCCCGAACGTCTATCCGGGATCCGCAGCGAAGCTGTTGCTCGTGGCCAACGCCATGCACGCTGTCCCGAGAAACTTCGGGGAGCTCGACCTGGTCAGCGCCATCCAGGACTCTGAAGGCGCCGGCGGCGCTCCTGCCGGTGAGTACCAGAACCCCGGCGACACGATGTACGGCGCGAGCGTTGTCAACCAGTCGCTCGCAGTGCTGGCCCTCGCGAATGCTCCCGAGAGCGACGGACCATCCACGGCCGCGGTCGACTTCTTGGCGGGGCAGCAGTGCGGCGACTGGGGGTTCCAAGTCACGATCCGGCCGGACACCTCGGTGGTCTGCGACCCCACCCTCGAGGATGTCGACGCGACCGCTTACGCGATCCAGGCCCTGCTCGCGGCCGATCACCACGCTCCCGTGAGTAGCGCGTTCGCTTGGCTCGAGAGCGTCCAGAACAAGAACGGTGGCTGGGGCGAGACGCCGGGCGCAAAGTCCGATGCGAACTCGACCGCCATCGTCATCGAGGCGCTCATCGCCGCTCATCAACGGGACGCCGTGCCGCTGCGCTGGCTGCGCAAGCAGCAGATCGAGTGCGGTCACGGCGCGCGCGCGATCGGCGCCGTGACGCTTACTGGCCACGACTATTCGAAGGCCACGGCGCTGCGAGCGACCAGTGAGGCTGGGGTTGCGCTGGCCGGCAAGTCGCTGGCGCAGGTCGACCGCAACGACAAGGCAGGCATCCAGCTGACCCCTGTCTGCCCGGTGCACCACAAGAAGAAGTAGAAGTCGGTGAGCCTGCGTCGCGTCGCGCTCGCACTGGCGGCCATCCTCGGGATGGCTACCGGTGCGGCCGGCGCGACCGCGGCGCAGGCTCGACCGACCGCTTCCGGCTCGACGATCTGCGTCGCGCTCGTCGTCGACGGCCGCAATCTCGGCGGCGGTGTGAGCTCGGCCTGCGCGACGGTCAAGAAGGGCGCCACGGGTGTCGACGTCCTTCGCGCCGAAGGGCACTCGGTCGGCTTCCGGCAGGACGGCCTGATCTGCACCATCGACAACCTCCCGAGCAGTGGGTGCGCGGACGTCGACGACACCCATTACTGGGCCTACTTCCATCGTGCGCCCGGTGCGACGTCGTGGACGTACTCGACCGAGGGCGCATCGACGTACCAACCCTCGAACACATCAACCGAAGGTTGGGTCTATCGCGACGGTGGCTCGCTGACGCCGCCGGAGAACGTGCCATACGCGAGCATCTGCAAGCCGAAACCGACCCCCAAGCCGGCGCCGTCGAACACGAAGTCCTCGAAGCCGAAGCCCAGGCCCATCCCCACAACGAGCCAGTCACATCGGCGCCACCACGCCGGCCCGACCGCGGCGACGTCAACGCCGGTTCCGACCGCCACGTCCGACCAACACGGTGGGAAGAAGTCGCACCAGCATCACAAGCTGACGCGGCGCGGCGAGGCCATGGTGGACTCCGACCCGACGGCGCCGCAGACCAGGATCACCGCACCAGTCCAAGGATCGGCCTCCTCCGCGGCGACGGCCGCGAACGCCGACGACGCAGGCTCGTCCGGATCACACCTCGGCCTGCTCCTCGGCGGCCTCACGATCATCGTGCTCGGTGGCCTGGCGGCGTACCGCTTCCGGCGTCCGACATGACTCACCGGCTGCCGCGACTGCTGCACCCCGGCGCGTGGTGGCTGTGGGCGACAACGCTCGCCATCGCCGCGAGCCGCACCACGAATCCATTGCTACTGGTAGCGATCATCGCGATCACCGGGTACGTCGTCGCATCGCGGCGTCCCGCCTCGCCGTGGAGCGCGTCGTACGCGATGTTTCTCACCATCGGGCTCGTGTGTATCGGGGTTCGCTTGACGCTGTTCGCACTCGTCGGCGGCGCGCCAGGAACGCACATCCTCGTGCGCCTGCCGGTCGTGCCGTTGCCGCACTGGATGGCCGGCGTCCGGCTCGGCGGCCCGATCACGGCGGAGGGGCTCGCCGCATCCGCGTACGACGGGCTGCGCCTCGGCGTGATCCTCTGTTGCATCGGTGCGGCCAACGCGCTGACCAGCCCGCGCCGGCTCCTGAAGTCGCTGCCGGGCGCGCTGTACGAGGCGGGCGTGGCTGTCACCGTGGCACTCGCCTTCGCGCCGCAGGCGGTTGCGGCGGTCGGCAGGCTGCGGGCGGCGCGCCGCATCCGCGGCCGTCACGACAGAGGCGTACGGCGGATCCGTGGCCTCGCGATCCCCGTGCTGGAAGGCGCCCTTGACCGCTCGGTTGACCTTGCCGCAGCGATGGATGCGCGCGGATTCGGCCGCAACGGTGCCGCCACGCAACGAGTGCGGCGCACCACCGCGGCCCTCACCCTGGCCGGGCTGCTCGCGATGGTGGCGAGCACCTACGGCCTCGTCGCGAGGAGCGCGCCAGCCGGTCTGGGCGTTCCGCTGCTGGTCGGCGGCGCTGCATTGACCGCGGCGGGATTCATCGTCGGTGCCAAGCGCGGTGGCCGAACCCGCTACCGGCCAGATCCGTGGCGACTGCCGGAGTGGCTGGTCGCGCTCACCGGCATCGCCGCCGCCACCGGCGTACTCCTCGGGCCGGCTCGCGAGCTCTGGCCGTCGACGTACCCGCTCGTCGCGCCGCCGCTACCGGCCGTGCCGTTTCTGGCTCTGTTAGTCGCGGTGCTCCCGGCGTGGATCGCACCACCGCTCCCCCGCGTTCGCGCTGCAGGGTCGACAACCGCGGCACGATCCGTCGGGTCGCGCCAAGCCGTGAGAGTCGCGTCGTGATCCGCTTCGACGACGTCACGGTCACCTATCCCGACGCCGAGGCGCCCGCCATCACCGGCGCGACCTTCGAGATTCCCGAGGGCGAGCTGGTCCTTGTCATCGGGTCCACTGGCGCCGGCAAGTCGACGATCCTCAAGAGCATCAACGGTCTCGTGCCACATTTCACCGGCGGCGACTTCAGTGGGCGGGTCACGGTCGACGGTCGCGACACCCGCACGTCACCGCCCCGCGAGATGGCGGACCTCGTCGGGTATGTCGGCCAGGACCCTGTTGCCGGCTTTGTGACCGACACCGTGGAGGACGAGCTCGCCTACGGCATGGAGTCACTCGGCGTCGCGCCGGACGTGATGCGGCGCCGGGTCGAGGAAGCCCTCGATCTGCTCGGCCTCGCGCACCTGCGTGACCGGCCGCTCCTCAGCCTGTCCGGCGGTGAGCAGCAGCGCGTCGCGATCGGTTCGGTGCTGACGGTGCACCCGCGGGTGCTGGTGCTCGACGAACCGACCTCGGCGCTCGACCCACCCGCAGCGGACGAGGTCCTCGCCGCCCTGAGCCGGCTGGTGCACGACCTCGGCATGACCGTCGTCATCGCGGAGCACCGGCTCGAGCGGGTCGTCCAGTACGCCGATCGCGTCGTGCTGATCCAGGACAACCAGATCGTCACGGGTGCGCCTGCCGACGTGCTCGCGACCAGCCCGGTGGTCCCGCCGGTCGTCGAGCTCGGTCGGCTGGCTCGATGGTCGCCGCTGCCCCTGACGATCCGCGATGCCCGACGCGCAGCGATCGAGCTCCGCGGGCGGCTCGCCGCCTCCACCTGGCGCGGGGGCGACTCGCCCTCCGCAACACAGGTCGCCGGCGCGGTCACGGACCTGGTGCCGTCGTACGACGGAGTGCCCGCGCTACGCAAGGTTTCGCTCGACGTTCGGCGCGGTGAGGTCGTGGCCGTGATGGGTCGCAACGGCGCCGGGAAGTCGACGTTGCTGGCAAGCCTCGCGGGACTGCGCAAGCCAGCGGCCGGGACGATCTTCCTCGCCGCCGGCATCGGACTCGTCCCACAGGAGCCCGGCGACTTGCTGTGGGCCCAGACCGTCGCGGCCGAGTGCCGCGACGCGGACCGCGACGCCGGCGCAGCGGACGGAACGACGCGCGCACTGCTTGCCGAGCTCTCGCCCGGCATCCCCGATCTGCAGCATCCGCGCGACCTGTCCGAGGGTCAACGTCTTGCCCTGGTGCTCGCGATCGTGCTTGCCCGCCGTCCGGGGCTGCTCGCGCTGGACGAGCCGACGCGGGGTCTGGACTACGCCACCAAACGGCGGTTGATCGCCACGATCGCGCGACTTGCAGCGGGCGGCTGCGGCGTCTTGATCGCGACCCATGACGTCGAGCTCGTCGCGGAGGTCGCCCACCGGATGGTCGTGCTCGCGGACGGGGAGGTCGTCAGCAACGGCCCCGCGCGTGACGTCGCGTTGACCTCGCCAGTGTTCGCGCCACAGATTGCGAAGGTCCTGGCACCGTTGCCCTTCCTCACCGTCGGCGAGGTCAAGCGCGGACTGGCGGCGGCCGGATGACGGCGCCCGGGGTGGTGCGGCTCCGGCCCCGATCGGCCGCCGCGATGGCCGCAGTCACGATCGTCGGCTTGTTCGGCTTCGGCTGGCCGCTGCTCGACGCCCGGCTGGCCGGCGCTTCATCGCAGACAGCGCACTCGAGTGACGCGTCATGGCTGTTCGTCGGGTTGCTCACCCTGCTGCTCGTGATCGTTCTTGCCGAGATCAGCGAAGGCGGCATCGACGCGAAGGCCGTCGCGGTGCTCGGCGTCCTCGCGGGTTGCGGCGCAGCCTTGCGACCGCTGAGCGGCGGGGTGACCGGCTTCAGCTTCGCGTTCTTCCTGCTGATCCCGGCCGGGCGGGTGTTCGGGCGCAGCTTCGGTTTCGTCCTCGGTGCGATCACCCTGCTCGCCTCTGCGCTGCTGACTGGTGGCGTCGGCCCATGGCTGCCGTTCGAGATGCTCGGCTTCGCGTGGACCGGCTTCGGGGCCGGCTGCCTGCCCCGAATGACGGGCCGCGCGGAGGTCTATCTGCTCGCCGGGTACGGCGCCGTGTCCGGCTTCCTCTACGGTCTGCTCCTCAACTTGTCGTTCTGGCCGTTCGCGCAGTACCTGCCTCAGCAGATCGCGTTCGTCCCGGGCGGCGACGTCTACACCAATGTCGTGCACTGGATTCGATTCGACCTCACAACCTCGCTCGGCTTCGACATCCCGCGTGCGGTCGGCAACGCGATCCTGATCCTGTTCCTCGGCGGGCCCGTGCTGGCCGCACTGCGACGCGTCTCACGTCGCGCGAACTTCAACGCCGTACCAACCTTCTCCCCCCAACCGTCGGAGGGGCTGCCAACGTCTTGAAGACGTGGGCAAGCGATGTGCAGCGCTTCAGGTAGGACCGCACGCGCTCCGGCGTCGAACCGATCTGCGCTGTGACAACGTCTTACTCACATGAGACGCCGTGGGGCGGCCCTTGCCGTGGTGGTGGTGCTGGGCGCCGCCGGGGTCACGACCGCCATCCTCCTACCGTCGCCGTCGCACCACGACGCATCGGTCGAGCAGCTCGTGGCGACCGACCCGCAGCTGGTGATCAGCACGCCAACGAGACCACCGACGAGTGTCGAGTGCGACCATCTGGTCCGCGGCCGGTTCCTGCAGGCGAACAGCGGGTCGTCCGTCGTCGGCGGGGTCGTCGAGTTCTCCGGGCACATGACGTTCTTCAGCTGCGGCGCCAACGGCGTCCGCCTGGTCATGCAGCCGACGAACTCGCAGTTCCGGCTCGCTCCCAAGGCGATCGTGATCCGGCGAAGCCTCGGTGGGTCCGAGCAGATCCTGCCGGGCGAGCTCCCGCTCTACCTGTCCGACTCGCGCCGGACCGCCGATGCCAGCCGGACTCGCTTCTTCCGCTTCACCGGCCCGCGGCTCGCCGTCACGAAGCTGGTCGAGCTCACTCGGCCCTGACGCCGGTCAGTCCACGCACGATATCGAGGGCGGCTTGCTCCGGGGTGGTGCGGTCGACATCGATCACGAGGCTGCACGCCGTCGTGTAGAGCGCTTCGCGGCCGGCGTACAGCGCTGGGACGACGGATTCGGGTGAGCCGGTGAGCCATGGCCGGTCGGTTCCGGTGATCCGCCGCGCGAGCAGCGTCAGGTCGGCACGGAGCCAGACGACGTAGCCGCCGTCGTGCAGCCGCCGCAGGTCCAGCGGATCAGTCACGACGCCGGCGGCGCAGCCGGCGATCAGCGGTCCACCATCGGTCAAGGCGATGGTGAGCGCCGCCGACTCCAACCGCCGCAGCGTCTCGATGCCGTCCTCGGCCAGCACCCGGCGGGTGTCCTTGCCGGCCACCCGTGCGACGAGCTCGTCGTTGTCGAGGTACCGCCACCCGAGCAGGTTGGAGAGCTCGCGGCCGATCGTCGTCTTGCCGGCGCCCATCATCCCGATCAGCAGGACGCGGTCGTGCGACGCACCGCGCATCTAGCGCACAGACGGATTGACGAACGGCGGCTTGCAGACCCGCATCACCGACGGCCTGCCGCGGACATCGACGCGCACCTCGTCGCCTTCACCGACCGCGCGCGAAAGCAGCGCCAGACCGATGCCAGCGCGAAGACTCGGCGAGAACGTGCCACTCGTGACCTCGCCGATGTCCTGGTCGTCGACCGATCGAACCGGCATGTGGGGGCGCGGGATGCCCCGGTCCTCGCTCTTCAACCCCCAGAGCAGGCGCGGCGCACCGACCTCACGCTCGCGGGTCAGCACTTCACGGCCCCAGAAGGCCGGCTTCTCCCAGCCGACCGCCCAGCCGAGCCTCGCCTGCACTGGCGTGACCGCGATCGACAGGTCGTTGCCGTGCAGCGGATAGCCCATCTCGGTCCGCAGCGTGTCCCGGGCGCCGAGGCCGCAGGGCTGACCGCCGAGCGGCGTGGCGGCGGCCAGGACGGCGTCCCACACCTCGCCGGCCGACTTCGCGGGCGGCATGAGCTCGAAGCCGTGCTCGCCGGTGTAGCCGGTCCGGCAAACCGTCACCGGGATGCCGTTCCACTCCACCTGCTCGAAGGCCATGTACTCCATCTGGTTCGGGAGGCCGACCGCTTCGAGGACCTCGGGCGACTTCGGTCCCTGCACCGCGATGGTCGCGATCTGGCGGTGCTGATCGGTGATCTCGATCCCGTCCGGCGCGTCGGCGCGCATCCGGCGCAGCACCTCGGCGGTGTTCGCCGCGTTCGGCACGATCAGCACGTCGTGCTCACCGCGGTAGACGATGATGTCGTCGACCACGCCGCCGGTGGTCTCATCGCAACACAAGGTGTACTGCGCTTTGCCGGGACCGATCCGGTTCAGGTCGTTGGTGAAGCAGGCGTTCACGAAGTCCGCCGCCGTGGTGCCTCCCGCCGTACTCCGGATGATCGCCTTGCCGAGGTGGCTGACGTCGAAGATGCCGACCGCCGAGCGGGTGGCGAGATGCTCCTCGACCGTGCCCGCGTAGGACAGCGGCATCGACCATCCGGCGAAGTCGGCCATCTTGGCGCCGAGTCGAGTGTGCTGTGCGGCCAGCGGGCCTTCGATCGAGGAAGCGTCACTCACGAGGCGCGACGTTACCCAATGCGCGAGTTGTCCGAACGACACGTTGCCCTGACCACGCTCAGTTCGGACAACTCATCAGGCTGGCCGGGGCATAGGCTCCCAACTCATGACCCGGATCTCGCTCACGAAGTCACCACTTACGGAGCTCAACGTGGATGCCCTCATCGTGGGCATCGCCAGCAAGGGCAACGCCGTCGTGCTCGCACCCGGCGCCGCAGACGTGGACAAAGCCATGAAGAAGCGCCTGGCCGCCGCCCTTTCCGACGTCGGAGCGACCGGCAAGGCGAACGAGGTCACGCGCATCTCCTCCCTCGGCGCGACGAAGGCGCCCATGGTCGTCGCGGTCGGACTCGGGCCGCAGCCCCGCGACGGCAGATTCGCGACTGAGACAGTTCGGCGGGCGGTCGGCACGGCGGTGCGCTCGCTCGCGGGATGTGCCCGCGTCGCAACCGGTCTCGCTGCGGTCAACGGAGGCGACGACGCCGACACTCTCCGGGCTGTGGCGGAAGGCGTGACCCTCGGCGGTTACTCCTTCACCCAGTACCGCAGCCGCGCGTCGAGCAAGGCCACCAAGAAGGCCGTCGGCACGGCGTCGGTCGTCGTACCCGATCCGCGCGACAAGGTCGCTCGCGCGGTGGTCGAGCGGGCCACGATCCTGGGTGACGCCGTGAGCCTCTGCCGCGACCTGGTCAACATCCCAGCCTCCGACCTGCATCCCGCCGACCTCGCGGACGCCGCGGTGGCGGCCTGCGGTGGTGACGTCGGCTGTGCCGTCGAGGTCACCGATGAGAAGGACCTCGCCGAAGGCGGCCACGGCGGCATCGTCGGCGTGGGCCAGGGCGCAAAGCACCCGCCGCGCCTCGTCCGCATCGAGTGGAACGGCGCCGGCGACGGCAAGGCCGTGCACCTGGTCGGCAAGGGAATCACGTTCGACACCGGCGGTCTGTCCTTGAAGCCGTCCGCCGCGATGGAGTGGATGAAGGCGGACATGGGCGGCGCGGCATCGGTCATCGCGACGATGCGCGCGATCGCGCAGCTGAAGCTGCCGGTGAACGTGGTCGGCTGGGTTGCCACAGCCGAGAACATGCCGAGCGGCAACGCAATCCGCCCGTCCGACGTCCTCACGATGCGCGGAGGCAAGACCGTCGAGGTGCTCAACACCGACGCCGAGGGCCGGCTCGTGATGGCTGACGCGATCGTGCGCGCCGGCGAGGAGTCGGCCGAGGTGATCGTCGACATCGCCACCCTCACCGGGGCTGCGCTGGTCGCCCTCGGCTCCAAGACCTACGGGATCATGAGCAACGACGACGATCTGCGCGAGGAGATCGTCGATGCCGCCGGCGCAGCTGGCGAGCAGGGGTGGCCGATGCCGCTCCCGGAGGAGCTTCGCAAGTCACTCGACTCCGACACGGCAGACCTCCAGAACATCGGTGACCGGTACGGCGGGATGCTGGTGGCCGGCCTGTTCCTGCAGGAGTTCGTGCCGAACGGCACGCCGTGGGCGCACCTCGACGTCGCCGGTCCCGCGTGGAACCAGGGCGAGGTCCACGACTACACGCCGAAGGGCGGCACCGGCGTACCGGTCCGCACCCTCGTCGAGTGGCTGGAGCGACGAGCCAGCTAGCGACCACCCAACCGGTGGAAGAATAGGGACAGGACCCGAGGGCCCGTCGATCGAAGAGCAGGAGACGTGACCGTGGCTGACAGCCAGAGCGCCGACATCGTCATCCTCGGCGGTGGCAGCGGCGGCTACGCCTGCGCGCTGCGGGCGGCCGAGCTCGACCTGTCCGTGATCATGATCGAGCGCGACAAGGTCGGCGGCACCTGCCTGCACCGCGGTTGCATCCCGACCAAGGCGCTGCTCCACGCTGCCGAGGTGGCCGACGCGGCCCGCGAGGGCGAGAAGGTCGGCGTCAAGACATCGCTCGAGGGCATCGACATGGCGGGGGTCAACAAGTACAAGGACGCCGTCATCGAACGCCTCTACAAGGGGCTGTCCGGTCTGGTGAAGAGCCGCAACATCACGGTTGTCGAAGGCACCGGCACGCTGACCTCGGCCACAACGGTGGACGTGGACGGTACGACGTACACCGCGTCGAAGGCAGTCGTGCTCGCCACCGGCTCCTACTCGCGGTCCCTGCCGGGTCTCGAGATCGACGGCGAGAAGATCATCGCCAGTGAGCATGCCCTGAAGCTCGAGCGGGTGCCGTCGTCGGTGGTCGTGCTGGGCGGCGGCGTTATCGGCGTCGAGTTCGCGAGCGTCTGGAAGTCCTTCGGCGCCGACGTGACGATCATCGAGGCGCTTCCCCACCTGCTCCCCGGCGAGGAGGAGTCGAGCTCGAAGCTCCTCGAGCGCGCGTTCCGCCGGCGCGGCATCAACTTCAACCTCGGGGTCAGGTTCTCGGAGGCGAAGGTCACCGACACGGGCGTGACGGTGACGCTCGAGGACGGCAAGACCTTCGACGGCGAGCTGCTGCTGGTCGCGGTCGGGCGCGGGCCGGTGTCAGAAGGCCTCGGCTACGAGGCGGCCGGGCTCGCGATGGATCGCGGCTTCGTGACCGTCGATGCGCAGTGCCGGACCAACCTGCCCAACGTGTTCGCGATCGGTGACCTGCGGCCGGGCCTGCAGCTCGCCCACGTCGGTTTCGCCGAGGGGATCATGATCGCGGAGACCGTGGCCGGGCTGAACCCGCCCGCGATCGACTACGACGGTGTGCCGCGCGTGACGTACTGCGACCCGGAGGTCGCGAGCGTCGGCATCACCTCCAAGACCGCCGCCGAGCGCGGCATCGAGGTCGTCGAGCAGACCTACGACCTCGCCGGCAACGGGCGCGCGCAGATCCTGCAGACCACGGGGGCGGTCAAGGTGGTCGCCGCCAAGGACGGCGCCGTGCTCGGCATCCACATGGTCGGCGCGCGGGTCGGCGACCTGATCGCCGAAGCACAGCTCATCACCAACTGGGAGGCGCTGCCGATCGAGGTCGCGCAGCTCATCCACCCGCACCCGACGTTGTCCGAAGCGGTCGGCGAGGCTCACCTCGCACTGGCCGGCAAGCCACTCCACATGCACGGCTGACGCCGTACCCCTTCCTTCCTAGGAGCGCCGAACCCGATGTCCGTGTCCGTCAAGATGCCGCAGCTGGGCGAGAGCGTCACCGAAGGCACCGTCACTCGATGGCTGAAGGCCGAAGGCGAACACGTCGACCAGGACGAGCCGCTGCTCGAGGTGTCGACCGACAAGGTCGACACCGAGATCCCGTCGCCGGCAGCCGGGGTGCTGTCGAGCATCAAGGTCTCGGAGGACGAGACCGTCGACGTCGGCACGGAGCTGGCGCTGATCGACGAGGGTGGCCAGGCAGCGGCCGAGCCCGCAGCCGCTGAACCTGAGCCCGAGCCCGAGGCCGAGCCGGCTGCGGAGCCGGCCGCCGAGTCCGCAGCCGATCCCGAGCCGGCCGCCGAAGCGCCCGCCCAGGACGCGCCCGCTCCCCCGCAGCAGTCAGCACCGGCGCAGGCGGCGGAGAACGCGGCCGATGACGACGAGGACGAGGCGGCTGGTGGGCCGTCGTACGTCACGCCCTTGGTACGTCGGCTCGCCGCCGAGCACGGCGTCGATCTCGCGGACGTGACCGGCACCGGCGTCGGCGGGCGGATCCGCAAGCAGGACGTGCTCGAAGCGGCCGACAAGGGCGGGGCGAAGCCAGCCGAGTCAGCACCGCCCGCACCGGCGGCGCCGGCATCAGCACCGGCACCGGCTCCCGCAGCTGCCGCCAAGCCGGCCGCCCCCGCCGCGCCTGCCAAGCCAGCACCGGCGCAGCGCCCGAGCGCTCCAGCCGCGGCGGTCACCGCCGTACGCGGAAGCACAGAGAAGCTGTCGCGGCTTCGCGCGGTGATCGCCGAGCGGATGACCGAGTCGCTGCAGATCAGCGCGCAGCTGACGACAGTGGTCGAGGCCGACATCACGAAGATCGCGCGGCTTCGGGATCAGGTCAAGGTGGACTTCGAGGCGCGCGAGGGCGTCAAGCTGTCCTACTTGCCGTTCTTCGCGATCGCGGTCTGCGAGGCGCTTCGCGAGCACCCGGTCGTCAACTCCTCGATCGACACCGACGCCGGCACTGTCACCTACCACGACACCGTGCATCTGGGCATCGCCGTCGACACCCGCGCGGACTGCTCGTGCCAGTGCTGAAGGACGCGAGTGACCTCAACCTGGCGGGCATCGCACGCAAGGTCGACGACCTGGCCGCACGCACGCGGGACAACCACATCACGCCTGACGAGCTCGGCGGCGGGACGTTCACGCTGACCAACACGGGGTCGCGGGGTGCGCTGTTCGACACGCCGATCATCAACCAGCCGCAGGTGGGCATCCTCGGCACCGGGTCGGTCGTCAAGCGCGCGGTGGTGGTGGACGACGCGGTCGCCGGAGAGGTCATCGCGGTGCGGCACATGGTGTATCTCGCGCTCACCTATGACCACCGGATGGTCGACGGCGCCGACGCGGCGCGGTTCCTGACATCCGTGAAGACTCGGCTGGAAGCCGGCGAGTTCGAGGCAGATCTCGGCTTGTAGCAAGCAGGCGAACGCTCAGTACGTCGCGAAGATCACATCCGAGTCTTACGTCGCGATAACGGGGTAGAGAGCACCGCATGAAGATCGTTGTCACCGGGTCGACGGGTCTGATTGGCACGGCACTGGTGCGGTCGCTACGCGCCGACGGGCACGAGGTCCGCCGCCTGGTCCGCAGGGAGCCGACGGGCGCCGACGAGACGCGATGGGATCCCGCGGCGCACTCGATCGACGCGGGTGCACTCGACGGGATCGACGCGGTGGTCCACCTCGCAGGTGTTGGCGTCGGCGACAAACGGTGGAGCGAGTCGCACAAGAAGGCGATCCTCGACAGCCGCGTCGACGGTACGACGACGATCGCGACTGCCATCGCGGCGAACGCCGACCACGTCAAGACGTTCATCTGCGGCAGTGCCGTCGGGTTCTACGGCGACCGTGGCGACGAAACGCTCGACGAGTCGGCGAAAACTGGCGCCGGATTCCTCGCGGAAGTGGTACGGCAGTGGGAGGCCGCGACGAAGCCCGCGTCCGACGCCGGCGTACGGGTGGTCAACCTCCGCACCGGCATCGTGCTGTCGCCGCAAGGCGGAGCACTCGGAAAGGTGCTGCCGATCTTCAAGCTCGGCCTCGGCGGCAAGCTGGGATCCGGTCAGCAGTGGATGCCGTGGATCGCGATCGCCGACGAGGTCGCGGCGATCAAGTTCCTGTTGACGCAGGACTCGATCTCGGGGCCCGTCAACGTCTGCGCACCAGAGCCGGTGCGGAATGCCGAGTACACGGCGGCGCTCGGTCGCGCGCTGAACCGGCCCGCCGTCGCGCCGGTACCGCGGTTCGCGTTGCAGCTGGCGCTCGGCGGGTTCGCCGACGAGGGCCCTCTTGTGTCGCAGCGAGTCATCCCTCGCCGCCTGCTGGATGCCGGCTTCGACTTCACCTTCATCGACGTGGACTCAGCACTCCAGTCAATGCTCTGACCCGCACCACTGCCGCCCCACCCCTTTTTATCGCCAAACCGTCTCGAATCGTTGGTTTCGTAGGCGCAAAATCAACGATTCGAGACGGTTTGGCGATACACGTGGCGCTGGCGGTGGTGGCGATACACGTGGCGCTGGTCCCGCTGGCGGTGGTGGCGATGGGCGGGCGCGTACGGCGGTGGGGGTGCTCCGGCTGGGTCAGTCGAGGGAGATGGTCGCTACTCGCCACGTGCCGTCCACCTTGGTGAGCTGCATCGTGAACGCCTTGGCGGGCCGAGCTGGGCCATGGCCGACGACAGCACCGGCGCCGTCGACCAGCTGGTAGCCGGAGAGGCGGTCGACGACGCGGAGCCGCTCCGAGGTCGCGGTCGCGGCGAGGACCCGGACCGACTGGACGTGGGCGCTGAATCCCTGCGCGTGAAGGCCGCGGGCGGCGAGCGACTTGAGAGTTGCGACATCGGTGTCGTACCCCGGGGCGCCTGGCGCGTAGACGGCAGCGAGTGAGGCGACGTCGTCCTCGGCGAACGCGGCCGCGCGGAGGTCGTCGAGGCGGCCGACGACGCGCTTCCAGTCGGTGGCGGGGGCGGAGATGGGTACGGCGGTGGTGGCTGTCGGCGGCGCCGCCGCCTGCCTCGGCGGTGCGTGACCAGACCCGGCGAGGCTGACGCCGACGCCGATCGCACCCGTGATCGCGAGCCCGGCGGCGCCCGCAACAACGACGCGCCGCCGCCACGGCGTCCACTCGGGCAGGTTCTCCTCGTCCGGCTCGTCAAAGACCGCCGGTCGGCGTTGCGGCCGGACCACCTCGGTGGGGGGCGGCGGAGCGAGTGGCGTGGGGACGCGCGACAGCCCGACCGGAGCCACGGCGCTGGCGCGCAGCAGCGAGTTCCCCGCCGTACGCGCATCCGGGCGATCCAGCGGATCGGTGGCGAGCATCGCCTCGACGGCATCGACGACCGGTTCAGGGAGGTCCGGCGCGACATCCACCAGAGCCGGGCGATGCCCGCTCGCGGCCCGACGGGTGACCTCTTCGCGTGACCCGGTCCCCCACGGCGGATGGCCGGTCAGCGCATGAAAGGCGACGGCGCCAAGGGC
>JAFAZI010000200.1 GCA_019239875.1 Frankiaceae bacterium
CATCCTGCCCCGAATGGCGACCCAACTCTGGCGGGATTCGGACATGGCAGGCTGGAGTGCGTGACGCCGCACGAGGACCTGCTGGCTCGGCGGGACGACTACCCGATCCTCGAGCGCAAGGCGGCGTACCTGATCAACAACTCGCTCGGCGCGATGCACCGTGAGACGCGGACCCGCCTGACGGAGTTCGCCGACCTGTGGGACAACGACGGCGTCGTTGCGTGGTCCACCTGGTTTCCGGAGATGTCGCGGGTGGCCGACATCCTCGGCGAGATCATCGGGGCGGTCCCAGGCACGACGATCCTGCGGCAGGCGGTCGCTGACGCGCTCAACGCCGTCGTGTCATGCGTCGACTTCACCCCGTCGCGGAACCGGGTGGTCACGACCGCGGCCGACTGGCCCGGCACCCACTACATGTGGTCCGAGCACTGCCGCCGCCATGGTGGCGAGCTGGTGGTCGTGCCCTACGAGCCGGACGGCATCAGGATCGACGCGGCGCGCGTCGCCGACGCGATCGACGATCGGACCGCCGTCGTGTCGGTGTCCCTGGTTCAGTTCCGGACCGCCGCGTTGCTCGACATCGCGCCGGTGCGAGACGCCGCACGGCGCCACGACGCGCTGCTCGTCCTCGACGCCTACCAGGCCGTTGGCGCCGTACCCATCGACGTCGCCGCGAACGACATCGACATCTGCCTCGGCGGGTCGGTCAAGTTTCTGTGCGGCGGTCCCGGCAACGGCTGGCTCTACGTGCGGCCCGATCTGGTCGACATGTTGCGGCCGAGTGCCGTCGGGTGGATCTCGCACGAGCGGCCGTTTGACTTCGCGTGGTCGGAGATCGCCTATGCACCCGGCATCATGCGCTTCGCGGGTGGTACGCCGAACGTCCCGGCCGCCTACGCCGCGGCGCCCGGCTACCAGGCGATCGTCGACGTCGGCCTGCAGCGGGTGCGGGAGCGGTCACAGGGCCTGACTCAAATCCTCGTCGAGGGAGCCCTCGAGCGAGGTCTCGGCATCCGGACGCCGGTCGACGCCGCGCGACGCGGCGCGCACGTCACCGTCGACATCACCGACGCCGAACGGGTTCACGAGGTGCTGATCGACCGCGGGTACGTCGTGGACTACCGGCCCGGCGGCGGCGTGCGGATCGGGCCCCACTTCTTCACGAGCGCCGACGAGTGCGTCGCGGTGCTGGATGAGATGGTGGCGATCCGTGACCAGCACTGAACCGCCTCGCTCCGAGCCGACCCAGATCGAGAAACCACGGCGCGGCAGCGAGACCGGTCTGGACATGGTCAGGTCGATCGGCTTGATCATCGTCGTGACGGCGGTGACCCTGATCTTCGTGCCGGGTCTGCTGCACCCGAGCAAGTCCGACCGGATGCCACCTGTCGACTACTCGTCGTACGTGGCCGGCTTTCATCAGGTGACGGGCAAGGCCGCGCTGGTCCCCACCCCCGCCCCGGCGAGCTGGCGCGCGAACGCGGGCACCCTCACCGGTCCCGCATCGACCGAGCGCTTGCACGTCGGCTTCGTCGTACCGGGAGCCGAGTACGCCGGACTCGACGAGAGCGTCGGGCCGATGGCAACGATCGTCAAGCGCGTGCTCGGCAAGCAGGGGCTCGCCGTGACCGGGTCGACCCAGATCGAGGGGAGGACCTGGCAGTCACGGGAGTCCTCGCGCGGTGAACTTGCGATCACGCGCCGGGCGGCCGGGGTCAACATCGTGATCACCGGATCCGCCAGGGGTGAGGACCTCGAGCTGCTCGCCGCGTCACTGCGTCCGGCGTCATAGCGAACCGGGAAGTGTCAGGGGTCAGTCCGAGTCGGCAGCGTCCGCTGGGGGGCGGCTGGCGTCGAGCTTGGCCTTCGCGCCGTCCAGCCACTCCTGGCAGATGGTCGCGAGCTTCTCGCCGCGTTCCCACAACGCCAGCGACTCCTCGAGGGTTGCGGCGCCGGCCTCGAGCTGCCGGACCACCTCGGCGAGCTCTTCGCGCGCCTGCTCGTAGCTCGGCCGCGCAGTTGCGTCGGTCATGCGTCCTCCACCCCACCGACCACCCTGCAGCGGCCGCCGCGAAGTCGCCGGCTCATGTGACTGCCTCCTCGACGACGAGCTCGACGCGTCCGCGCGCCAGCCGACCGGTGAGGGTATCGCCGGCCGAAAGGTCCTCGGCATCGCGAGCGATGGAGCCGTTGGCTCGTTGCAGGACGGCGTACCCCCGGTCCAGCGTTCCCTGTGGGGACAGGGCGGTCACCTGGGCGCGAAGCGCCGCGATGTCGAAGCTTGCCTCGTTGACGGCGTCAAGCGCTGCCCGCCGTGACAGCGCCCGAAGGGTGTCGAGCTCGCTGCGCCACCTGGCAATCGCGCCGAACGGGTCGGCGAGCGCGGGGCGAGTCCGCATGGCATCGAGACGATGCTGCTCGGTGTCCACGCGGCCGGCCACGCATCGCCGCGCGCGGTCACGCAGGCCACGGATCAACGCCATCTGCTCGCCGACGTCGGGCACGATCAGCTTCGCGGCGTCGGTCGGCGTCGACGCGCGGCGATCGGCGACGTGATCGAGCAATGGCACGTCCTGCTCGTGACCGATCGCGGACACGATGGGCGTGAAGCAGGCTGACACCGCCCGCACGAGGGCCTCGTCGGAGAACGGCAGCAGGTCCTCCATCGACCCGCCGCCGCGGGCGATCACGATGACGTCGACCGCCGGGTCCTTCTCCAGCCGATGCACCGCATCGATGACCTCGCTGACGGCGTACGGCCCCTGCACCGCGACCGGCTCCAGGCGGAACTCGACCGCCGGCCAGCGGCGCTGCGCGTTCTCGACGACGTCGTGTTCGGCGGCGCTCGATCGACCGGTGATCAGGCCGATGCGGTTCGGCAGGAACGGCAGCGGCCGCTTTCGCTCGGCCGCGAACAGTCCCTCAGCGGCCAGCAGTTTGCGCAGCTGTTCGAGCCGCGCCAGCAGCGCACCGAGGCCGACCGGCTTGATCTGCGACGCGGCGAACGTCATCGTGCCGCGGGTCACGTAGTACTGCGGTCGCCCGAGGATCACGATTCGAGCGCCTTCGCTGAGCGGCGGCTCCACCTCGTCGAGCAGTCCAGCCTTACAGCTGACCCGCAATGACACCTCTGCCGCGGTGTCGCGCAGCACCAGGAACGCGGTGCCCGACCCGGGTCGGCGGGTGAGCTCGGTGATCTGACCTTCCACCCACACCTGACCGAGGCGACCGATCCAGTCACCGATCGCCTTCGCGACGGTGCGGACCTGCAGCGG
Source organism: Frankiaceae bacterium (assembly GCA_019239875.1). Taxonomy (GTDB): domain Bacteria; phylum Actinomycetota; class Actinomycetes; order JAFAQI01; family JAFAQI01; genus JAFAZI01. The sequence goes on from JAFAZI010000200.1 coordinate 3,276, forward strand.
GGACTCCGCGCTGGATTCGAGCGGCACGCGCTCAACCTACGATGGAGAGGTGACAGACGAGGCGGAGGCTGTGGATCGCCGCGTGCTGCTGGCTGCCCCCCGGGGCTACTGCGCGGGCGTGGACCGCGCCGTGCAAACCGTCGAACGAGCGCTCGAGAAGTACGGCGAGCCCGTGTACGTCCGCAAGCAGATCGTGCACAACTCCCACGTCGTGTCGCGGCTGGAGGCGCGCGGTGCGATCTTCGTCGAGGAGACCGAGGAAGTGCCCGAGGGTGCCGTCGTCGTGTTCTCGGCACACGGCGTGGCGCCGGCGGTCCATGAGGAGGCCGCCAAGCGGAGCCTGCACACGATCGACGCCACGTGTCCGCTGGTCACCAAGGTGCACGCCGAGGCCCGCCGGTTCGCCCGCGAGGACGTCGACATCCTGCTCATCGGCCACGAGGGCCACGAAGAGGTGATCGGCACCACCGGGGAGGCGCCGGACCGGGTGCACCTCGTCGACGGTCCGGAGTCGGTCGCGAGCCTCGAGGTCCGTGACCCGGCAAAGCTGGCCTGGTTGTCGCAGACGACGCTGTCGGTCGACGAGACGCAGGAGACGGTCGCCGCGCTTCGCGAGAAGTTCCCGCTGTTGATGGATCCGCCGAGCGACGACATCTGTTACGCCACGCAGAACCGTCAGGTCGCCGTGAAGCAGATCGCAGCAGAGTCCGATCTCGTTCTCGTCGTCGGCTCGACCAACTCCTCCAACTCGGTCCGTCTGGTGGAGGTCGCCCTCGGCAACGGTGCCCGTGCGGCGTACCTGGTCGATGACGTGAGCCACATCGACGAGGCGTGGCTCGTGGGGGCGAAGACGGTCGGTGTCACCAGCGGTGCGTCCGTGCCTGAGTCGCTCGTCGCAGAGGTGCTTGCGTGGCTGGCGGATCGTGGCTTCGGTGCCGTCGAGGAGGTCACGTCGGTTGTCGAAACGCTGACCTTCGCGCTACCCCACGAGCTGCGGCGCGACCGCCCCGCGGTCTAGAAGCCCAGCGACCCGCTGCCGAGCGGGACGTTCACGTGCATCGCCGTCGAGCTGTATCCGCCGGCTGACAGGCACATCTTCCAGGTGCCCCGCTCCTGGATCACCGTCACCGTGTAGTCGCTCGGCTGACCGATGACCGGCACCAGCTGGCCGCTGACCTGCTCGGCCGGCCAGCGCATGACTCCGACGGTCAGCTTCACCGGCTTCACCGCCGAGACGGTCACGTGGTCGAGCTCCCCGATCGAGAGCAGCGCCACGCGACCGGCGTCGTGGAGCTCGGTCTCGGTGAACTGCCGCTGGTCGCTGGTGCACAGCCGCTCGTACACCGCGGACCAGTCGTTGTGTGACGCCGCGTTCGCGGTGTTGATCACGGCGCCGCGCGCTGCTTTCGGGTCGTCTTTGGTCAGGTAGTGCCAGCCGACGTTGCCGCCGATGAGGAGGGTGACGGCGAGCAGGGCGGTTCGCTTGACGGTGAGCTGCTTGGGCCACCAGCTCCGCCGGCGTTTCGGCGGCTCGTACGGCTTGAGGTACGCCGCCGCCTGCCGGATTCTGTCGACGCCTTCGATCGACGGGCCAGTCGTGGTCACATCCGGAGAATCGGCGCGTTGGTGCCCGCGCCTGAGCGCCTGGCTAGGAGCCGGTACGGCGGGGGGCGTCGCCGGGCGGCGCGACGTCGATGCCGTAGTCCTCCATCCGGCCATCGAGGTCGAGTTGACGAGGACCGTCGTCGGCAGTCATCGCTTCGCCGACAGGTAGCGACACGACGGGCCGCGCGCGTTCCGCGCCGTCGATCAGTTCACCGGCGGCGAGCTGGCGCACCGGCTCCTCGATCGGTGGCGGCGACTCGATGGTCTCGATGGTGAACTCGAGGTCGGTGAACTTGCGCGCCGAGGACAGCACGTTGCGCTCGAGTGACCCGACGGAGTCGTTGTAGGTCTTGACCGCGCTGGCGAGCGAACGCCCGAGCTTGTCCATGTGGCCGCCGAACACTCCGAGCCGCTTGTACATCTCCCGCCCGAGGTCGAAGACCTCCCGAGCGTTGTCAGCGAGCGCCTGCTGCTGCCACGAGTAGGCGATCGCCCGGAGCGTCGGGACCAATGACATCGGGCCGAGGATGTGCACTCGCTTGCTGATCGCGTACTCGAGCAACGTCGGGTCCTGCTCGAGCGCGGCGTTGAGCGGGCCATCGCCAGGCACGAACATGATCACGAACTCGGGCGTTGCCGAGAACTGTGACCAGTACGCCTTCGCTGCGAGCCCGTCGACGTGCTGCTTGAGGTGGCGGGCGTGCCTGGTCAGGTGCTCGGCCCGGATCGAGTCGTCGCTCGCCTCGTGGGCGTCGAGGTAGGCGACCAGGGTGACCTTCGAGTCGACGACGATCGACTTCCCGCCGACGAGATTGACGACGAGGTCAGGGCGCAGGATGCCGTCGGCGCTCGCGATCGTGGCCTGCTCGGCGAAGTCGCAGCGGTCGAGCATGCCGGCGTACTCGACGCACTTGCGGAGCTGGAGCTCACCCCACTGGCCGCGGGCCTGTGGCTTGCGGAGCGCGCTGACGAGCGATGCAGTCTCGGCTTTGAGCTGCTCGCCAGTGACCCGCACGAACTCGATCTGCTGGCGAAGCGCAGCCTGAGCTCCGGCCCGCTCCTTCTCGATCTCGGTCAGCTGGCGCCCCACCTTGTCCAGGGACTCGGCGATTGGCGCGCCGGCCCGCTTGAACTCGGCGTCGGCGCGCTCGAGGAACGTCGCGTTGTTCCGCTCGAGCGCCTCAGCAGACATGCGAGCGAAGGTGTTCTTCACCTGCTCCTCGTTGTGCTCGAGCGCGTCGATCCGCGCCCGGGCTCCCGCCAAGCGACTGCTCGCGTCATGCAGCTCGGCCCGCGTCTGATCGCGTTCGATCCGCAGGAGGTCGCGCTCCTCGATGATCGCGTCGCGCTGCGCCGCCAGCGAGGCGTTAGCGGCCGCCGCGGCTGCGGCGGACTTTGACGTAGCGGCATCGATTCGGCTCTTCGCCAGCGCGAATCCCGCCACGACGCCGGCTGCCAGCGTGACGAGGGCGATGAGGAAGGCGGCGATGTCCATGGCGTCAATCGTGACGGGGACCTACGACAAAAACGCCCAGCGACTCGCGGCTGATCCCGGCCCGCGGAGAGTGCCTGGAACGTACCTGACAATGGATGCATGGGTCTGTCCATCGGGATCGTCGGTCTGCCGAACGTCGGGAAGTCGACGCTGTTCAACGCGCTGACCGAGAACGACGTGCTGGCCGCCAACTACCCCTTCGCGACCATCGACCCGAACGTCGGGGTGGTCAACGTCCCCGACGGGCGGCTCGACGTACTCGGGAAGATGTTCGACAGCGAGAAGATCGTGCCCGCAACCGTGACCTTCGTGGACATCGCGGGAATCGTCCGGGGCGCGAGCGAAGGACAGGGCCTCGGCAACAAGTTCCTCGCGAACATCCGGGAGGCCGACGCCATCTGCCAGGTGGTCCGGGTGTTCAACGATCCCGACGTGACCCATGTCGACGGCAAGGTCGAGCCGTCGGACGACATCGCCACCATCAACACCGAGCTGGTGCTCGCCGATCTTCAGTCGATCGACACTCGCCTGCAGCGGCTGGAGCGCGAGGCCCGGATGAAGCCGGACAAGCGGGCCGAGCTGGCCGCAGTGCAGGCGGCGCGGGCCGTGCTCGACGAGGGACGCCCGATCTCGAGTGATCCTTCGCTCGATCGTGATGCGCTGCGCGAGTCCTTCCTGCTGACCGACAAGCCGTTCATCTACGTGTTCAACCTCGATGACACCGACCTCGGTGACGACGGGTTGCGGGCGAAGCTCTCCGACCTGGTCGCACCGGCGCCCGCGGTGTTCGTCAGCGCGAAGCTGGAGTCCGAGCTGATCGGACTAGACGCCGCAGACTCCGCGGAGCTGCTGTCGGAATATGGCCAGGAAGAGTCCGGCCTGTCGATCCTGGCGCGGGTCGGCTTCGAGACGCTCGGCCTCCAGACCTACCTGACGGCCGGCCCGAAGGAGTCACGAGCCTGGACGATCAAGAAGGGTGCCACCGCGCCGGAGGCCGCTGGGGTCATTCACACGGACTTCCAGAAGGGCTTCATCAAGGCCGAGATCGTCTCGTACGACGACCTCGTCGCGGCCGGTTCGATCGCGGCCGCCCGGTCGGCCGGCAAGGCCCGCATCGAAGGCAAGGACTACCTGATGGCCGACGGCGACGTCGTGGAGTTCCGCTTCAACGTGTAGGCGGGTGGCAGGGACAGTCGTGAGGCAGGTCGCGACGAAGCGAGTTTTAGTAATCTTATCTGGTTTTACCAGAGGGTCATAAAGCGTCCTAAAGACAGTAAGATGGCTGCGTGGACCCGCTGACCAACCCATACACGCCAAACGCAGGCGCCGAGCCGGAGGCGATCGTTGGCCGCGACGATCAGTTGGCCTCGTTCGACCTTTTGCTGGCAAGGCTGGAGCGCGGTCGGACCGAGCAGTCGATGATCATCACGGGCTTGCGCGGTGTGGGCAAGACCGTCCTGTTGGGGCAGTTTCGACGCACCGCGCTGTCGCATCAGTGGGTGGTCGTCGAGGTCGAGGTCAGTAAACACGAGGACTCCGAGTTCCGTCGAAGGATGGCGTCGAAGTTGCGCGCCGCGTTGTTTGAGTTGTCCCCGAGAGCGCGCTGGACCGAGCGATTTCGTCATGCAGCAGGGGTTCTGAAGTCCTTCACCTTGACCATCGAGCCGGCCGGTGCCGTCACGGCCGGCCTGGATGTCGAGGCGATCGAAGGCATGGCTGACCACCAGGACTTGTCGATGGATCTGACCGATGTGCTCGTGGCCATCGGTGAAGCGGCGAGAGAGCAAGGACGCGGGGTCGTGTTGCTCTTTGACGAAGTCCAGTTCTTCAGCAAGGGACAACTAGAAGCGCTGATCCAAGCGCTCCATCGCGTCGTCCAGCTCGCGCTGCCGGTGACGCTCGTCGGTGCCGGCCTGCCGCAGATCGCAGAGCTTGCGGGTGATGCGAAGTCCTACGCGGAGCGGCTCTTCAAGTTTCCCGCCATCGGCGGCTTGGACGCGGTGGACACGAGTGCCGCGCTCGACCAGCCCGCCCGTGCGGAGGGTGCGCACTATTCAGACAAGGCGCTCGAGACCGCCTTCGACGTGACGGGCGGCTATCCCTACTTCATCCAAGAGTTGGGCTATGCAACATGGACTGTTGCGAATGGGCCCGAGATCGCGGCCGACGATGTCGTGGCTGCGGTTCCTGCCTACGAGGCAAAGCTCGACTCATCCTTCTTTCGGGTTCGCCTGGATCGGGCGACCGAACTTCAGACGGCGTACCTACGTGCCATGGCTGAGCTCGGACCCCAGCCCCAAAAGGCAGCTGACGTGGCCCAGGTCATGGGACGGACGTCGACCAACCTGGGCCCTACTCGCGCCGAGTTGATCAACATGGGTCTGTTGTACACACCAGAGCACGGATACGCGGCCTTCACGGTTCCGCACTTCGATCGCTTCATGCTGCGTACGGTTCCGAATCTCGTAGTCCCCGAGCTACGTGCGAGACGCGGTGCTCGTTGATGACGTCCGTTGGCTGACAGACGGTTACGTGGTCGAGTTCCGCTTCAACGTATAGGCACCTGATCGATCCTTGGCCTGAGCGGTCGCGAGCGGAAGTCGTACTGATACCGATCCCTGGGTGAGGCGCCTTGGGGTTTGAGAAAGCCCGGATATTGGCGTCGCGTTGTGACAGCCTGCTCGCAGCATCACCGGAGCGGCGGCGGAATCGTGCAAGTGCCCGGCAGCGGTTGGAGCGAAAACGGGGCGAAGCCCAGCCACTCCAGACCTGTGAGGAGGGCAAATGGGAAAGCCAGCACCTTGGACAGATCATGACGGCGCGATCTGGCACACCTTCGATATTGCCGCGGCAGTTCTCGGGGGATCTGTCCGCGAGCGACCCGAGCTCAGCTCACCATTCCCGCCTCAGGCTGGCGCCGCCGAGAAAATGCTGGTCTCCGGAACGTTCCAACTTCTGGCCTACGGAGCGCCCGGCGATGGCACCTACAGACACCAAGGCGGTTTCATCCTCGCCGGCGGCGTCGCGGGACTAGCGCTGACCGCAGCGTCTGTCGTCGGTCGACAGGCCGGCAACGCGCGCCGACGAAACGCCGCGGTGGCTGCTGCTACTCCGCGCTGGATGCCAGTGGATAGTGGCAACCTGTGGGTGTCGACGCACGGGTTCTATATGCATACCGCTCAGGGCCTGTTCGCCTGGACGTGGCCGCAGATCAACACAGCGCAAATGGTCGGTCCCGGCGATGTCCACATCCAGGGTGACAGTACGACGGGACCCATCTCCTGGATCATCCGCGGGAACTGGTCCGAGCTTCTGTTCGTCCTGTGGGCACTCGCTCACCATTCGCAGCATCCCCAGTTGATCTCCGGAGGGTGGTTGCCACCGGGCTGGCTTGACCACTGCGCCGCCCACGGGAACCGCCCCGACCAGCAGATCCGTGTGTTGACTCAGGGGCGGACGCGGCCAAACGCGTCGCTCTAGCTCCTGCGCGAGTTGTCCGAGCCTGACGTTGCTCTGACCGCGCTCAATTCGGACAACTCTGCTGGACCGGTGAGGTCGTCGCAGATGTCGAACAGCCGCTTGCGGTCCGCGGCGGTCTCTCGTGTCCAGGGCAAATAGTGCTTGGTACGACGCATGCGGTCATGCCACAACTCACCGCTGACCTGGCCACCTTCTGGCGCGGCTGCCAGCCAGACCACGGTGTCCGCGCCCTGTTCCGGCGTACGGATCGACGGGCCCAGGAGCCGTCGGAACGTGGGGAGCGATGCGGCAACACCCGGAGTGTCAGCCCAGCCCGGATGCATGCTGTTCACGACAGTCTCGGGTCCCGCGGCCTGCCGGCGCGCCCACTCGTCGGCCAATGCGACCTGCATGCGTTTGGTGCGGGCATAGACGGCCGCCGGACGATAGGTGGCAGGCGCCGAGTCCAGCTCGTCGGGATCGAGACGGTGGGCGTACATCCCGCCGGAGGTCACCCAGATGACGCGGGCGGCGCCGGCTGCTTCCATCGCCGGCGTCAGGAGGCGGGTCAGCAGGTGCGGGCCGAGCACATGGGTGGCTAGGCCCATCTCGTACCCGTCGACGCTCTCGGCGCGCTCGGGTGGCATGACTCCCGCGTTGTGAATGAGAACGTCCAACGGACCGGGGAAGGAAGCGGCGTACTTCTCGACCGACCGCATCGACGAGACATCGCAGACGTCGACCCTGACGTCGCCACCGACGGCATGCCGAGCGAGTTCTGCCGCGGCCGCCTCGCCGCGCTCCCGGTCACGCACGACGATGTGCACCCGCGCTCCAAGCGACATGAGCCCGGCGGCTGTCGCCTTGCCGATCCCGGCGCTGCCGCCGGTCACGATCGCCAGCTTGCCTGCCAGTGATCCCGCCGCCGGGTCCGCCGGCCAGTTCGTCCGCCGTCGGACCTGGTAGCCGATCGTGGTGTAGCCGATCAAGCCGCGATCCAGTGTCGAGTCCAGCAGGCGCCCCATCACATCTGTCTATTCGCGAAAGCTGGGCTAGCGGTTGACCCGTCACCGTCCGGATTTGATCGACGTTCTCGATCCGCAGACCGCTCGTCCGTCGGGGACTAGAACTTCTGGGCGGCGAGCAGCAGTTCGGCGAGCGGCTCGAGAGCGGAGACGAGCTCGTCGAGCTCCTCAGCGTCGAGGCTTTCGTACGGTTTCGCCGCGAGATCGTCGGTGCGCGCTTCGACACGTTGTTTGACGGCCCGACCCTCGTCCGTGAGCCAGCCGTCAGCTCCGATCAAGCCGCGGTCGCGCATCCCGTCGATGACCGCGGCGAGCTGAGCTGGTGGGAGGTGGTGGATGCGGCCGAACTTCTCCGCCGGCAGGTTCATGTCCAGGGCGAGCAAGACGTGTGCCTCGAGGCCGCCGACCCCTTCGATCATCAGGGCCGCGATGTGACCGTCCCCGCGGTGCTCGCGCAGCAACGAGGCCGCGTGGAACAACCGAGCCACCACGTCATCGGGGATCGGCAGCGCCCGAAGCGCGGCGTACATGGGCCGGCCCTCAGTCGGGGCGCTGGTCGCAGCTTTGGTCAGCAGATCGGTCGCGCGGGCGAAGGCAGGAGTGTCTACACGTTCAGCCAGGATCCGCCGAAGCGCTCTCGCGCAGCCCTCTTGCCGGGCAGCGATTGCCGCGGCGGGCGACGTCGTGAGCCACACCTTCGGGATGTGGCGGGCCACCTCTCCAGGCGCGAAGTTGTAGAACAGCGCGTCGACCACCTCCGCGTTGGCAAACCCGAGGGGCGCGGCCCGTCCCGCGAAGTAGACGTCCCAGTAGTTCGTGAACCCCAACGCGAACATCGCCTCATTGGGCTCATCAGCTGAGTAGGGAATGACCCCGATCGGCTCGACGAGCTCGAACATCCGTCGAGCCATCGGGTTCATGTCTGCTCCTGTTCGCCTCGCTGGAAATACGTTTCTCCCACGATCACGTGAAACGGTGCATCGCGCCATCCGGGGGTAGCGCGATCCGTTAACCCCCCGGTAGGATTGACCAATGAGCCGCTCTGCCGAGGTGCTGCGCGAGGTGCGCCGTCGCGCGGGTCTGTCGCAGAAGGAGCTGGCACGCCGCAGCGGGATCGCCGCCACGCTGATCAGCGCTTACGAGAACTGCCGCCGGGTGCCCAGTGGTGACGCTTTGATCCGGCTGATCGAGGCGTGTGGCGGCTCGATCGACACGACGACGACGGTCGACCAGTCACGGGCCGCGGCGGCGCAGCTCGAACAGGTTGCTGCGATCGCGATGGCGTTGCCGAGGCGCGATGCTGGACCGCTGACGTATCCAACGTTCCGGCAGTTGCGCGCCGGATGACGGTCTCGCCGTTGATCGTCCTGGAGCGGGCGGTCGACGTGCATCGGCGGCTGGATCGAGCCGGGATCCGGCACGCGATCGGCGGAGCGTTGGCGCTGGCGTACCACGTCTCGCAAGCCCGGGCGACGAACGATATCGACCTGAACGTCAGCGCCGATCCCAAGAAGCCGCAACGAGTCTTCGATGTGTTGCCAGACGATGTGCCGTGGACGAAGGCTGACGTCGCAACCGTCCGTAGCGATGGTCAGGTGCGGCTTCGGTGGCCGGTGCCCGATGCCGGCCCGCCAATCCCACTCGACCTGTTCTTCCCGCAGCACGCCCTCCACGACGCCATCGATTCGCGCGCCGAGCTGGTGCCGATGCTCGATGCCTCCGTGCCCATCCTCTCGGCTACCGATCTGCTGGTGTTCAAGGCGTTGTTCGATCGGCGAAAGGACTGGGCTGACATCGAGGAGCTGTTGCGGTTCGGCAAGGTCGACGTGGCCGAGGCGGGTAGCTGGCTGGAAGAGATCGTCGGCGGCGCAGACCGCCGGCTCGGGAAGCTCGCGGAAATCGTCGCCGAGGTTGGTGGTGGCGGCTGTCGTTAGGGTCGTCGGCGACCGGCCGATCGGGCTCTGATGGCTGATCGCGGTGGGCTAGCGCGATAGTGACTGGTCGTACAGCTGCTGATGTTGGAGGAGGGAACATGCGTCGCGTCACACCATCCCGTCGGATGATCGTCGCTGCGACGCTGGCGGTCGCCTTCGTGGGTGCGGAGGGGGCAGTTGCTGTCCCGGGGCAGTCGGGCCGCGCCGCAGCGGTCCACACGCGGCCCGGCGCATACCGGTTGTCCGTCACGGTCATGACCTACGACATTCGCAGCTTGCAAGCGGATGGCAGCTTCGAAGGCAGCGGCCGCATTCCGCCCTGGTCGAAGCGGGCGCCGAAGCAGGCTCGCCTCATTCGCGGTGCCAGGCCGGACGTGATCGCGGTCCAGGAGGGCGCCTACTACCTCCCTCACTCGCACAAGCGCCAGGTCGACTCGTTGCGTCACAAGATCGGCAAGCCCTACCGGCTGGCCCGGACAGAGATCCCACCTAAGCAGCCGCATCACTTCCGGACCGGCGACTACATCATCTACAACCACGCGACGCTCCGGCCTGTTGGAAAGGGCGGCCACTTCTCGGTCGGTGACCAGAAGTGGGCGGCGTACAAGGAGTTCGCGAGCCGCGCGACTGGATCGCGGTTCCTGTTCGTGTGCACGCATCTGCTCGTGGGTGTCGGTTCGTCCTACGACGCAACTCGTGCGGCCGAGACGAAGAAGCTGCTGCGCCACTCGATCAAGATCGCGAAGCGGCGGTTCGTTCCGGTCTTCTTCGGGGGTGACTTCAACGCGTCGAGTACCAAGGTCGGGTCCGGGAAGGTGATGCGCAAAGCCGGGCTCCTGGACACGCTGAAGACTGCCCACAAGCGGGTCAACGGACGATACGACAGCGACAACGAGAACCTGCGCCGACCGCCACGCCGAGGGATCGACATCGACCACCTCTACGTGCCGACGGGGATCAGGGTCACCTCCGCGGGCATCGTGCTGCGGCTGCATCACGGTCATTTCAAGGGCGCGATCCCATCGGACCACAACCCGGTCGTCGCGCACCTTCGATACCCGTAGGGGCAGCGACGCCACCAGGTGAGTCGCCGTCGCTCACTAGTGAGCCGCGAGCGGCGTGAAAGGGTCTACCGACTTCAGGGCGAGGATGTACCAGGCGGTCGCGCCCGTGTGCATGGAGCTGAAGTAGCGTCCACCGTCGCAGTCACCCAGGCGGTTCTTCGACGCCGCGATGACTCCTCGGCCGTCACTGTTGTGGCCGTGTCGTTGCGCGAAGCGGATGTCGGACAGGTATGCCGCGGCGCGCTTCGCGTCTCCGACTGCATCTCGTTGCTCGAGTGCATCGGCCAGATGCGCGGTGCCTTCGAACCACACGCCGGAGCGGTCGCCGGAGCAGAAGCTCACGCCGTCGAATCGACCTGTGACGGCGAGATGCCGCACATCCCAGTCGACTGCCCGATCGAAGCGGACGTCGCGGAGCGACAACTGTGCCCAGCTGTTGACGTCCTCTGGTTGCTCGTCATCGTTCACCGTCCTGCCGTCGGTCCTGGTTCCGACGTAGAAGCGATGCGCGGTGCTGCTCCACATCTGCCCGACGAATGTTCGTGCCCACGCGGCGTCGGTTGCGAAGCGGGACCTGCCTGCCGCCGCGAGCATCTCGAAGAGGCCGTACAGGTCGAGGTTGTGTTCGGTCGACTTCCACCGAATCAGTCGGCCGTGCCCGGTCACGCCGCCGGTGTAGCCACCGGGACCTCTCGTGTCACGGCAGTGCTTGTGGACCCACTTCCCGATCCTCACGGCCGCGCGAAGATAGGTGTGATCACCCGTCACCGAGGCGGTGCGTGCCAGCGCCATCCCGACCCACGCCATGTTGCCGACGTCGGACGTCCGGTCGCGAACCCGAATCGATGCCGTCGATGTCAGGGGTCTCGGCGCGTACGCCGCCCGGATCCGCCCGTCACCAATCGGGTCGTGGCGCTGGATGAACACGAGCGCGTTCGCGATCGCGCGCGCCCGGCGGATCGCACTGCGCGTGCCCGCTGCGATGTAGGCGTCGATCACCAGGGCATCGTCGTACGTGACCGAGTCGGTGTAGTGCTTGCGGGCCAGCGGGCCACCGACGTAGCTCCGAACGAGGCGTCGCGTTGAGCCCGTCGCGCGACGATCCATCACCCGGTCGAGGAACTGGTATGCCTTCGCCTCGCTCGTCATCGGGTGCGATCGCGTAGCCGAGGCAGCAGGATGCTCGGCCCCACTCAAGACGACTGAGGCGAGGAGCCCGGTTACTGCCCAGCGATATCGCACGTGGCGCCGCCTCAGCCGAGCAGCGCGTCCACTCTTCTGGCGTATTCGATGTCGAGCTCGGTGACCCCGCCGGCCGAGTGCGTCGACATGACGATCGTCAGGTCGCCGTCGGTGATCTCGGTGTCCGGGTCGTGGTCCATCTCGCGGGCGATCACCTCGAGCTTCGCGAGCACGTCGTCCATCGCCTGCGGACCGCCGTCGACGTGAACCGTCCGGCGGATCGCGGACCGGTCACCCGCCCAACCAGTGAGCTCGCCCAGAGCTGCATCCCGGGCAGCGTCATCCAACACCGTTGCCATTCGCCTTCTCCTTCGGTCGACACGATGATCTTGCCCGACCCCGTCGATGTGACACGCCGCCACATAGCCTTTGCGTCGTGACCGCTGAGCCCGCCCGACGACTTCTGCTCGTGCACGCCCACCCGGATGACGAGACGATCGCCACCGGCGCAACGATGGCGAAGTACGCCGCCGAAGGCGCGCACGTCACGCTCGTCACGTGCACACTCGGCGAAGAGGGCGAGATCCTGGTCCCAGACCTGGAGCATCTCGCGTCCAACCGTGACGACGGTCTCGGTGAGCATCGCATCACCGAGCTCGATGCCGCGATGCGTGCCCTCGGAGTTGTCGACCATCGGTGGCTCGGCGGCGCCGGCCGATGGCGCGATTCCGGGATGATGGGCGAGTCGACCAACGACAACCCTTCGTGCTTCTGGAACGCCGCCCTCGACGAAGCGATCGGCGAGCTCGTCAGGGTCGTCCGCGAGGTGCGCCCGCAGGTGCTCATCACCTACGACGACAACGGTGGGTACGGCCATCCTGATCACATCCAGGCGCATCGTGTGGCGGTCGGCGCGTTCGATGCTGCGGGGGATCCCGCGCGCTACCCCGAGCATGGCGCGCCGTGGTCGCCGTCGAAGCTGTACTACGCCGTCGTACCGAACTCCCTGCTCCAGCAAGCCTTCGTCGCCCTGAAGGAGCTCGGCGAGGATGCTCCGTTCGGTGTCACGGCACCTGAGGACCTGACCTTCGGCGTGAACGACGACATCGTCACCACGGTCGTCGATGCGCGTGCCTACCTGCCGAAGAAGATGGATGCGATGCGGGCGTACCCGACCCAGATCGCCGTCGACGGCCACTTCTTCGCACTGTCGAACGACATCGCGCAGGGCGCCTTCGGACTCGAGCACTACGTCTTGGCGCGGGGCGAGTCGGAAGTGTCGGAAGGTCGCGAATCCGACCTGTTTGCCGGGCTCGTCTGACTCGTCAGCGTTCCGACAGGCACACAGGACTAGGCCGTTCAGGTACTTCGGCCGAAAATAGGCCTTCCTGATTAGCCCATAGGGGTGAAATCGCCCATCGCGAACGTTCAAGTACGCGCACTCGGTGAAAGACTCGATACGAGTTCCAAATCGCACCATTTCAATCGTGAATCGAGGCTCCGTGGAGCGTTCGTCGGCAGTTGTAGAACCCGTGTCCCAGGCCCTGTACGGAGCTGCTGGCGACTCCATCCTTTCGGTGGCCGGCGCTGACGTCGGCGTCAGGCGAGAGCTTCAGCGCCGCCGCCGGTTGTGGCGGATCGCGTTCTATGTCGGAATTCCCGCAGCGTTCCTCTGGTGGCGCATCTTCGACAGCCGTCCGTTCGACGTCTTCAACTTCCCGCACGTCAACTGGTTGGTCGTCACGCCGATCCTGTTCTTCGCGGGCCTGCTCGGCATCTACGCCGCGATGCTCCTGGTCTCGCGGCGCAGCCCGCACATCATGTACCGGCCTGAGCAGATCGACGTGCGGCTGTCCGACGTCGTCGGAATCGACCCGGTGAAGTCCGAGGTCATTCGTTCCATCAACCTGTTCCTTGCGCACAAGTCATTCGCCGCCGAGATGGGTGGTACGCCGCGACGCGGCCTGCTGTTCGAAGGTCTGCCTGGCACCGGAAAGACCCACACCGCGAAGGCGATGGCCGCCGAGGCGGGGGTTCCGTTCTTCTTCGTCTCAGGCACGTCGTTCCAGTCCATGTTCTACGGCGCGACCGCGGGCAAGATCCGCTCGTTCTTCAAGGTGCTGCGCAAGACAGCGCTTGCCGAGGGCGGCGTCATCGGCTTCATCGAGGAGATCGACGCCATCGGCGGAACCCGTCACGGGATGGGCATGTCGGCGAAGGACTCGGTCGCGAGCTCGATCGCATGCTGCGGCTCGCTCGAAAGCCTGCCGTCGTCGTATCTGCAGACCGCGCCGGCCACCGTCACGAACAACTACATCAGTGAGGGTGTCGGCGGCGTAGTCAACGAGCTGCTCGTGCAGATGCAGTCCTTCGACGAGCCCATGGGCTGGCACAAGGCATGGAGCGGCATCGTCAACACGATGAACAAGCTCATGCCTGCGCACCGGCAGATCCCGATGCCGGCGCCCCGCCGCGCCAACATCCTGCTGATCGCCGCCACGAACCGTGCGGACTCACTCGACCCCGCCCTGCTGCGCCCCGGCCGATTCGACCGGTCGCTGAACTTCCAGGCACCGGACCAGCGCGGGCGCCGGGCGCTCGCTGACCACTTCCTCGCGAAGAAGGCACACCACGACGAGCTCGACGACGAGGAACTGCGGGACACGTTCGCCGGGGTCACGCAGGGCTACACGCCGGTACAGATCGAGCAGCTCTTCGATGAAGCGCTGGTCAACGCGGTTCGCCGCGGTGACAACAAGATGAACTGGAAGGACGTCGAGGGCGCCCGGCTCACGCTGTCGGTCGGCATCGGGCAGCCGGTCGGTTACACCGACCACGAGAAGCGGCTCATCGCGACGCACGAGGCGGGCCACGCAACCGCGGCGTACCTGATGGCACCGAACCGCCGGATGGAGATCCTGTCGATCATCAAGCGGCGGGACGCGCTCGGCATGCTGGCGCACGGTGACTCCGAGGAGGTCTACACGCGCTCGCGCAAGGAGATGACCGCGCTCGTCCAGATCGCGATGGGTGGCCAGTGCGCGGAGGAGATCTTCTTCGGGGACGTCACGACGGGCCCGGCCGGCGACCTGCTCTACGCGACGAATGTCGCAGCGCAGATGGTCGGCGCCGCGGGAATGATGGACACGCTCGTCTCGTACGCCGCGATCCAGGGCAGCACGTTCAACAACACGAACATCGTGGGGCGGGTGCTCGGGGACCCAGATGGTCGCCAGCGAGTCGAGGAGTTCCTGCAGAACCAGAAGGTCATCGTCAAGGGGGCCCTCGAGGAGAACCAGCATCTGGTCGCTGCGCTGCGGGACGCCTTGGTCGAGCGCAACGAGCTGGTCGGCAAGGAGATCCGCGAGGTGCTCGACGCCGCCAAGGCAGCCGGTCCGCCGCCCGCGGTGATCGACGTCCGGACGCCGGAGGAAGCCGCGAAGGACTCGTTCGTCAAAGGCTGACGACGTGGCAGCGCTGTCGCTATGGCGATAACGCTGTCACATCGTTCCGTCGCCCTAGGCTCGTCGCCGTGGGCAGGCCCGTGGCGGTTGAGCGAGGCGCGCTGGCGACGACGTACCTGGTCCTCGCCGCCGCCGCCGCGCTCTCGGCCGTGATCGAGGCCTTCCTGGTCCCGGAGCGCACGGCGGGAGTGGTCGGCCTCTCGCTGCTGCTGGCCGTCGTCGGCAACGTCGCCCTCGGGCTGCTCGGCGGCGTCGGTACCCGGACCTGGGCGGGCTCGGCGATCCCGCTCGTCGCCTGGGCGGTGGTGCTCGCTGTCCTTTCGGCGTCCGGCCCGGGCGGCGACGTGATCCTGCCCGGCGCGCTCCCGCCGGACCCGCCCGTCGCACACGTCAGCGTGGCGCTGCTGTTCGCCGGTCTCATCGCAGGCGCGGTTGCGGTTGTCCTCACCTCGCGCTACACCACACGGGTGAATGCGCCGAGACAACATGGGTGACGGAATCGCAGCTTGTCGCGCCGACGGAGGACCTCGGCGGTGTCGACCAGGAGTCGGTGAGCACTGACGCGATCATCGTGCACCTCGGCGCGGGTCGGTTCGCCGTGGATCTTGCATCGGTCGCCGAGGTCGGACGTGCCCCCGCGGTGACGCGAGTTCCCGGTCTGCCGGCCTGGCTCGCCGGCGTGGCGAACTGGCGTGGCCGGATCCTGCCGATCCTTGACCTCCGGCCACTCCTCGGCGCTGAGGCCGTGCCACTGGAAAGCAGCGGTCGTCTCATCGTCCTCACCGACGGCTCCGTCGCGGTTGGCCTGCTGGTCGACGCGGTGGACGGTACGACGGCGCTCGTCGACGTCGCACCGTTCCCTCCAGCCAGCGCTCCGATCGGCTCGAACCTGCTCAGCGGCCAGTCACCCCGCGAGGACGGACCGCTCGCCGTGCTCGACGTGCCGGCGGTGATGCGCCTGCGCGAGAGCCTGCCGCGCGGCCGTCGCACGGCTTAATCACGCACCACGCCACGCTCAACCGCCGCTGAGCGCGGACTTCAGGGCGAACCGAATTCGCCCGATGAACCTGATGAACGTCACGGGAGGATGGAGGGACAGTGGACTTCAGCAAGAAGCTGAGCCGTGTTGCGGCCGCTTCGACCTGGGTCGGCAGCCTGCTCGCGATCGTCGGTGCCATCGTCCTGCATCGCCACCCCGCCGCTGGTGTCCACGTCCACCTCAAGGCGCTCTACTGCTGGGAAGGCCTCGCGTTCGTCAACGCGACCTTCATGTCTCTGCTCCCGACGATTCAGGCCTCCGTCGCGCACGTCCGCCGGCGGATCACGATCTACCGAATGGTGCTGTTGCTCTCGACGACGCTGTCGGTGAGCGCTGCGACCGCCGTGACGGGCGGCCTGCGCGGTCCGTTCTGGATCCTGTACCTGCCGGCCCTTCTCTTCGCCGCAACGACCCTCAAGCAGTGGCAGTCCGTGCTGCTTGGTGTCGCCAACTCCGGCTGCCTGGTCGCAGCTGCGCTGATCGCGCACAGTGTCGACTCGACCACTGTCGCGTGGCTCGTGCTCGTGCTGCCCGTGTTCCCCGCTCTCACCTGGTTCAACGGTGCCTTGTCGCAGTCGATCTGGGCGATGCGAGCGATGGCGCGCGCCGAGCGTGACGAGCTCCAGGCTCGGGTCGGTGAGCTCTCCCAGGTGCTCGCGCAAGCGGCCGAGGGCGACCTGTCGGTTCACATGGCAGGCGAGGACAGCGATCACGAGGCGCTCGAAGTGCTGTCGGGTGCGTTCTCGCACACTCTGACCAACCTGCGCGGCCTCGTCGGGCAGATTCGGACCGGTGGTGAGCAGATCGGCGCCGCCGCCGGGGAGCTGCTCGCGACTGCCGAGGAGCACGCCGCATCGGCGTCGCAGCAGTCATCCGCCGTCACCGAGACGACGTCGACGATCGAGGAACTCGCCGCGACTGCGGCACAGATCGCCGAGACCGCCGAGGCGGTAGCGAGGTACGCCGCGGAGACGTTGCGCCACGCTGACGACGGCCGCAATGCGGTGCAGTCGAGCGTCGGCGCGATGGACACCATCGCGAACCGCGTGGACTCGATTGCCTCCCGCGCGCTCTCACTGGGCGAGAAGAGCCAGGAGATCGGCCGGATTCTCGAGGTCATCAACGACTTGGCCGAACAGACCAACTTGCTCGCACTCAACGCGGCGATCGAAGCCGCCCGCGCCGGCGAGCACGGCCGCGGGTTCGCTGTTGTGGCATCTGAGGTTCGCAAGCTCGCCGAGCGCGCCCAGGAGTCGACCGGCCGGATCGCGTCGATCGTCAACGAAATCCAGAGCGAGACGAACGCGACCATCATCGCCAGCGAGGAAGGCGCCAAGGAGGTCCGGACCGGCTCCGACCTCGCCCGTGGCGTCGTCGAGGCACTCGAGCGAATCAGCGGCATGGTCGACGAGACCACGACGGCGGCCAAGGAGATCTCGATCGCGACCCAGCAACAGCGCTCCGCATCCGACCAGGTCGTGTCCGCGATGACGCAGGTATCGGACGTTTCCCGGCAGTACGCCGTCGGCTCCAAGCAGGCGGCGGCCGCGGCTGCCCAGCTGAACGTGCTGGCCGCTGAACTGCGCGCATCGATCGCGCAGTTCAAGGTCGCGTAACCCCGCTCAAGCCCGTTGCGCCATGCGCCGATCTTGAGATGTGGGCCATTCGGCGCATGTCCGGTTGGTCCGTCTAGCTCCAGGTGAGGAGTCGGCGACAGCATGAGAACTGCGAGGCGGTGATGGCCGCGCAGCGCAAGGGCATGGGACTCGGCACGGTTCGAGTCCCGCGTGCGGCGACCGGTCGCCACGACGATCTACCGAAGGGGCGCGAGGCGGTGCTGGAAACAGTGGTCGGTGCGGTACCGACGCCGCGCGCTCCGGCGGTGACACCCGTCGCCACTGCCCTGCCAGTCGACATCGAGCGCAAGCTCGCGGAACTGGTCGGGATCGACCCCATCGTGAGCGAGCCGCTCGACGATCCGAGTGTCGATCCCACCTACGACGAGCTGAAAGCCACGCACTTCGCCAAGCGAGTCCTCCAGGTCGCGCAACAGCTGACGCTGGGCAGTCTCCTGCTGATGGTGGTCTGCGCCGTCGTCGCCGCCCGCACCGACAGCACATCCCTGCCGGTCCACTCGACGCCGCTGACGATCTGGGCAGTGGCCGCCGCGATGTCAGCGGTCGGCCTGGCCGCGCTCGTCACCGACCCCGACGTCGCCGACGGTCTGAGCCCGCTGAAGCGCCGTGCCCTCGGGTCCGTTCTCATGTCGGGCCTCCTCGTCTCGCTCACCGGCGCGGTCGCGAATGCCGACGGCCTTGCCGCCCCGACATGGGTGCTGTTCCTGCCGGTGGTCGTCGTGTCAGGCGCGGTCCTCGGACCGTCGGTCGGTCTGCTCGTCGGCGCGCTGTCCTCGAGCGGGATCTACGCAGCTGCCGGGTTCTCCCACACGCTCGACATCGCGGGTGTCGGTCGGCTGGTGGTGATCCTTCCCGCCATGCCGTTGTTCGGCTGGGCGGCGGGCGCGCTGGCGAGCGGCGCACATCAGGCCGTCGCGCGGGCCCGTGACCAGCGCATCGCGCTGATCGACGACGTCCACCGGCTGTCGACCCTCCTGGACTCCGTCTCGAACGGGGACCTCTCGGCGGTGCCGTCACTGGAGGACCCGGCCGATCAGGCGACCGCGACGCTTGCGGTCGTGTTTGCGGACACCGTGTTGTCACTGCGCCGGCTGGTCCGTCAGTTGAGCGACGTGTCGGAGCACTTGGCGGAGAACGCCAGCGACCTCGCCGGTACGGCATCGTCACAAGTGGGTGCGGTCGAGCAGCAGGCCTCCGCCGTCTCGCAGACCACCAGCACCATCGAGCAGCTCGCGGCAACCGCCACCTCGATCGCGGAGACCGCGGAGCGGGTGTCGACGTTCGCCGGCTCGACGCGGGTCGACGTCGACACCGGTGTGCGCAGCGTCGCCGCGGCGACCGCGTCGATGATGGCGATCGGTGAACGCGTGAAAGAGCTCGGCGCTCGCACCGGTCGGCTCGACGAGCGGGTCGCTCAGATCGCGGAGATGACGCGTTTGATCGACGAGCTGGGTCGGCGTACGACGATGCTCGCCGTGAACGCCTCGATCGAGGCAGCACGCGTCGGGGAGCTCGGTCACGGATTCTCGACCGTCGCGACCGAGATCGGAGCGCTGGCCGCAAAGGCGCGGGCCGCGACCGCCGGCATCGCGGAGATCGTCAAGGAGCTCGAGGTCGAGGTCGCCGCGACCGGAGCGGTCAGCCGTGAGGGTGTCGAGGCGGTCGCGATCGGGCTGGAACGTCAAGAGGTGGTGGAAACGGCGCTCGTGCAGATCAGCGCGCGCGTCGATGACACCACCCGCGCCGCGCACGACATCACCGCCGCGACCCGGCAGCAACGGGTGGCGAGTGACGCGGTCGTTCAGGCAATGCATCTGGTCACCGGGTCGAGTCAGAGCGCCACCTCGGCCACGCGGAGTCACGCGGCCTCCGCGGAGCGGCTCAGGGATCTCATGAGCACGCTTCTCAGCGCGGTTGCGAGGTTCAGGCTGGAGTGAGCCGCGCCGATGAACTATTCGTGAGCTGTGCATCAAACCGGGCATCTGGAGCGGCTAATGGCCGGCTGGGCTGACGACCCGGAGCTGCTGGCAACGTTTCGCGCCGAGGTCGAGGAGCGCGTTGCGTCGCTGCAGGCTGGGCTGCTGGCGCTCGAGGCACATCCTTCGCCGCGCCAGGTGGTCGTGAGCCTGTTCCGCGATGCCCACACCGTCAAGGGTTCGGCGCGCATGCTCGGGCTCTCCGAAGTCCTCGCGGTCGCGCACAGCGCTGAGGACCTGCTCGGTGCGCTTCGCGATGGGCGCCTCCCCGTGCGCCGCGACCTGGTTGACCTGCTGCTCGCCTCGTGCGACGGGATCTCAGGGGCGCTCCCGGGCGTGGACGACCCGGTCCCCGACGAGCACCTGCACTCCCTCGCCGACGCCATGGGCCGCGCGCTCAGCGGCGAGGAGCCGGTCGTCGTACCGATCTGGACACCGGTAATACCCGAGGACGACGAGACCGTCGACGATGCACTGCGCCGCGGCGGCGACTCGGTTCGAGTCACGACGGCGAAGGTCTACGAGCTGATCGACGTCGTCGGTGAGGCGGAGCTCGATGCCCGCCGGCTCGAGCGAGCCAGCACCACGATCGAGTCGGTCGCCTCCGACACGACCCGCTGGTTGCGTACCCTTCGCGACGCGGTCGTCACGCATCCGTTGCCCGATGACGCGCAGCAGGCGCTGACCCGACTGATCGCCGCGGATGATCAGATGCTCGCCGCTGCCCGTGAGCTTCGTGAACTGACCGATGATGCGCAGAGCCGGCTGTCGCAGGTGCGCGACGGTGCGATGGGTCTGGCGATGGTCCCGGTACGGCGCGTGGTGGCCGGCCTGCCGCGAGTCGTCCGTGATCTCGCGACGGCCACCGGCAAGGACGTTCGCCTCGTGCTGCAGGGCCAGGACGTCGAGCTCGACAAGCAGGTGTTGGATGGCGTCTCGGACGCGCTCAAGCATCTGGTCGTCAACGCGGTCGACCACGGCTGCGAATCCGTCGCCGAGCGCGTGGCGGCCGGCAAGCCGGCTCAGTCGACGGTCACGGTCACCGCTCGGGCGGCCGGTGGGACCGTCGTCATCGAGGTCACCGACGACGGGGTCGGGATCGACGAGGAGGCGCTGCGCGCAAAGGCGATAGCGCGCGGCGCTCTGCTGCCGGACTCGGCGCTGTCCGGGCAAGCGCTCTACAGCGTGCTGTTCATGCCCGGATTCACCACGGCCGACGAGGTCACCGAGACCTCCGGTCGTGGCGTCGGTCTCGACGTGGTGCGCAGCGCGGTCGAGGCGCTCGGCGGCTTGGTCGAGCTGCGGTCGTCATCGGAAGGTACGACGTTCTCGCTCACGCTGCCCGTGACGCTCGGCGTTCTGCGGTGCTTGATGACCCGCCTCGGTGACGAGCGGTTCGCGCTGCCGGTGCCCGGCATCGTCGAGTCGCTGTCGCTGAAGAACGCGGTCGTTCACTCTCTTGCCGGCAATCCCGTCGTCGTCCGCCACGGTGAGACGCTGCCGCTTCTCGACCTCGGTCATGCGCTGGGCGTCGCGGGCAAGCGGGAGCCGACTGCAGCGATCGTCGTGCGTCATGGCGACCGGCAGGTCGCCTGGGCGGTCGACGCTCTCGACGGCGAACGGGAGCTCGTCGTCAAGGATCTCGGTGCGTTCCTCGGCCGGCCGCCGGTGATCAGCGGCGCAACCATCGACGGCGACGGCAGCGTCGTGTGTCTGGTCGACCTCCGCGAGCTCGGTGACGACAGCAAGCAGCGCACCTCGGCGTCTTCGTCGCTGTTCGCGGCGGAAGGCACCGACGTACCGTCGCAGCGCCGGCCGCGGGTGCTCGTCGTCGAGGACTCGGTCGGAGTACGCGAGCTCGAGCGGGCGATCCTCGAGAGCGCCGGGTACGACGTCGTCACCGCGGTCGACGGGACCGACGGCGCCTCGCGCCTTGGCGACGATCCGGCCGACCTCGTTCTGTCGGACGTCGAGATGCCGGGCATGGACGGTTACACGTTGACCCGGACGATCCGACGGACTCGCGGCTGGGAGCAGGTGCCGGTCGTGATCATGACCAGCCGCGGTAGCGACGAGGATCAGAAGGCTGGCCTCGACGCCGGCGCGAGTGCGTATCTGCTGAAGACAGAATTCGATCAGGAAGAGCTCGTCGAGACGGTCCGCCGGCTCGTCGGTCGATAGGAGACGACATGCCGACCGTGGTGATTGCCGACGACAGCCCGACGCTGCGCCGAATCCTGACCTCCGTGCTGACGAAGGAGGGATTCGAGATCGTCGCTGCCGAGGACGGTGTCGGCGCGGTGCAGCAGGTGTTCGCAACGATGCCTGACGTCGTCGTGCTCGACGTGCAGATGCCGCGGGTCTCCGGCTACGTCGCCGCGCGACTGCTGAAGGACGACTGGCAGACCGCGGACATCCCGGTGATCCTGCTGACCTCGCTCGACGCCGCGAGCGATCGCTACTGGGGCGCCCAGGCCGGTGCCGACCGGTACTTCACCAAGGACTTCGAAGCGCCACAGCTCGTGGCGGCCGTGCACGAGGTGATTGCCGCGGCGAGCGCGTCGCAGGGCGGCCGGCCGTTGCTGAAGGCGGATCCGCTCGAGCTCACCGACGACGACGTGATGGGGCGGGTCTGCGACCTGCTCGACCGCAAGCTGTTCGAGACGTCCGTCGCCGCGGAGGTGACGGCGCTCGCTGCGACCACCCACGGCTTCGAGGAGAGCGTCGCGGGCGTGCTGGACGTGCTGAAGCGATTCGTCGACTACGACCTTGCGTCAGTCGTGCTCCTGGAGGAGCGGACGGCATACGTCGCGGTCGCGCAGGAGACCTCCCAGCTGCAGTACTCCGGAATGCTCACCGCCGCGGTCGACGCCCTGTCCGCCGTGTCGGGGCAAGCCACGTCGGTGGCGGACCTCGAGCTCAGACTGGCCGACCCGAGTGGCCTGCTCGGCGAGGAGGACGAGCGCGGCATGGCGACGTTCCTGTCGATGCCGCTCAAGGGACATGGTGGTCATGTCATCGGCCTCATCGCGCTCTCCTCGGCGCAGAAGAACGCCTTCGGTGAGACCGCGCTCGGCACCCTGCGTCTCGTCGACGGGCCGGCCGCTCTGGTCATCGACAACGCCCGCCTCGCAGGGGTGCACGCGCCGGCGGCTTCCTAGCCCTCCCGTCGGAGTCGCGCGGGTTGATCGTCCGGCTCCGCGTCCGGCTAACGTTCCGTCATGCCAACCGGACGGATGGAGGCGTTCAGCGACGGTGTGATCGCCATCCTGATCACCGTCATGGTGCTGGAGCTCGGTCGTCCGGAAGGTCCGACATGGGGCGACCTCCGTCACCTGGCACCGAAGCTGCTCGCCTACCTGCTGAGCTTCGTCTACCTGGGCATCTATTGGAACAACCACCATCACATGCTGATGGTCACCGAGCGGGTCGGCGGCCTCGTCCTGTGGGCGAACCTGCATCTGCTGTTCTGGTTGTCGCTCGTGCCGTTCGCCACCGACTGGATGGCCGAGGAGCACTTCGTGCGGACGCCAGTTGTCGTGTACGGGGTCGCGCTGCTGGCGGCCGCGATCGCCTACTACCTGCTGCAGACCGCGATCATCCGCAGGCAAGGCGGTGACAAGCTCGCGGCGGCGGTCGGCGCAGATGCCAAGGGCAAGCTGTCACCCGTGATCT
This sequence comes from Frankiaceae bacterium, assembly GCA_019239875.1. Classification (GTDB taxonomy): domain Bacteria; phylum Actinomycetota; class Actinomycetes; order JAFAQI01; family JAFAQI01; genus JAFAZI01. The sequence goes on from JAFAZI010000200.1 coordinate 26,831, forward strand.
ACGCCGCGTCCCTCGCGCTGGCGTTCGTGAACAGCTGGATAGCGGTCGTCGGATATGTGGTGGTGGCGCTGATCTGGCTCATCCCCGATCGCCGTCTGGAGCACGCCCTCGCCGCGGCGGAATGACGCAACGGCTGGTGGCGAGCGGTCAGACGGGTTCCATGGCAGGGAGGGTCGCCGTACCTGGATCCGCCACTCCCCGGCGTGCCATCGAGTCGACGGTGAAGACGATCAGTGACAACCACACGAAGACGAACCCAACCAGGCGCATCGTGCCGAGCGGCTCGTGCCGGATCGTGACGCCGATGACGAACTGGATCGATGGTGTCAGGTACTGCATCAGGCCGATCGTCGACAGCGGGATTCGCGACGCTGCGCCCGCGAACAGCAGCAGCGGGACGGCGGTGACCGGGCCGGCGGACGCCAGCAGGAACGGATGGCCGATGCCGTGGGAGGCGAAGGTCGCCTCGCCGGCGACGCCGAGCCAGATCAGGTAACCGGCCGCGACTGGCGTCAGGACCACCGTCTCGACCGCGAGCCCAGCCGCCGGCTCCACGCCGACGACTTTCTTGATCAGTCCGTAGCAGCCAAAGCTCGTCGCCAGGACGAGAGCGATCCACGGCGGCCGCCCGGTATCGACCGTGAGAATGACAACGCCCACCGCCGCGACGCCGACTGCCGCCCACTGCACCCGGCGAAGCCGTTCGCCCAGGATCAGCACGCTGAGAGCGACCGTGACCAGTGGATTGACGAAGTACCCGAGCGAGGTCTCGACCACGTGGTGGTGGTTGACGCCCCAGATGTAGACGCCCCAGTTGATTCCGATCATGACGGCCGCGATCGCCAAGAGACGCAGCTCGCGGCGACCTCGCGGCAGCCGCCGCCACGCATGGCTGACGGTGAGGACCGCAACCACCGCCACCAGCGACCAGATCACGCGATGCGCCAGGATCTCCATCGCTCCGCCTGGCTCGAGCAATGGCCAGTACAGCGGGAACGCGCCCCAGATCAGATAGGCGCCGAGGCCGAACAGAATGCCTCGTCGCCCCTCACTCACCATTCGACGCTACCGACCCGAAAACCTGTGGTGAATGGAGTTTGCGCCTGGTACCACGGTCGAGTGACCGACCTCGAGTTCGTGCGCGCCGCTCATGAAACGTGCTTACGCCGTTGCCAGGCGGTGGTCGCCGAGGCATACGACGCCGACTTCGAGCTCCTTCCGGCCGACCCGTACGACGACGTGGCGCCGGCCTTGTCCGGCGAGTTGAACGGCGAGCCGGTCGAGTACTGGCTCGGTACCGCCGACGGCGTACCAGTGTCGGTCTTCACCGTCCGTTACTCCGAGCGCGACAACACCGATCTCGCCTACCTCCAGGTCAACGTGGCCCCCGCTCACCGCAGCCGCGGGATCGGCCGGGCGACCGCAACCGCCGCCATCGAACGAGCCCGCGCCCTGGGTCGGACCCGGGTGAGCCACGACATCGCGCAACGAGCCGCGGGATCGGATCCAGCTGCCGGAGTCCGCCTGGCCGAGCATTTCGGTGCGAAGTCCTTGCTCCAAGAACGACGGCGGATCCTCAGGCTGTCTGCTGTCACGGACGGCGATCTCGATCGCCTGACCGCGTCCGTCGAGGCTGCGACGAGCGGGTATTCGTTGGTGACATGGCGCAATCACACGCCCGACGAGTCACGCGCGGAGATGGCCGGGTTGCTCGCCCTGATGAGCACCGATCCGCCGCAGGGTGACCTCGACCTCGAAGCAGAGCTCTGGGACGCCGTGCGGTACCGCGAGTGGGAGCAGGGGGTGCGCGACCGCAACCGCGACCGGCTGATCGTCGTGGCCCGCCACGACGGCTCCGGCCGGCTCGTCGGTTTCACCGACCTCGCGATTCCGAACGGCCGGTCGATCGGATTCCAGTGGACGACGATTGTGCAGTCCGATCACCGCGGTCACCGGCTCGGTCTTGCCCTGAAGGTCGCGAACCTTCGCTACCTGCGGGCCGCGCGACCCGATGTGACAGTCATCAACACCTGGAACGCGGTCGAGAACTCCCACATGGTCGCGGTCAACGAGGCGCTCGGCTTCCAGGTGATGGAGGACTGGGGGCAATACGGGCTGGACGTGTAGCCGCCTACAGAGTTGTCAGGCGCTGCGGTCGCTATAGCGACCTCTGATGCTGACTAGTCCCAGGTGGCGACGACGGGAACGGCGGGAGTCGGCCTCACGACGGCCCCTCTCGATATACGTAGTGGTGGTGGACGGCGAAGTTCAGTTTCTCGTAGGTCCGTACCGCGGGGGCGTTCTCGACACTCACCTGGAGATAGGTACGCCGCGCGCCGCGCTGAGCGCACCAGCGCGCCGCGACCGCCGTGACAGCCGCGCCCAGCTGCGCGCCACGGTGGTCGGGCCGCACCTCGACGGCATGAATGCCGCACCATTTCCCGTCGACACAGCCGCGGGCGATCGCCACGCACTGACCGTCTCGCCGCAACGACGCGAAGCCGACCGTCGGGTGGTTGGTGAGAACCGCTCGAACCAGATCGCGTGGGGTGACGCCGTCCTGCCGGTAGCACTCCACCCACTCGTCGTCGGGAGACTCAGCGACGCGCACGTCCCAGCCGTCAGCCGCCGGCGCGGCTCTCAGCACGTGTCCGAGCTCGGCGGTCATCACTTGGACCCGTGGCGACGCACCCCAGCCGCGGCGATCAATCGCCGCGTGCAGCCCGGGCGGCGCGCCACGGTCGACCAGTTGCACGCGCAGTGGCAGCGATCGCTCCGAGTAAAAAGCGGCAACTCGATCGAGGGCCGCCTCGAGGTCGATCCCGGGGTCGCCAAGCGGGAGCGCCGAGTTGCCGCGGCCCGTGAATCCACCGCTGGCCCGCAGCGCCCAGTCGCCGAGGGTCTGGACCTCGAGTGCACGCCAACCGAGGAGCGCCGCGCGCTCGACCTCATCGACCGTGGCCCTCGCCGCTCGACCTGGCGGCACGACCCGCATGGCCGCGACCCTTCCAGCGTCGACGTCGGCGATGGTGCCGTCCCTTCGCCGCACCGACCAGCGATCGCCAACGACCTCAAGAAGCACACCCACGACGCCGATCGACCCGACGGGAGTCTCGACCTGCAGGGTCACCGTCGTACCGATCGCAGGCGGTTCGAATCCGCCGACCACCGCGACAGGGCTCCCCGGTTTCGCATTCCGATTGGACGATCGCGATACTAGAGGCGGCACAGGGATCGCCAGGGAGGATTTACCAGCCGTGACTTACATCATTGCCGAGCCGTGCGTTGACCTGCTCGACAAGTCGTGCATCGAAGAATGCCCCGTCGACTGCATCTACGAGGGCGGCCGGATGCTCTACATCCACCCTGACGAGTGCGTTGACTGCGGCGCCTGCGAGCCGGTCTGTCCGGTCGAGGCGATCTTCTATGAAGACGACGTCCCTGAGCAGTGGCGCGATTTCTACAAGGCCAACGTCGAGTTCTTCGAAGATCTCGGCTCGCCCGGTGGCGCGTCGAAGACCGGCAAGATCGACAAGGACCACGCGTTCGTGGCCGGCCTGCCGCCGATGGGAGAAAAAGCCGAGGGGTGAACGCCCTCCCGGACTTCCCCTGGGACGCCCTCGAGCCGTACGCCGCGACGGCGCGGTCCCACCCTGACGGCATCGTCAACCTCTCGGTCGGCACTCCCGTCGACCCCACGCCCAGGGTGATCCAGGACGCCCTCGCGGCGGCCGCGGATGCGCCCGGCTATCCGCTCACCGCAGGCTCTCCCGCCCTGCGGGAGGCGATCGTGGCCTGGTTCGCCCGCCGCTTCGGCGCGACTCTTGCCGCAGACTCGGTCCTCCCGGTGATCGGCACCAAGGAGCTCGTCGCGTGGCTGCCGACCCTGCTCGGATCGCGTCACGTCGGGTTCCCCGAGCTCGCCTACCCGACCTACGACGTCGGTGCGCGGATCGCGGCAGCTACGTCACGAGTCGTCGAGGCGACTGTCGCGGTCGGACCTCAGCCGCTCGACCTGCTGTGGGTGAACTCGCCGGCGAACCCGACTGGACGAGTGCTGCCGGCTGAACACTTGCGCAAGGTCGTGGAGTGGGCCCGCGGTCGCGGCACCCTGGTGGCGAGCGACGAGTGCTATGCCGACATCTTCTACGGCGACGCCGCGCCCGTGTCGATCCTCTCGCCAGAGGTGTGCGGTGCGGACCACACCGGACTGCTCGCCGTCCACTCGCTGTCCAAGCGCTCCAACCTTGCCGGCTATCGCGCCGGCTTCATCGCGGGTGACGCCACCATCGTGGCGAAGCTGCTCGAGGTGCGAAAGCACGCGGGCATGATCGTCCCGGCGCCCGTGCAGGCGGCGATGGTGACGGCGCTCGGCGACGACTCGCACGTCAAGGAACAGGTGGAGCGGTACGCCGCACGCCGGACCGCCCTGCTCGTCGCGCTGACGGCGGCCGGCTTCGATGTCGAGGACACGGGGGCAGGCCTGTATCTCTGGGCCACCCGAGACGAGTCGTGCTGGGACACGGTCGGCTGGCTTGCCGAGCGCGGTGTTCTCGTCGCACCTGGCGAGTTCTACGGCGCTGCCGGTTCCCGCCACGTGCGGATCGCGCTCACCGAGACCGACGAGCGGATAGCCGCGGCCTGCGCTCGCCTCGCCTCGTGAGTGCCGAGGTCTGCCTCCGAGCAATGACGTGGGCGGATCTGCCGATGCTGCTCGAGTGGCTCCGGCAGCCACACGTGAAGGCTTGGTGGCGCGACGAGCCGGACGACCTCGCGGCGATCGAGGCGACGTACGGCGCATGTATCACCGGAAATGATCCGACCGAGCTCTTCGTCGTCGTCGCGGACGGGCGCGACGTCGGAATGGTCCAGCGCTACCGCTTCGCCGACGAGCCGGAATGGTGCGCCTGCTTCGCGGGCGTCGCGGACGTGCAGCAGGCAGCCGGCATCGACTACCTCATCGGCGACCCGGATCTGGTCGGCCGGGGGGTGGGCACGGCCGCGATCGCAGCGATCGTCGCCGACACCTTCGACCACTCGCTGGTGCCGACGATCATCACCAATGTCGACCAGGTGAATGTCGCGTCCTGGCGAGCGCTCGAGAAGGCCGGGTTCCGGCGGGTGTGGGAGGGCGAGCTCGACTCGCCCGATCCGTCCGATGACGGGCCGCAGTACCTCTACGAGATCAGCGCTCAATAGGCTCGACGCGATGACCACCGAGGATGCCTTCGCCGACGTGAAGGCGGCGAACGAGACGTTTGCCGCCGGCTACAACGATTCCGGGCTCGAGGCCAAGGCCGCCAAGGGTCTCGGCGTGCTCACGTGCATGGACTCCCGGATCGATCCGCTGCGGCTGCTCGGCCTACAGGCAGGCGACGCGAAGATCCTGCGGAACGCCGGCGCCCGGGTCACCGAGGACGTGCTGCGAACCCTGGTCCTTGCCCGATACCTCCTCGCCGTCGAGAGGGTGCTGGTCATGGCGCACACCAGGTGCCGGATGGCGGGCGGGAGCGAGGCTGACGTCCACACCGCGATCGCTGCCGCGGGCGGACCGGATACGCGGAGCATGTCCTTCCTCACCACAGACGACCAGCGGGCGGCGCTCGCTACCGACGTCGAGCGGATCAGGTCGTCTCCCTATCTCCCGGATCTGGTCGTCGGTGGTTTCATCTACGACCTCGACACCGGCCGGCTCGAGCAAGTCGTCTGACCCGGGGGCCAGCGCTCAGTCGCCGGCTAGATCCTTGGCGAACCAGTGCGTCGCCTGGTCGTTGTCGTTGTACTGCGGCACTTCGGCCCAGCCCGCGGCGCGATAGAGCGCGAGCGCGCTCGTGAGTGTCTCGTTGGTGTCCAGCACGCCGCGTGTCGCGCCGAGGACTACGGCCTGCCGCTCGAGCTCGGTCAACAGCCGCCAGCCCGCACCGCGTCCCCGCATCGATGGGTGAAGCCACATCCGCTTGATCTCGGCCGTTGCGGGGTCGAGCAGGCGGATCGCTCCGCACCCCTTCGCGACTCCTGCGCCGTCTCGGACAACGAGCATCAGGCCTTGCGGCGGCGTGAAGTGGTCCGGCTCTGCGGGCGCGTCGCGGGTTTTGTCATAGCCGAAGGCAGCATTGATCTCGGCGAGGTACGACGCGAGCAGCTCGCCGACCTCGTCGCTCGTCGCGTCGGCCGGCTCGATCGTGACGTCGTCGTCCGCTGCCAGGGTCATTGTGCGTGGAGCGCCGCGTTGAGCCCGCCCCAAGAGCCGGTGCGCGGCCGTGCCTCCAGAGCGCCGGTCGTGCTGTTCCGCCAGAACAGCATGTTGTCGATGCCGGCGAGATCACGGGCGCGAACGATCTCGCCGTCCGGCATCAGCAGCTTTGACCCGGCGGTGATGTAGCAGCCGGCCTCGACGACGCAGTCGTCGCCGAGCGGGATGCCGAGGCCGGAGTTCGCCCCGAGCAAGCATCGCTCGCCGATCGAGACGACGATGGTGCCGCCGCCGGACAGCGTGCCGATGATGGACGCGCCACCGCCGATGTCGCTGCCGTCCCCGACCACGACGCCCGCCGAAATCCGCCCCTCAACCATCGAGGAACCGAGGGTTCCGGCGTTGTAGTTGACGAAGCCCTCGTGCATCACCGTGGTGCCGGCCGCGAGATGCGCGCCGAGCCGGACCCGGTCGGCGTCGGCGATCCGCACCCCTGATGGCACGACGTAGTCCGTCATTCGCGGGAACTTGTCGACGCCGTACACCTCGAGCCGGACCCCGCCCGCCCGAGCTCGCAGCCGCACGGTGTCGGCATCCTCAGCGGCAACCGGGCCGAGCGAGGTCCAGGCGACATTGGCCAGCAGGCCGAAGATGCCCTCGAGGTTCGCGTCGTGCGGGCGGATCACGCGATGCGACAGCAGGTGAAGGCGCAGATAGACATCAGCGGCGTCCGTCGGTGGCGCCGCGAGGGAGGAGATCCGGGTCTCGACCGGCTCCACCTTCACGGCGCGGTGCTCGTCGATCGTGGGCTTGAGCGCCGCGCCGGCGGCAGCAGGGTCGATGCCGAGGGCGGGATTGGGGTACCACGCGTCGAGCAGGCGGCCGCTTCCGTCGTACGTTGCCAGACCCGCTGCCGCGGCCGGTTCGTCGCGAAAATCCACGTCCGCAGCCTACGGTGGGGGCCGTGATCGACCTGAGCCTGCCCGCGGACGCGCTCACTGCATCTCTCGTCGACGTGCCGTCACCGTCCGGCGGGGAGACTCGCCTCGCCGACGAGGTCGAGTCGATGATGCGAAACCAGTCCCACCTCACGGTGGAGCGAGACGGGGACGCGGTGATGGCCCGCACCGATGTCGGTGCGGCGCAGCGCGTGGTGATCGCCGGCCACCTGGACACCGTGCCTGTCGCCGACAACCTGCCGAGCCGGCGGGAAGGCGACAAGCTCTACGGCTGCGGTACGTCGGACATGAAATCGGGGCTGGCCGTGATGCTGCGCCTGGCGGCCACCGTCACCGCGCCGCGGCATGACATCACCTGGCTGTTCTACGACAACGAGGAGACGGACGCGGCGCACAACGGGCTGGGTCGCGTGCTTCGCAACGACCCGCAGTGGCTCAAGGCGGATCTCGCCGTACTGATGGAGCCCACGGCGAACCGCGTCGAGGCCGGCTGCCAGGGGACGCTTCGAGTCCTCGTCGTCGCCACCGGAAAGCGGGCGCACTCCGCTCGCTCGTGGCTCGGTAACAACGCCATTCATGCCGCCGGCGAGGTGCTCACGCGTCTGTCGCACTACGAGGCGCGTCGCGTGATGATCGACGGCTGCGAGTACCGCGAAGGTCTCAACGCCGTACGGATCGAGGGCGGGGTGTCCGGCAACGTGGTGCCCGACCGATGCACCATCGCCGTGAACCACCGGTTCGCGCCGGATCGGACCGAGGCAGAAGCGCTGGCGCACGTGCAGGAGCTGCTCTCGCCGTTCGAGTGTGTGTTGACCGATTCGGCGCCGGCGGCTCCGCCGCGACTGGGGGAGCCCGCCGCGGCTGACTTTCTCGCCGCGATCGGTGGCGCCCCGACCGCGAAGCTGGGCTGGACCGACGTGGCGCGGTTCGCGTCGCTGGGTATCCCCGCCGTGAACTTCGGGCCGGGTGATCCCAACCTGGCGCACACCCGTGAGGAGTACGTGGAGCTACCGCTGATCGGCGAATGCGAGCGGATGCTTCGCGGATATCTGACCGGATAGCCTCCGACGGTGACCAAGGAGATGCCCGAGAAGCAGCGTGGGCCGGTCGTTCTGCGCCGCGCGCAGGTTCAGCAGTCGACCACCGATCAGCGCTTGCTCGACAACCGCGGTCCGTCGGACTGGGTGCACACCGATCCATGGCGTGTGCTCCGGATCCAGGCAGAGTTCGTCGAAGGTTTCGGCCTCCTCGCGGAGGCGCCGCGTGCCGTGTGCGTCTTCGGTTCGGCTCGCACGCCGGTCGACTCGCCGGAGTACGCCGCTGGGGAACGGCTCGGTGCCGCGCTTGCCCACGCCGGGTGGGCGGTCATCACCGGTGGCGGGCCGGGCCTGATGGAGGCGGTCAACAAGGGCAGCAGCGAGGCGGGTGGAGTGTCGATCGGCCTCGGCATCGAGCTTCCCTTCGAGCAGCGCCTCAACGACTGGGTCGACGTCGGCGTGAACTTCCGTTACTTCTTCGTCCGCAAGACGATGTTCGTCAAGTACGCCGAGGCATTCGTCGTGATGCCCGGCGGCTTCGGCACCATGGACGAGCTGTTCGAGGCGCTGACTCTCGTCCAGACCAAGAAGGTCACGTCGTTCCCCGTGATCCTGTACGGATCGTCGTACTGGAGCGGATTGGTCGAGTGGCTTCGCGAGACCATGCTCGAGGCGGGCAAGGTCTCACCGGCCGACCTCGAGCTGATCAAGGTCAGCGATGACGTCGACGAGATCGTGTCGATCATCCGAGACAGCCAGGCCGCGAGCTCCGACGCCACGGCATAGCTCGCGTGGCCGCGATCTGCGTCTTCTGCGCGTCGAGCGAGCGGATTGCGCCGCACTACTTTGAGCTCGCTTCGAGGGTCGGTGCCGAGATCGCGCGCCGCGGTCATTCGCTCGTGACGGGCGGGGGATCGGTGTCGTGCATGGGTGCGGTGGCGCGTGCGGCACGCGAGGGCGGCGCGCACACCGTCGGCGTCATCCCCGACGCATTACGCCTTCGCGAGGTCGCCGACCACGATGCCGACGAGCTGATCGTGACGCCCGACATGCGCAGCCGTAAAGGCGAAATGGACCGTCGTGCTGACGCGTTCCTGATCCTGCCCGGCGGGATGGGCACTCTCGAGGAGCTCCTCGAGATCTGGACCTCGCGCTCCCTCGACATGCACGAGAAACCGATCGTCGTGCTCGACCCAGACGGCATCTTCGAGCCGTTGCGCGCCCAGATGACAAAGTTCGAGGAGCTCGGCTTCGCCCGCCGGGAGGCGGTCGAACGGGTTGCCTGGGCCGACGAGCTCGACGCGGCTTTCACACTCCTAGGCCTCGACTGACGTTGGCACGTGCCACGATTTCGGTGTGGTGCTCATCCTCATCGTGCTCGCGGGAGTCGTGATCCTTGTCGCCGCCGCCCTCGTCATGACCCTGAACGACGACGGTCTGACGGACGAGGAGGTCGACCACATCGACCTCGGCCTGCCGGACCGTCCGATCAACGCCGACGACATCGCTGACCTCAGGTTCCGGACCGCCGTCCGCGGCTATCGGATGGAGGACGTCGACCGAGCCCTGCATCAGATCGCTCGCTCGATGCGTGAGTCGCAGCGGTGAGGCGGCTCGAGGTCTCGGTCGAGATCGATGCTTCCGCGCAACGAACGTGGGACGTGGTCACCGACTGGGAGCGTCAAGGGGAGTGGATGCCGATGACCCAGGTGGTGGTGTCCGCCGACGATCCAGTCGGCCTCGGCGCCAAGATCAGCGCTCGGTCCGGTGTCGGTCCGGCGTCGTTCGTCGACCCGATGGTGGTCGACGTGTGGGAACCACCGTACCGCTGCGAGGTCGTGCACCTCGGCAAGGTGGTCACCGGTCGGGGCGTCTTCGTCGTCGAAGAGCTGCCGGAGGACCGCTCGCGCTTCATCTGGCGGGAGGAGCTCGACAGCACGGGCGTTCGCAAGCTGGTCGATGCCGTCGGGCTGCCGGCGTCGCGGGCGCTGCTCAACGTCGCGATGAAGCGGCTTGCCCGCCTCGTCGCCGACGGGTCCACGTGAGCGGAGCGATTCTTGGTGCCGACGGCCGGCGCCGATGCCCGTGGGCTGCGTCGACTCCGGACTACGTCGCGTACCACGACGAGGAGTGGGGCCGGCCGCTGTCGACGAACAACGCCATGTTCGAGCGGATGACCCTCGAGGGCTTCCAATCCGGCTTGTCCTGGCTCATCATCCTCCGGAAGCGGCCCGCGTTCCGGCGAGCGTTCGCCAATTTCTCCATCGCGAAGGTCGCCGCGTTCGGACCCGCCGACGTGGACCGGTTGCTCGCCGACGCGGGCATCGTGCGGAATCGCGCCAAGATCGAGGCGACCATCAACAACGCTCAGGTGGCGCGGAGCATCCCGGGCGGGCTGCTCCGGCTGGTCCAAGGCTTCGCCCGGGTCGACGAGCCGCAGGTGCCGACCGAGATCGGGCAGGTCCGATCGGTGTCGCCCGAATCGGTGGCGTTGTCCAAGGAGTTGAAACGGCGCGGCATGCGCTTCGTCGGACCGACCACGATGTATGCGCTGATGCAGGCGACCGGACTGGTCAACGACCATCTCGCGGACTGCTGGGTCCGTTGACGTCCTGGCTCAGTGACCGGTGAAGGAGGCCGGCTGCTTGGTGAGGAAGGCCTCGACGGCGTGGGCGTGGTCGGCCGTCGCGCCGCACCGCGCCTGAGCCGCAGCCTCGTTCGCGAGACTCTCGGACAGCGTGTGGGAGGCGGCGTAGGCCACCGTGTCCTTGATCGCGGCATAGGCGGCGGTCGGACCGCCGGCGAGCTTGGTTGCCAAGGCGTCCACGACGGAGGTCAGGTCCTCGGCGGGCACGACAGCGCTGACGAGACCCATCTCGAGGGCCTGCGGGGCGGCGACCGGCTCGGCGAGCAACATCATCGCGGTCGCGCGTCCCGCGCCGACCAGCCGTTGCAGCGTCCACGACGAACCGCTGTCCGGACCGAGGCCGACCCGTGCGAAAGCCATCAAGAAGCTTGAAGTGTCGGCTGCGATCCGGATGTCGCAGGCAAACGTCAGCGACGCCCCCGCCCCTGCGGCGACGCCGTTGACTGCTGCGATCACCGGCTTGGGAAGCGCGGTGAGGGCCTCGACAATCGGGTTGTAGTGATCCGGGACCGTCGACAGCGCCGTGTCGCCTGAGTCGAGGGCGGCCTTGTGCTCGCCGAGGTCCTGTCCGACGCAGAACGCGCGGCCGGCTCCGGTGAGGACGACCGACCTGACCTGGGCGTCTTCACGGGCACGCTGTAACGCTGCGAGCAGTTCGACCTTCATGGCGACCGTCAGGGAGTTCAGCGAGTCGGGACGGTCGAGAGTGATCGTGGCAACCTCATCGGCGACGACGTAGGAGATGCCGTCGGTCATGGTGTCCTCCGTCTGAGAGAGCTGGTCGTCGAAGTATTGCGCCCCGCTGGTGCATTCGTCGTTCCGCACGGCGCGGCCTTGCAGTTGCCGGCACGAACTCATACCCCAACCTGCCGTATCGTTCGTGTCGGGGAGTTCCCGCCGAGCAGCGCGCGGGTTGCAATTACCGCTTACTTGGGTAAGAGCGACATGTCCGACCGTGGGGGTGCGAGGCAGGGAGACGACGACGCCGTACGACATCGCAGAAGTCAGCCACGCCCGCGCGGCCGACTCAGACACTTTCCGGTCGCTGTATCTGCGGCTCCGGCCGGATCTCGAAGCCTTGGCCCGCCGCTATGTGAAGCGGCCCCAGGAGATCGAAGATCTCGTCCAGGAGGCGCTGCTCAGGCTGTTCGTCGCCGGTGCTGAGTTCGAGTCAGAGGTGCAGGCACTCGCGTTCGCACGCCGTGTCCTCACCAACATCTGTATCGACCGGTTCCGTGCCCTCGGCCGCCGTCCGTCCGTGATCAGTCTTGAGGGCGCATCGGCGGACCTGATCCCAGCGCACGACGACACGGACGACGTCGTCAGGGCGGAAGAGGCGTCGATCGTCCGCAACGCCATCTCCAAGCTGCAGCCCGACCACCGCGATGCGCTGATCAAGCGTGAGGTCGAGGAGAAACCCCTGCCGATGATCGCCGAGGAGCTCGGCATCCCGGTGGACTCCGTGAAGCACCTGCTTTTCCGCGCCAGGAGATCGCTTCGACGGCTGCTGGTGGGGACCAGCGTCGAGCCCGGAGTGGACATCGACCTCGTTGATTCCGCCTCACCGGAGATCTCGATCGTCCTCCCGTAACGGGCGGTAACGGTTCAAAACTGAGCGTAGTTCCTCGAAAAAAGTTCGGATCCGATGACGACCGAGCTCCGATCCCGTCGTTCAGAACCATTGATGGCGTGGGCTTGGCATGCCCTGTCCGCGCTCACACCCCGTAACCGGAAGGACACCCATGGATCACAAGTCGAGGACGCTGAGGCGTCTCGGCGTCGCCGGACTCGGCGCGGTGATCGCGATCGGAACCCCAGCTGTTGGGTTCGTCGGAGTCGCGGCCGCAGCCAATCCCGCCAGCATCAAGATCGTCAGCCAGACCAACGGCACCGCGTCGACGCTCAACGATGGAACCGATTCGACCATCAAGCTGTCCGCGGTCCAGACGCAGCGGCCGAGCGGCGCCGGGAACCCGGACGTTGCGTCCGTGCGCTTCTCCTACCAGGAGACGGCACCGGTGGCCGACACCGACCCGACGACGATCAGCACCGACAGCTCCGTCCCGTTCAGTGTCAGTTGGACCCCGCCATCGAACGGAACGTTCGACATCATCGCGGAGCCTTTGGCCAGCGGCGGCGGTAGCGCCGGTACGCCGGTGACGAAGTCCGTCGTCGTTGACTCCACATCTCCGACGGTCAACATCACCAGTCCGGCCGACGGTGCGACGACGCCGTTCTACAAGGGCGGTTCGCACAACTACATCGGTGTCACCGGCACCCGGTCCAACGGCGCATCCGGCCTTCCGGCGGTGAGCATCAAGACCCAGCTGCGGGACATCAGTGCG
>JAFAZI010000073.1 GCA_019239875.1 Frankiaceae bacterium
GGCGGCGTGTTCGTCGCGATCGGGCACGACCCGCGCAACGAGCTGATCAAAGGCCAGGTCACCCTCGACGACGAGGGGTACGTCGTCGTCGACTCCCCTCACACGCGGACCAACGTTCCCGGCGTGTTCGCCTGCGGCGACCTGGTCGACCACACCTATCGTCAGGCCATCACGGCCGCCGGCAGCGGTTGCGCCGCCGCCCTGGACGTCGAGCACTACCTCGACGGCCTGCCCGAGGAATGAACCTGTCGTGAGTGCGTGTTAGACCTAGCGAACCGATGAAGTCACCTGAGGAGAACTGATGGGCGCCAACACCAAGACCGTCACCGACGCGACCTTCGACGCCGAGGTGCTCGGCAGCGACCGGCCGGTCCTGGTCGATTTCTGGGCCGAGTGGTGTGGCCCGTGCAAGATGATCGCCCCGGTGCTCGACGAGATCGCGGTCGAGCACGCCGACAAGATCACGATTGCCAAGGTGAACATCGACGAGAACCCCGAGATCGCTCGGCGTTACCAGATCATGTCGATCCCGACCATGTCGGTGTTCAGCTCGGGCGAGGTCGTCAAGAACATCGTCGGTGCCAAGCCCAAGGCCGCGCTGCTGCGTGACCTCGAGGCCTACATCTGATCGTCGGCGGGTTCTTCCCGCACTCACGAAGCCGGCGCGGGCGTCCCAGCGCCGGCTTCGTCGTTTTAGAAATTCACGCCGCTGGGAACGCTCTGCGATCGGACTACGATCGGTGAGTCATGCAGCAGTTGTTCCGCCGCGGCGATCGTGGTCCCGCCGTGGCGGAAATTCGCGCCAAGCTGGAACGTCTCGGGAGACTTGATCCCGTTGGTGGCGAAAACCTGACAAACCAGACAGACATACTTTTTGACGACGTGACCGACTACGCCGTGCGGTCATTCCAGCAGGAGCGCGGGCTCCGAGTCGACGGCGTCGTCGGCCCGGAGACCTATCGCGCGCTGGACGAGGCGCACTGGCGCTTCGGCGACCGGCTGCTGTCCTATCGCCCTGGGCATCCGTTCATCGGCGACGACGTCACAACGCTTCAGCAGCGGTTGCTCGACATGGGGTTCGACCCCGGGCGATGTGACGGCATCTTCGGCCGCGCGACGGAGGCAGCGCTGCAGGAGTTCCAGCGCAACGTCGGTCTGCGATCGGACGGCGCGCTCGGCCCTGGCACGCTGCGTGCGCTCGAGCAGCTCCGCCGTACCGTCACCGGCGGCTCGCCGTCGGCGCGCCGCGAGGAGGAACGGCTGCGGCGCGGTCACGGTGCCCTCGCCGGGCGGATCATCGTGCTCGACCCCGGACACGGTGGCTCCGATGGCGGGGTTGCGGCTAACGATCTGGTAGAGGCTGAGATCGTGCTCGACCTCGCGGCGAGGATCGAGGGGCGTCTCGGCGCGCTCGGCGTGACGACCTATCTCACCCGCAGCGCCGACACCTGCCCTGACGATCGCGAGCGCGCGCAGTTCGCGAACGACATGGCGGCCGAGATCTTCGTATCACTTCACCTCGACGCGATGGCGACCGAACACGCGAGCGGCGCGGCATGCTTCTACTACGGCGCAAGCCGCCACGGCCGGCACGTGCGGTCGGCGGTAGGCGAGCGGCTCGCCGATCTGATCGGGCGTGAGGTCGCGACTCGTACCGACCTGGTGGACGGCCGCGTGCACCCCATGACGTGGGAGCTGCTGCGGCTGACCCGGATGCCCGCAGTTCGGCTGGATGCCGGCTATCTCACCAGCCCGAGCGACGCTGCCCGATTGGCGACGCCGGAGTTCCGTGACGCGCTGGCGGAGGCGGTCGTCGCGGGGATCCAGCGGCTATACCTCCCGGAGCACCTCGACGTGCCGACCGGCCAGTTCCGCATGCCCGCGCTCAGCAACTGACCGGCGCGCTGCGGCGCTCGCCTCAGGTCCCGACCGGACGAAGCGCCCCCTCCGGCGACATCGATCCCAGCAGTCGCTCCAGCGCGACCTCTACGTCTTCCCGCCAGGATGCGGCCGACTTCAGCTCCAGGCGCAGCCGCGGCGTGAGATGGTGCGGGCGCACCGTTTTGAATCCCACCGACAGCAGGAAGTCGGTCGGCAGGACGCAGTGCCCCAGTTCGCTCCACGAGTTGGTGCCGAAGGCCTCGACCGCTTTGACGCCCCGGCGGATCAGGTCCTTCGCCACCCCCTGGACGAGCATCCGACCCAAGCCGCCGGCGTCGAACTCCGGGAGCACCGATGCGGTCATCAGCAGGACCGCGTCAGCGCTGACCGGCGAGGTCGGGAAAGCCACTGACCGCGGGACGTAGCTCGGAGGGGCGTACAACACGAACCCCGCCGCCACGCCGTCGACGTACAGGACCTTGCCGCAGCTCCCCCACTCGAGGAGGGCGGCCGATACCCAGGCTTCCTTTTCCAGCTCAGGGTCGCCAGCCTCGATCGCTCGCTGTCCCGCACCGGGATCGAGTTCCCAGAACACGCATCGGCGGCAACGAGTCGGAAGATCGTCGAGGTTGTCGAGGGTGACGTTCGCCAAGCGACGCGTCATGGTGCGACCCCTATACGCATGATCGCTCGATGCCCCATCGAGCCAGGAAGAACTGTAGTGGTGTGGACAACTCTCGGCAATGGCCGCCGAGGCACGATCACTCCGGCGGTGACTCCTCGTCCATCACACCGGGGGCGAGGTCACCGAGGATGCGGTGCAAATCGTCGAGCGACGCGAAGGCGATCGACAGCTTGCCGCGCCGGCGACCCAACTCGACCGTCACCTTGGTTTCGAGCCGATCCGAAAGGGCTTCCTCGAGGCGGGCCAGGGCGGGCACTTTCGCGGGCCGGGGGCCGCGCGAACGCGGCGCCGCGGGTTCCTCATCGATGGTCACCAGTTCCTCGGTGGCACGAACCGACAAACCCTCACTCACGATGCGGGCGGCCAGCCGCTCCTGAGCGTCGGCGTCACCGAGCGTCAGGAGCGCACGCGCGTGGCCGGCGGATATGACGCCCGCTGCCACCCGCCGCTGCACGGTGGGCGGCAGACCGAGGAGACGAATCGTGTTGCTCACCTGCGACCGCGACCGCCCGATTCGCTCGGCGAGCTCCTCGTGCGTCGCGCCGAACTCCGCGAGCAGCTGTTGGTAGGCCGCGGCCTCCTCCAGCGGGTTGAGCTGCTGACGGTGCAGGTTCTCGAGCAACGCGTCGCGTAGCAACGCGTCGTCGTTGGTCTCCCGGATGATCGCGGGAATCGTCGTCTGGCCGGCCTCGCGACTCGCCCGGAGTCGCCGCTCGCCCATGACCAGCTGGTAGCGCCCCGGCCCGGTCTCGCGCACCACTACCGGCTGCAGAACACCAACCTCGCGGATGCTGGTGACCAGTTCGGCGAGGGCATCCTCATCAAAGACCTCGCGCGGCTGCCGCGGGTTCGGCTCGATGCTGTCAACCGGCAGATCTTCGAAGCGCGCGCCCGTGGGGTCCTCATCGATCGGACCGGCGGGAATCAACGCGCCGAGGCCGCGCCCCAGCCCGCCACGCCGAACGTTCATGCCGGTTCCTCCTGTCGGCCAGCTGATCGAGTTCGTCCCCTACGCCTGCGGCGTACCGGCCTCGCCTCTGACAGCAAGATCGTACGCCGCGGCGGTGTACGCCACCGCACCACGCGACGTCGGATCAAATGTCACCACGGTCTGACCGAATCCGGGGGCTTCCGACACTCGGACACTCCGCGGAATTACCGACGACAACACCAACGAACCGAAATGCGCACGGACTTCCGCCGCGACCTGATCGGCCAGCCGGGTGCGGGCGTCGTACATCGTCAGCAGAATCGTCGACACGAACAACTCGGAGTTGAGGTGGTTCTTGACGAGATCCACGTTGCTGAGGAGCTGGCTCAACCCCTCGAGCGCATAGAACTCGCACTGAATCGGGATCAGCACCTCATTAGCCGCGACCATGGCGTTCAGGGTCAGCAGGCCCAGTGACGGCGGGCAGTCGATGAGCACGTAATCGACGTCACCGACCGAGTCCAGTGCGCGCCGAAGCCTCGACTCGCGCGCGACGACCGACACCAGCTCGATCTCCGCGCCGGCTAGGTCAATGGTGGCGGGGGCGCACCACAGATGTGGCACGCCGGGGACGGCCAGGCTGACGTCGGCGAGGGTCTGGTCCCCGATCAACACGTCGTAGATGGACGGGGTTCCCGCGGTGTGCGGCAGATTGAACGCGGTCGAAGCGTTGCCCTGGGGGTCGAGATCCACCACCAGGACCCGGATACCGTGCTGCGCGAGCGCAACCGCCAGATTGACCGTGCTCGTGGTCTTTCCTACCCCGCCTTTCTGGTTCGCAACGGTCATCACCCGCCGCCGAGGCGGTCGCGGCCACTGAGCCGGTGGCGATACCGCAGGGGGAGGGTCGACGGACGCTCCGGAGTAACCGCCGTCGTCATCCACCGACGTGGTGGTCATTATGGGTGTAGGACCGTCCGGCGGGACGTCGTGCGGCTCCGGTTCGGTTTCACGTGAAACATCGCTAGGCACCGGCGGCGCTGTTTCACGTGAAACGTCGGTAGGCACCGGCGGGTCGGTTTCACGTGAAACATCGTCTTCGCGTGACTCGGCGTCGGGCCAGGCTGCCGGGGGAGTTGCTGCGAGACCCGGTGGCGTAGAAGCATCCGGCTGCAACGCGCCGTTGTCATCGCGGACGTCGACTGAGAGACCGAATGTTTCACGTGAAACAGTGCCGACGGCGTCCGCGGGGGTCGGTGGAGCTAGGGACGTCGCGGCCTCGAATGTGGGAGTCGCCGCTTCCCCATCCTCTTCTCTCCAGGTGTCTTCGGCGGGGGTCGTAGGCAGAGTCGTTACTGCATCGCCCTCGACCGGCTCGACGGGTTCGACGGGCTCGACCGACGTGGCCTCAGGTGGTTGACCCGGGTCAACTATGGCGGGGGGCGTTCGACGGGTTCCGGGAGCGCGGGTCATTCCGTCCGGCCATCCGACGTTGGACGTCACGGTTACCCCTTCCCGATCCCGGTGACCCGAACGACGGTCACTGGCTGGCCCGGTGCCGCCAGTCGAATGATCTCGACCTCGCCAAGCGGCTGTGCTGGACGTTCCGAGATCTCACGAGCTGCGTTCTCCCCCTTGATCGCCAGCAACGCGCCGCCCTGCCTCAGAAGCGGAGTCGAAAGTGTCACCAGTTTGTCCACCGACGCAACCGCCCGCGCCACCACGACGTCAACCGCGTGAGGAACGCCTTGCTCAGCACGACCATGATGGATCGAGACGTTCGGCAACTCAAGGCGTTCCAGGCAATGGGCGAGAAACCGCACGCGGCGCTGAAGCGGCTCCAACAGGGTCATCGCCACGTCGGGTCTGGCGATCGCGAGGGGGATTCCCGGCAACCCGGCACCTGAGCCAAGGTCGACCACGGATGGCTGCTGCGGTAGCAGGGGCGCGAGCGCAGCGCTGTTGAGCAGATGGCGTTCCCAGATTCGGTCGGCCTCTCGCGGGCCGATCACGCCCCGCTCGATGCCATCGCCGCAGAGAAGGTCGGCGTAAGCGTGTGCCAGCTTGGCGCGATCACCGAACCGCTCGGCAATCGCTCCTCGGATCGCCTCTAGTTCGCGTTCCGGCTGGCCCGCCGCGGTCACACCGGTCGGATCACGATGTAGCGCGCTGGTTCCTCACCCTCAGATTCGGTCTCGACGCCGGCCACCGCGGCCACGGCGTCGTGCACGATCTTGCGCTCGAACGGCGTCATCGGGTCGAGCCGCTCCTCGGATCCGGACTGGGCGACCCGGTTGGCGGCAGCGGTGCCGAGTTCGGTGAGCTCGTCTCGACGCCGGGCACGGTGACCACCCACATCGAGCATCAGGCGGCTACGGACGCCCGTCACTCGATGAACGGCGAGGCGGGTCAGCTCCTGGAGTGCGTCCAGGGTGGCGCCATCGGCGCCGATCAGTCGATCGAGGCCCGAGCCCACCACCGACACCGCGGCGCGGTCGCCTTCAACGTCGATGTCGATGTCGCCGTCGAGATCCGCAATGTCGAGTAGTACCTCGAGGTAGTCCGCGGCGATGTCGCCCTCGCGCTCGAGCAGACTCATGTCCTCGGAGTCGGCCGCCACGTCCTCAGCTGGGGTACCACTCGTGCTGTCAACTGTCATCGGCGTCCCTTTTTGCGCTTCTTCGATCGGTTGGGGTTCGGCCGGTTGGTCGGCTTCGGAGCGACCGCGCCCGGCGAGATTGCGCCGCCCGGAGGAAGCGCGACATTGCTACCCGTCGAGGCGGGCTTCGGTGTCGTGGGGGCCGGTCGCGGCTTCGCCCCCGGCGCCGGTTTGTTCGGCTTCGCGCCGACCGCGGGTCCGGCGACCGGCGCGGTCGTAGTCGCGCTGTTGGGCGCGGTGACCGCGTCCATGTGTTTGATGATCACCCGCTGCTGCGCCATCGTCCACACGTTCGTGGTGAGCCAGTAGATGAGCACGCCGATGGGGAACGCGAAGCCATAGAAGAGGAACAGGACCGGAAAGACGTAGAGCATGATCTTCTGCTGCTGCGCCATCTGGTTGTTGCCGCTGGCGTTGTTCTGCGCCATCAGCTGGCGCTGGGTGATGAAGGTCGTCGCGCCCATCAGCAGGGTCAGGACGAGGGCGAGCACCCGGGTCGAGCCTTGCGAGCCGCCGAGCTGGTGCAGCAGCGTCGTACTGCTTCGGAACGACACCGAGATCGGGACGCCGAAGATCTTTGCGTGGGCCGCACTGAAGATCTCGTGCTGTGAGAAGCCGGCGATGCTCTTCGGATAGCAGGACAACGCGTTCGGATCACAGGTGGCGTTCAGTGGCTTGATCTCGCGCAGCGTGTGGAACAGCGCGATGAAGATCGGGATCTGCAGCAGCAGCGGAAGACAACCGGAGAGCGGGTTGGCGTTGTTCTCACGCCATAGCGCCATCATCTCCTGGTTGAGCCGCTCCTTGTCGTTCTTGTACTTGGCCTGCAGCTCCTTCATCTTCGGCTGCAGCACCTGCATCGCACGCATGTTCTTGGTCTGCTTGACGAACACCGGGAACAGCACAAGGCGCATGGCCATGGTCAACAAGATGATCGAGACTGCCCACGACCAGCCGCTGTCGGCGCCGAAGATGTGCCCCATCCCTGAATGGATGCCGGTCAGCAGGAAGGCAACAGCGTGGTAAAGCGGATCGAGGAAGCTCAACGGGCGGCCCTCCCTGGGCGCAGCGGCGGGACCGGGTCATAGCCACCGGTAAAGAAAGGTTGACATTTCGCCAGCCGGCGCAGTGTGAGTCCGGTGCCGCGCAGGGCACCGTGTGCCGTGATCGCCTCGATCGCGTACTCACTGCAGGAAGGGGTGAACCGGCAGTGCGGTCGCATGAGTGGCGAGATCCAGCGCCGGTAACCGGCGAGCAGGACGAGCAAGATCCGGCTCATCGCGCCGTCTCCGCTCTCACTGCCCGGTCTAACGCAGCGTCGAGCATCGCCTGCAGCTCGTCGCGATCGAGCGTGGCAGCGGTGGGGAGCACGCGCACCACGAGGTCAAGACCACGCGGGAGCGCATCGAGACGCGCGGCCATCATGTGGCGCAGCTGCCGCCGGAGACGGTTTCGTCGCACGGCGGGACCAACGGCGCGCCCCACGACGAAACCAGCCCGCGCCGGCAGGTCGGCCGCCGTCTGCCGGGCGTGGACCACCAGGCCGCTGGAACGGGCGCGTCGACCGTCGCGGACGGTGGTCGCGAAGTCGGCGGGGTGGCGGACCCGTCGCGGGGCCGGAAGCACAGATGCGAGCCGGGCCGCTACGCCGACAGCTCGGCGCGCCCCTTGCGGCGACGCGAGGAGATGATCGCGCGTCCTGCCCGCGTCCGCATCCGGAGCCGGAACCCGTGCGTCTTCGCGCGCCGACGGTTGTTCGGCTGGAACGTGCGCTTACTCACAACAACTCCACTACGGGCAACGATCGAAAGCGTGCGGCGGGCACGCTCAGGCGACCCCTATCGGGTGCGCCTGCCAAGGTACGGTCGCGCCCGCGCGATGGTCAAACCCGGCGGGCGTCAGCTGGCCTCCAATCTGTCTCGGTCAAGCCGACACGCCGGGCTGACTACTCCGAATGTGGGGAACCGGTTGTAGGAGCGCCGCGAGTCCTGTTAGTTTTTCCACCGCCGACCTTCCCTGATCGCTCCTTCCCCGGGCGATGCCGTTGCGGCGTTGTCGGTTGGACACGGCAAGCCCGTTGTCTTCGCCTTGATCCACAGTCTGTGGACGGAGGTGTGGATGAGGGGCACGACACCGACCCACCCGCACGTTTTGCACGGCCGCTGCACGCTCGAGGACAGGGAGCATTTGTGTCAGAACAGGTCCTCGACCTCGACTCGGTATGGACGCGAGCAATCGCCGGGCTGGGTGAGGATCTGGTCTCCGCGCAGCAACGCGCCTGGCTGCGGCTGACCAAGCCGCTCGCGCTGGTCCAAGACACCGTCGTCCTCGCAACGCCCAACGACTTCGCGCGCGACGTGCTCGACACGCGGCTGCGCCCACTCGTGATCGACGCCTTGTCTCGGGAGCTCGCCCGTGACGTCCGGGTCGCCGTGACCGTGGAGTCCGAAGCCGATGCCGACAACGCGTCCGCGACGACGGTCCGCGAGACCGACGACGCATCGGTCGACGATCCCTACCCGGTTGATGAGATCGAGCCGGCGCCGATCGCGCCGATTCGTCGTACCCCGGAACCCGGCGATCGGCTCAACCCGAAGTATCAGTTCGAGACCTTTGTCATCGGCTCGAGCAACCGCTTCGCCCACGCTGCCGCCGTCGCCGTCGCCGAGGCACCCGCGAAGGCGTACAACCCGCTGTTCATCTACGGCGAGTCAGGTCTCGGCAAGACCCACCTCCTGCACGCGATCGGGCATTACACCCGCGCGCTAGTGCCCGGGTGCCGGGTGCGCTATGTGAGCTCGGAGGAGTTCACGAACGACTTCATCAACTCCATCCGTGATGGCAAGGGCGAGCTGTTCCGCAAGCGGTACCGCAACATCGACGTCCTGCTGGTCGACGACATCCAGTTCCTCGAGAACAAGGAACAGACCCAGGAAGAGTTCTTCCACACCTTCAACACGCTGCACAACGCGAACTCGCAGATCGTCATCTCCTCCGACCGAACCCCGAAGCAGCTGGTGACGCTGGAGGACCGGCTGCGAAACCGGTTCGAATGGGGTCTGATCACCGACGTCCAGCCCCCTGAGCTGGAGACGAGGATCGCGATCCTGCAGAAGAAGGCCGCGGCCGAACGGCTCGACGCTCCCGCCGAGGTGCTGGAGTTCATCGCGAGCAAGATCTCGTCGAACATCCGCGAGCTGGAAGGCGCGCTGATCCGGGTGACCGCGTTCGCCAGCCTCAACCGGCAGTCGGTGGATCTGGCGCTCGCTGAGATCGTTCTCAAAGACCTGATCGCCGACGCCGCCGGCCCTGAGATCACGGCGCCGACCATCATGGCGCAGACCGCGGCGTACTTCTCGATCACGATGGAAGACCTCTGTGGCTCCTCGCGCAGCCGAGTGCTGGTCCAGGCGCGTCAGGTCGCGATGTACCTGTGCCGCGAGCTCACCGACCTGTCGCTGCCCAAGATCGGGCAGGCATTCGGCGGCCGCGACCACACCACCGTCATGCACGCCGATCGCAAGATCCGCTCACTCATGGCCGAGCGTCGATCGGTTTACACGCAGGTCTCCGAGCTCACCAACCGGATCAAGAGCCAGGCGCGCGGGTGAAGCGTCCACCTGCTTCCTCCACAGGCTTCATCCTCCGCACCGATCGGCCCCGCCGCGACGTCATCACGCTCCGTGCACAGGCTGGGGACAACTCTGTGGACGTTTGGGGCCAACATCGTCCAGTTGCGGGATCGATGAGCGTCGTCCACCGCCAGCGGCCGTTGCCCCCACCGGCTTCCACAGCCGGTCGTGGTCACAAAACCCCGGTTGACCTGCACTTTCGCCGGTTGTCGACAGTTTCCACGGGACATACGACAACAACTGAATCCATCAAATTTGTCAGACCTTCAACGAACACTGTGGATCCAGCGGCGCCGTTCGCGTCGACTGGTGACCATGCGAGAGGTGGTGCCCGATGAAACTTCGGGTTGAGCGCGACAGTTTCTCCGACGCGGTCGCCTGGGCGGCACGAATCCTGCCGCAGAAGGCTGCGCTTCCGGTGCTGGCCGGCCTGCGCCTGGAAGTAGGGCCGGACGGCGCTCTCGAGCTGTCCGGCTTCGACTACGAGGTCTCGGCGCAGGCCCAGCTGGAGGCCACGGTCGCCGAAGCCGGCTCGATCCTGGTGCCGGGTCGGCTGCTCGCCGAGATCGTGCGGAGCCTGCCGCCGCAGCCGATCGACCTGTCGACCGACGGGGCGCGGGTCGTGGTGAGCTGCGGATCGTCGCGGTTCACGCTGCCGACGCTCCCACTCGACGAGTACCCGACGCTTCCCGCCATGCCGCAGGTGGCCGGGACGGTTGGCAGTGACGCGTTCGCCGCTGCCGTCGCCGCGGTGGCCATCGCGGCCGGGCGGGACGACGCCCTCCCGGTCCTGACCGGGATCCGCGTCGAGATCGACGGCGAGCAGGTCACGCTCGCTGCGACCGACCGGTACCGCTTGGCCGTCCGCACGCTGAAGTGGGCGCCGGTCGACCCCGGCATGCAGGCGACGGCGCTCGTCCCGGCTCGTACGCTCGCCGAAGCGGCGAAGTCGCTGACCTCCGGAGCCGAAGTCACCTTGTCGCTGTCCGCCGGCGGCCCAGGCGAGGGCCTCATCGGACTGTCGGGTGCGCAGCGCTCGACGACCAGCCGCCTGCTCGACGGTGAGTTCCCGAAGTACCGGTCACTGCTGCCTGACTCGTCGTCGGCGACCGCCACCATCGACTCCGCCGCACTCACCGACGCGGTCCGCCGCGTGGCGCTCGTCGCCTCACGCACTTCGCCGATCCGGCTGTCGTTCTCCCCCGACGGTGTCAGCCTCGAGGCGGGTGGCGTCGACGAGGCCGAGGCGCAGGAGTCGCTGCCGGCGGAGTTCGAAGGTGAGGCGCTGACCATCGCCTTCAACGCGACGTATCTGCTCGACGGACTCGGTTCGCTGGACTCCGACGAGGCGACGCTCGCGTTCACCGGCCCGACCAAGCCAGCCGTCCTGACCGGTAAGACCGGTTCAGACGGTGGGACGGACCACCGCTACCTGCTGATGCCGGTACGCCTGTCGTCGTAAATCGCTACCCCCGTCTCGGCGGGGTAGGCACAGGGCACCGGGGTACGCCGAAGGAGGCTGGTTGTGGAACTCGGCATGATCGGGCTGGGCCGCATGGGCGGCAACATGGCTGAGCGGCTGCGCAAGGCCGGCCACACGGTGATCGGCTACGACCAGTCCGCGGACTCGAAGCGAGACGCCGACAGTCTCGAGGACCTGGTCGGGAAGCTCTCGGCGCCGCGGGCTGTGTGGGTCATGGTTCCCGCCGGGGAGCCGACGACGGAGACGATTCGTGCGCTCGGTGACCTGCTCGAGCCAGGTGACGTGGTCATCGACGGCGGCAACTCGAAGTACACCGACGACCAGATCCATGCCGCCGCCCTCGCGGAGAAGGACATCGGCTTCGTCGACTGTGGCGTGTCCGGCGGGGTGTGGGGGTTGACCGAGGGCTACGGGCTGATGGCCGGCGGCAGCGAGGAGAACATCGCCTTGCTGCAGCCGATCTTCGACGCGCTCAAGCCGGAGGGGTCGGCAGGGTTCGTGCACGCCGGTTCGGTAGGCGCCGGCCACTTCGCGAAGATGGTCCACAACGGCATCGAGTACGGGATCATGCAGGCGTACGCCGAGGGGTGGGAGCTCCTCGAAGCGACGGAGCTGGTCACCGACGTGCGAGCCACGTTCGCGTCCTGGCAGAAGGGGACCGTCGTACGGTCCTGGCTGCTCGACCTGGCCGTCCGCGCCCTCGAGGAGGACGACCACCTCACGAAGCTCAAAGGCTTCGCGCAGGACTCCGGTGAGGGCCGTTGGACGGTCGAGGCGGCGGTCGATCATGCGGTGCCGTTGCCGGTCATCACCGCCGCACTGTTCGCCCGGTTCGCCTCCCGCCAGGAGGACTCGCCGGCGATGAAGATGGTCTCCGCGCTTCGCCAGCAGTTCGGTGGGCACGCTGTCGAGGCCGCGAAGGGTGCTGACGCCCCTGGCGCCGACGTCGAGCCTCCGGCCGGCGGATCCGACGCCGACGCCTACCCCTCGGGTTAGCGATTTGTACGTTCGCGCGCTCTCGGTCACCGATTTCCGGTCCTATCCCGCGGCCGTCATCGAGCTCGAGCCCGGGGTCACCGCGTTGGTCGGCCCCAACGGGCAGGGAAAGACCAACCTGGTCGAGGCCGTCGGCTACCTGGCGACGCTGGGGAGCCATCGGGTGGCACTCGATGCCCCGCTGGTTCGGATGGGCGCGGACCGTGCGGTGGTGCGGGGGAAGGTAGTCCGGGAGGACCGCGAGACCCTGATCGAGGTCGAGATCACGCCCGGAAAGGCGAACCGGGCGCGCTTGAACGGCTCCCCGGTCACTCGCGCGCGTGACGTCCTCGGCACGCTGCGCACCGTGCTGTTCGCGCCGGAGGACCTGGCAATCGTCAAGGGTGACCCGTCGCAGCGGCGCGAGTACCTCGACGAGCTGCTGGTCGCGCGCTCGCCGCGGTACGCCGCAGTGCACTCCGACTACGACCGGGTGCTCAAACAGCGCAACGCGCTGCTCAAGACCTCCGGGCACGCCCGGCGTACCGGCTCCTCGCTCGGAACGCTCGACGTCTGGGACGCACACCTCGCGACGGCCGGTGCGGCGGTGCTGGCGGGTCGCCACGAGCTGATCGACGCGCTTCGGCCGCTGGTCGACAAGGCGTACGCGGCGGTCAGTCGCGGTGGCGGTCCGGCGCTGCTGGAGTACCGCACGTCGCTCGGCGAGGACGTGACGGAGACCACCGACCGTGAGTTGCTGGAGGCGGCGTTGGCGGCCGCGCTCGCGCAGGCGCGCGACAAGGAGCTCGAGCGGGGGATCACGCTGGTCGGGCCGCACCGGGATGACCTGGTGCTGTCCCTCGGCGAGCTGCCAGCGAAGGGTTACGCGAGTCACGGCGAGTCGTGGTCGTTCGCGCTCGCGCTGCGGCTCGCGGCGTACGACCTGTTGCGCAGCGACGGCGGCGAGCCGGTGCTCATCCTCGACGACGTGTTCGCCGAGCTCGACGACACTCGGCGGGAGTCGCTCGCGGAGCTGGTCGCGCCGGCCGAGCAGGTGCTGATCACCGCGGCGGTTGCGGGCGACGTGCCGGCCCAGCTGAGCGGGAGCCGGTGGGACATCGCGGCGGGGCAGGTGACGCGTGTCCGCTGACCGCCCGGAGCCCGTCGAGCCTCCGGACGCTGCCCGTCGGCTGCTCGCCCGGGCGCGCAAAGCGAAACCGGTGCCGGTACGCCGCCGGGCGCGGCCGGCGAATCCGATCGACCAGCCGTGGAGTGGTGCCGGGCCGGACGGCCGTGACCCGGCTCCGCTCGGCGCTGCGGTCGGTGATCTGGTCAAGGAGCGCGAGTGGACGCGGACCCTCACCGCCGCCGGCATCCTGCCGCGCTGGGCCGAGATCGTCGGGCCTGACATCGCCTCGCACTGCCGACCCGAGAAGCTCGAGGCCGGGCAGCTGACCTGCGTCGCCGAGTCGACCGCGTGGGCGACCCAGCTTCGGTTAATGTCAGGGCAGGTCCTGGCGCGGATCGCCGCCGAGGTCGGACCCGACATCGTGCGCCGGCTGCACGTCCGCGGGCCCACCGCCCCGGACTGGCGACATGGACCGCTGCGGGTGAGCGGGAGGGGCCCCCGCGACACCTACGGGTGACGCGAGCCAGGCCGGTTGCTGATCGGCCCGCAGCGCCGCCGAGACCCATCTCCCGCGTGGGGGGACCAATCCTCACCCGGGTTCGCGCGCCACGCGTATCCCCAGGGGCTCCAAATGGCCTTTCCTGTCGTCATCC
The DNA here is from genome assembly GCA_019239875.1 of Frankiaceae bacterium. Classification (GTDB taxonomy): domain Bacteria; phylum Actinomycetota; class Actinomycetes; order JAFAQI01; family JAFAQI01; genus JAFAZI01. The sequence continues at coordinate 14,029 of JAFAZI010000073.1, forward strand.
ACAGGTAGGATGAGTAACAGGTAAATCATCAACAGCGGTTCAGATCGACGTGGGCGGATTTTGCGTCGTACGGAGCCTTGTGCAGAGCAGGAGACGCTCCTTGTCCTACGACGCGAAGTCCATCAAGGTCCTCGAAGGCCTCGAGGCGGTTCGCAAACGTCCCGGCATGTACATCGGCTCGACCGGCGAGCGAGGCCTGCATCACCTGGTCTACGAGATCGTCGACAACTCGGTCGACGAGGCACTTGCGGGCTACGCGGACACCATCACCTGCGTGTTGCTCGCCGACGGCGGGATCCGCGTCACCGACAACGGCCGAGGCATGCCGGTCGACCGGCATCCGGTCGAGAAGAAGCCGGCCGTCGACGTCATCATGACGACGCTGCACGCCGGCGGGAAGTTCGACGGCGACTCCTACGCCGTCTCAGGCGGACTGCACGGTGTCGGCGCGTCCGTCGTGAACGCCCTGTCCACCCGCCTGGAGATGGAGATCAAGCGCGACGGCTTCACGTGGCATCGCGTCTACGTCAACGGCGGCAAGCCGGAGGGGCAGCTCGAGAAGGGCCAGCCGACGACCGAGACCGGGACGACCGTCACGTTCTGGGCGGATCCCGCGATCTTCGAGAGCACGACGTACTCCTTCGAGACGCTGACGCGGCGGCTGCAGGAGATGGCGTTCCTCAACGCGGGGCTGTCGATCACTGTGCGCGACGAGCGGGACGAGGTCCCGACCGAGGTCGTGTACTGCTACAAGGCCGGCCTCGAGGACTTCGTCAAGCACCTCAACGCCACGAAGCAGGCGGCCCACGAGTCGGTCATCCACTTCGACAGTGAGGTCACGGGTGCGTCGAAGATGGCGCTCGAAGTCGCGATGCAGTGGAACTCGACGTACGCCGAGTCGGTCTACACCTTCGCGAACACGATCAACACGCACGAGGGCGGCACACATGAGGAGGGTTTCCGGGCGGCGCTGACCTCCGTCGTCAACCGGTTCGCCCGGGACCAGAAGATCCTCAAGGAGAAGGACGACAACCTCACCGGCGATGACGTCCGGGAGGGCCTGACCGCGATCATCTCGGTCAAGATCGCCTCGCCGCAGTTCGAGGGCCAGACCAAGACCAAGCTCGGCAACACCGAGGCGAAGTCCTTCGTCCAGAAGGCCTGCAACGACTGGCTCGGTTCGTGGTTCGAGCGCAACCCGCGCGAAGGCAAGGTCATCGTGCAGAAGGCGGCGTCGGCGGCGCAGGCCCGGATGGCGGCCCGCAAGGCGCGTGACCTGGCCCGGGGCCGCAAGGGGCTGCTCGAGTCCAGCGGCCTGCCCGGCAAGCTCGCCGACTGCCAGTCGACCAACCCCGAAGAGTGCGAGCTGTACGTCGTGGAAGGCGACTCCGCGGGTGGCAGTGCCAAGGGCGGCCGCAACCCGCTGCACCAGGCGATCCTGCCGATCCGGGGCAAGATCATCAACGTTGAGAAGGCCCGGATCGACCGTGTCCTTCAGAACACTGAAGTGCAGGCGCTGATCACTGCGCTTGGCACCGGCATCCACGACGACTTCGACCTGGCCAAGCTCAGGTATCACAAGATCGTCCTGATGGCCGATGCCGATGTCGACGGTCAGCACATCCGCACGCTGCTGCTGACGTTCCTGTTCCGCTTCATGAAGCCGCTGATCGAGGCCGGCCACGTCTACCTGGCCCAGCCGCCGCTGTTCAAGCTGAAGTGGAACAAGCCGCACGCGCCGGACTACGCGTACTCCGACCGCGAGCGGGACGCCGTGATCGAGGCCGGCACAGCCGCCGGCAAGAAGCTGCCGAAGGAGGACGGCATCCAGCGTTACAAGGGCCTCGGCGAGATGAACGCCGAGGAGCTGTGGGAGACCACGATGAACCCCGAGACGCGGATCCTGCTCCAGGTCACGCTCGACGACGCGGCGACCGCCGATGAGATGTTCAGCGTCCTGATGGGCGAGGACGTCGAGGCCCGGCGCTCGTTCATCACCCGTAACGCCAAGGATGTCCGGTTCCTTGACATCTGACCCCCGACGCCGCCCCGACTTGTCAGGCGCTCAGGTCGCTATAGCGACCCCACACGCTGACAACTCGCGCCTTTCGCCCACGACCGACCACCAGGGAGAGTGCTGTGACCTCTGACGTGACCTTGCCGCCGGATGGCGGCCGCGTCGAGCCGGTCGGGCTCGAGGTCGAGATGCAGCGCAGCTTCCTCGACTACGCGATGTCCGTCATCGTGTCGCGGGCGCTGCCTGACGTTCGCGACGGCCTCAAGCCGGTGCATCGTCGCGTGCTCTACGCCATGTACGACGGTGGCTACCGCCCGGACCGCGGCTACTCAAAGTGCAGCCGCGTCGTCGGTGACGTGATGGGCCAGTACCACCCGCATGGTGACTCGGCGATCTACGACACCTTGGTCCGCCTCGCGCAGCCGTGGTCGATGCGATTGCCGCTCGTCGACGGTCAGGGCAACTTCGGCTCGCCAGGCAACGACCCGCCGGCAGCTATGCGCTACTGCCTAGCGGGCTCGACGTTGGTTGCAACCGATGGCGGATCGGTCGCCATCGACGCGATCGTGCCTGGCGCCGCCGAGAACAGTGACAACGACATCGACCTGAAGGTTGTGGGCGTCAACGGTGAGTGGGTCCGTGCCACGACGATGTTTCACTCTGGGTGCCATCCCACCTACGAGATGTCAACCTCCGATGGGCGGACACTGACAGGCACTGGCAACCACCCCGTCCTTACCCTCGTCGGCGACGCCACGAGCATCAAGCTGCAGTGGGTGCTCCTCGAAGAACTTCGTGCCGGAGACGTGGTCCCGGTTGTGACAGGTGGGGCTCCGGTGAAGGCCGTATCGCCCTCCCGCGGTGCGGTGAATGCGGGACGCGATCTTTCGAGCGCGGTTGACCCCACCATCTACGGATACGTGAAGGTCACGGCGGTTCAGCCCGCTGGCGTCCAGCCGGTCTACTCGCTGCGCGTCGACTCAGATGACCACGCGTTCGTCGCGGGTGGCTTCATCAACCACAACACAGAGTGCCGGCTGACGAACGTTGCGATCGAGATGCTGCGTGACATCGACCAGGAGACGGTCGACTTCACGCCGAACTACGACGGCCGGTCGCAGGAGCCGCTGGTTCTCCCGAGCCGGTTCCCGAACCTGCTGGTCAACGGCGCGGCCGGCATCGCGGTCGGCATGGCCACCAACATCCCGCCGCACAACCTGGTCGAGGTCGGCTCGGCCGTGCAGTGGGCGCTTGAGCACCCGGACGCGACCGAGGAGGAGCTCCTCGAGGAGTGTGTCCAGCGCATCCAGGGTCCTGACTTCCCGACCGGCGCACTGATCGTCGGCCGAGACGGCATCGACCAGGCGCTACGCACCGGCCGTGGCTCGGTGCGGATGCGTGCAGTGATCGAGGTCGAGGAGGACTCCCGCGGCCGCCAGCAGCTGGTCATCACCGAGCTGCCGTACCAGGTCAACCCGGACGCGCTCGCCGAGAAGATCGCCGACCTGGTCCGCGACGGCAAGATCCAGGGCATCGCCGACATCAAGGACGACACCAGCCGTCGTACCGGTCAGCGACTCGTCATCGTGCTCAAGCGCGACGCCATCGCCAAGGTCGTGCTCAACAACCTCTACAAGCACACCCAGCTGCAGGACTCCTTCGGCGTCAACATGTTGTCGCTGGTCGACGGGGTGCCGCGCACCCTGAACATCGGCCAGATGATCTCGTACTACGTCGAGCACCAGATCGAGATCATCGTTCGCCGGACCCGGTTCCGGCTGCGGAAGGCCCAGGAACGCGCCCACATCCTGCTCGCGCTGCTCAAGGCGCAGGATCGCATCGACGAGGTCATCGCGCTGATTCGCAGCAGCGAGTCGGCCGAGGCGGCCCGAGCCGGCCTGATCGAGCTCCTCGAGATCGACGAGGTCCAGGCGACCGCGATCCTCGACATGCAGCTGCGCCGGCTCGCTGCCCTGGAGCGCCAGAAGCTGCAGGACGAGTACGACGAGCTCATGGCCGAGATCACCGACTACGAGGACATCCTCGCCAAGCCTGGCCGGCAGCGGACGATCATCGGCGAGGAGCTCGGCGAAATCGTCGAGAAGTTCGGCAACGAACGTCGTTCGCGGATCGTCGCCTTCGAGGGCGACATGAGCCTCGAGGACCTGATCGCGCAGGAAGACGTCGTCGTGACGATCACGCGCGGCGGTTACGCGAAGCGCACGAAGAGCGACCTCTACCGGGCGCAGAAGCGGGGCGGCAAGGGCGTCATGGGTGCCCAGCTCAAGCTCGACGACATCGTCGAGCAATTCTTCGTGACCTCGACCCACAACTGGATCCTGTTCTTCACGAACAAGGGCCGGGTCTACCGCGCGAAGGCCCACGAGCTGCCGGAGACGAACCGCGCTGCCCGCGGGCAGCATGTCGCGAACCTCCTGGCGTTCCAGCCCGACGAGAAGATCGCCTCGGTCATGGACATCAAGGACTACAGCGTCGCGCCGTACCTGGTGCTGGCCACGAAGCGCGGCCTGGTCAAAAAGACGAAGCTCTCCGACTTTGACTCGAACCGGCAGGGCGGCGTCATCGCGATCAACCTCCGCGAGGACGATGAGCTCATCGCGGCCCGGCTGGTGGCGCCCGACGACGACCTGCTTCTGATCTCCCGCAAGGCGCAGTCGATCCGGTTCCACGCCGACGACGACATGCTCCGCCCGATGGGCCGCGCGACCAGCGGGGTGATCGGCATGCGCTTCGGTGAGGGTGACGAGCTGCTGTCCATGGAGGTCGTCAAGGACGACGAGGTCGACATCCTGATCGCGACCGACGGCGGCTACGCCAAGCGCACCAAGGTAGGGGAGTACCCCGTGCAGGGGCGCGGCGGCAAGGGCGTGGTCACGGCCAAGATCGTCGCCAAGCGCGGCGGCCTTGTGGGAGCCTTGACGGTGCGGGTCGACGAGGAGATCTTCGCCATCACCTCAGGTGGCGGCGTGATCCGGACGAGAGTCAAGGAAGTACGACGCGCCGGCCGGCAAACCATGGGGGTGCGTCTAATCAACCTCCCGGGCGAGCAGACTGTAGTAGCGGTCGCGCGGAACGCGGAGGCCGACGAGGAAGAGGACGGCGACGAGACGTGACGACCGGCTCGGGCGACATGCTCGGCGGCGCTCCCAGGTTCGGCGATTCGATTGCGCCGAGCACTCGGGGATCGACCGTCGAGCCTGAGACGTCCCGGCCCAAGCCCGTCCTTCCCCCGCCCGGCGCCGCCGCGACCGTCGTACCCGAGGACAAGAAGCGGCCGGTCACCGTCGGCACGGCGCCGGTCAGCCGCAAGAAGGGCCGGCGCGCGAGGCTGACGGTCAAGCGGATCGATCCGTGGACGACGCTGAAGTTCTCGTTCGTCTACGGCCTGGCGGGCATGGTCGTGCTGCTGGTGTCGGTCATCGTTCTGTACGGCGTGGTCGACGCGATGGGGGTCATCTCGTCGGTCCGGTCCTTCCTCAGCGACGTCGGGGACTCCAGCTCCTCCGGCGGGGGCGGCGGCATCGGGGCGTGGCTCGGCTTCAGCCGAGTGATGCTCGTGACCCTCGTGCTTGGCCTCGTCAACGTCGTACTGTTCACCGCCTTCGCGACCCTCACGGCCTTCATCTACAACGTCTGCACGGACATCGTCGGCGGGGTCGAGGTCACCCTCGCCGAGCGAAACTGAGACCTCGTCACGCGAGCCGCTGCGGTAGGCTCGCTGGCCGCACGCCGGTACGTCGGCGGGCACCTGAGGGCCTGTAGCTCAGCTCGGTTAGAGCGCTTCCCTGATAAGGAAGAGGTCGATGGTTCAAGTCCATCCAGGCCCACAACCAAGCAGGACCAGGCCCCGCTAGGGGACGTAGCTCAATTGGCAGAGCACCGCCTTTGCAAGGCGGGGGTTAGGGGTTCGATTCCCCTCGTCTCCACTTGATCGCTTCGCGCCGAGCCGCGCGAAGCGGGCCAAGATCCCGCCGCCCGAGACCCATTTTGCGCGGCTCGCGGAGTCCTCTCCGGGTCAGGCCCGCTCGCAGGCGATGCCGTCCTTGTCGCCGTCCAGGCCCGAGTTGATCGACATGGCGTGTCGGTACAGGTGACTGCTGTGCTTGAAGGTCGTGACCGGGGTTCCGGTGGTGTGGTCATGCGCGTGCTTCTTGCCGATGCCGTGGGGCCAATGCCGGTTGACGGCCGTGCAGTTGGTGAACCAGCTCCGGGGGTACGACCCGTGACCCGCGCCACCGCCGCCCGATCCACCGCCGCCGTGGTGATGCCCCGAGGTGACGTACACATAGCTCGTCGTGCCGTAGTGCTTCATGGCCTTGACCCAGTCGCGCGCGATCGCGCGGCGGGCATGACGTGCAGACAGCTGCCCTTGGCAGACCCGGTTGTGAAGCTCGTTCTCGAGGCCGTCCTTGGCGTTCGGGATCCGGCCGCGCTCGGGCCACAGGTTCTTGATCCCGTTGGCGCCGCCGAGCTCCAGCGGGATGAGGTGGTCGATCTCGAAGTGCCCATGCTTCGAGTACGCGATTCCGTACTCCTCGAACACCCGCCGGCGCATCGAGTCGCTCACGCTGCGGTGGCGCGACGAGTAGCCCGACCGGCAGAACTTGCGGGGCGGCGCGTGGTGAGCGACCTTGCCCGGCGTCGCGTGCCGGTCGGGCAGCGGGTACCCGTGCTCGTGGCGGGTGTGGGCGTCGCCGGATGCCGACGCATCCGTCGTCCCCAGCGCCGCCATCAGGGCAGCGAGGACCGCCGCCACCACCACGCCACGTCTCACAAGGTCGAACGTTAGGACTTCGTCAAGATCAACTCAGACGAATCCGAACTTGTCCCCGCTCCGCGGCGACGGACCTGGCACCCTTGCCAGATGAGCGAGCGCCTGGTGACCGCGTTCGTGTGGCTAGGGATCGCGCTGCTGGCGGCGCTCCCCCCGCTCATGATCGTCGGCAGCTTCCAGCTCAAGGCCCAGGTCGAACCCGTCAAGAACGGCGTCACGACCACTGGCACGATCGTCGACTACTCATCGAGTCATCACCTGCACGGCGGCACGACCTACGACCCGCAGATCTCGTTCAACGACGCGAGTGGCGGGGTTCACTTCTTCCAAGGGCCGAGTACGTCGCACCGTCCGACGCTCAACTCCACGGTCAAAGTGTCGTACGACCCGGCCAACCCGGACCACGCGTCCGACCTGTCAGCAGGCAAGGCGACGTGGAAGGTGTTGCTCATCATCGGGATGGTGACGACAGTGGGCGAGCTGTATGTGCTCGGGCGCGTGGTGGCCCGCCGGATCCGCCCTGACCGCGCCGACCGCGATCCGGCTAGCTCGACTTTGTACGAGAAGTACGAGACGTAGTCGGCGGCGCTGACACCGGAACGTCGGTCGGAGGCGTCGCGGCTCCAGTGGGAGGCGCTCCGGCCTCAGTGGGGGACGCCGAGGACGCGGCGCTCGGGGGCGCCGGGTACGCCGCAGGCTGCGGGGTCGACGCCGTGCGCCGCTTGATGACCGCGAACGCCGCTCCACCAGCACCCACCGCCAACGCGACGATGCCCAACCGCTTGCCGCGGCTTGGCTTCTGCTGCCGACGAGCGAGCCGGGCAGCGTGCTTCTGCGCCTTCTTGCTCAACTCGGTGCTGTGCTTTGCGGCTTTCTTGCTGAGCTCGTTGCTGTGCTTGGCCGCCTTCTTGCTCAACTCGCTGCCGTGGCGTGCCGCTGCCTTACCGATGTCGCTGCCACGAAGCGCCGATGCAGCGTCAATGGCGCGCGACGCGGCTTCGGCCCGCAGCGGCGCTGAGGCCTCGCGCGCCGCGGTCACCGCAGCGCCAACCGCTGGCGCGATGTCGTTCTTGACCGCCGTACGAGTGGCCTCGCGAGCGGTGCTCAGCGAGTCGACCAGTCGTTCCTTGGCGACATCCAGGTCCGGTGTGGTGCTCACGGGTGACCTCCAGGTCGGATTGCTCTCCTGGCGAGCGTTCCCCGCTGACCGCTTGCTGAACCTCAGCCCGTAAAGGTCGGTTGTGACTTCACGGCGTGCGCTGCCCTAGCTACGGGCACCGGGTGGCCAGCCCCGTTGCCGGCAGACCCATGGGTACCGCCCGGCACCGAGCGAGGCGTCTCCTCCTCCTCGTTGCCGACGAACAGCCGGCGGTCGCCGTAGCTGGTCTGCCAGCACAAGCCACGGACTGCCCCCGGTCCGTACGTCGTGTCACTCGCCACGTCGAAGGATCCGGTGGCCGTCGCGGCGGCCGAGTCGTAGGAGAGGTCACTGATCGTCGTCAGCTCATTCCCGTAGGAGAGGAACGACGCGGACACCGGACCGCCGAGGCAGTTGGTGAGGTTCACGTTCACGTGGGTGCCGCGGAAGGCGAACGTGGGCGAGGCCTTGATCGCGCCGCTCGCCGCAGCGACCGTCAACGACGTGCTCGCGTTGTTGGTTCCGGCGACGTGCGAGTGCCGGCCCGCGGTCTGCTGGCCGCAGTCGACCGAGAGTGTGACCGTCGCGCTCTCGCCGCTCGCGTCGCTGCTCGCGGCGTCGGCCGGCACGGTGATCGTCGTGCTCACCGAGCCGTCAGCCGCATCGGTCGTGCCGTCCGCGACCTGCTGCGAAGCCCCCGTGCCGCCGACGGCGGTGTAGCCGATCGAGACGGTGTACGGCGCGCCGTAGCAGGAGGAGTCGTTGGTGGTGTTGGTGCCGGAGACGTCGACCGAATCGCCCGGGAGTGCCGAGCCCGGATCGACCGTCACGGTGTATGCGGTCGCCCCCGCTGCCGACATCGAGGTCACCGGGACGGTGACCCAGGCGGCGGTGAGCGCCGCGATTGCGATCAGCTTCGGTGCCTTCATTGATCCCCTCCGTGCCCGGTCCTGCCCGAGTTCGGGCATTATCCGCGAATGCGCCGCCTCTTCGCTACGGTCGTCTTGGCGCTCGTGTGCGGCTGCAGCGGGCAGTCGGCCACGTCTACGCAGGCGCCACCCACCGCATCCCCCTCTTCGACGCCGGCTGCGACGACTCGGTTCCCGTCGTACGCCGTCACTGCCCGGGTCGCCGACGTCGCGATCTACGCATCGCCGCACGGCAGGGTGACGCGACGGCTCGCGAACCCGACGCGCCTCGGCGTACCGCTGACGTTCCTGCTCAAGCGACGGGTGGGTGACTGGCTCGAGGTGTATCTGCCGATCCGCCCTGACGGCAGCACCGGCTGGATCATGGCCGGCGCAGGTCGGGTGCGCGGTGACCCGTACCGGATCGACGTCCATCGCCGCGCCCACCGGCTGGACCTGTTCAAGTTCGACCGGCGGGTGCGGTCATTCCCGATCGGCGTCGGCACGGCCGACACTCCGACCCCCGGCGGCGTGTACTACCTGAAGGAGCTGCTCCGCCCGCCGGATCCGCACGGCTTCTACGGCCCTTACGCCTTCGGACTGTCAGGGTTCTCGGCGGTGCTGCACAGCTTCGCCGGCGGCAACGGCGTCATCGGGATCCACGGCACCAACGACCCCGCGAGCGTGGGCCGCTCGGAAAGCCACGGCTGCATCCGGATGCGCAACGCAGCAATCTCCTACCTCGCACACCGCCTCCCCCTCGGCACGCCGGTCCGAATCCTGCGCTAGCGCCCGCCGCACCGTCGTCATCCCGGGGGCAACGGCACGACGACGGTGGGCGAATGGCCACGGCCACGAGGTCGCCCTCGCGTGGCGCTTGTGACGCCGGAAACTCCGCGACCGTGACGTTCTTGGCGCTGCGGCCTGAGCATTGTTGACCAGGCGCCAGCCCGTCCATGGCATGACTGGGTGGTTGTATCTGGTCATTTCTGACTAGAGGTCCGGCAAGATGACCTGCGTTGACCAGACATAGCGGGACATTCCACGCCGCACCGAGATGGGCGGATTCTTCGCCTTGGAACGCCGGGGCTAGTCGAAAAGGTCTAAGCCGACCGAGTGAACCCGGCCGCCGGTACTCATGATCGCCAAGGTGCTCGCGAGTGCGCCGAGGGGGATCGGCGTCGACCTCAGCAGTGCCGTGCAACGATGGCTGACGCCGCCACATCGGCGGTCCCTGTTCTGCGGGGCAGTCATCGAAGGAGCACCGTGGCCGAGGATCTCTACGCCACCCTGTCCACGAGCGAGGGCGACATCCGGGTACAGCTGTTCCCGAATCACGCCCCGAAGACGGTTGCGAACTTCGTCGAGCTCTCCGAGGGCACCCGCGAGTGGACCGACCCGCGGACCGGCTCGCGAGTGACGGCGCCGTTGTACGACGGGACGGTCTTCCACCGCGTGATCAGCGGCTTCATGATCCAGGGTGGTGACCCCCTCGGCACCGGAACCGGTGGGCCGGGATACCGGTTCAACGACGAGATCCATCCGGAGCTGGCGTTCACCAAGCCGTACCTGCTCGCGATGGCGAATGCCGGTCCAGGCACGAACGGCTCCCAGTTCTTCATCACGGTCGAGCCGACCAGCTGGCTGACCGGCAAGCACACGATCTTCGGCGAGGTCGCCGACGGGGACAGCCGAGCCGTTGTCGACAAGATCGCCGCGGTCCAGACCGGGCAGATGGACCGGCCGGTCACGGACGTGGTCATCAACAAGATCGCGATTGATCGGGTCGCCGGCTGACGTGAGCTCGCCAATCGACGAGCCGCCCGCGGACGTCGAACAGTTCTGCTACCGGCACCCGTCCGAGGCGACCGGGGTTCGCTGCACGCGATGCGAGCGGCCGATCTGCCCGCGGTGCATGAACGCGGCGGCGGTCGGATTCCAGTGCCCCGAATGCGTGCGCGAGGGCAGCAAGTCAGTCCGCCAGGCGCGAACGGTGTACGGCGGACGGGTCTACGCAGGGTCGGCCGTTGGCGTGACGCAAGCACTCATCGCGATCAACGTGGTGGTGTTCATCATCACCGTGAGCAGCGGCGCCAGCGTGTTCTCTGGACACGCCGGCACGTCGACGATCTACGCCCGCTTCGCGATGAGCCCGGTCGCGGTCGCCCACGGCCAGTGGTACCGGTTGTTCACGTCCGCCTTCCTGCACTATGGCCTGCCGCACATCTTCTTCAACATGTACGCGCTGCTGCTTGTCGGACCCCAGCTCGAACGAGTCCTGGGTCGGCTGCGCTTCGTCGTCCTCTACGTCCTCGCCGGCGTCGGTGGCGGCCTGCTGTCGCTCGCAACAGGCCCCCTCGGCGAGCAGGCGGCCGGTGCGTCGGGCGCAATTTTTGGTCTCTTCGGTGCGCTCTACATCGTGGCTCGACACCTCAAGCTGCAGACCGGCGGAATCGCCGTCACCATCGCGGCGAACCTGGTCTTCACCTTCGCGGTGTCCAACATCGACTGGCGGGGCCACATCGGCGGGCTTGCGACGGGTTCGGTGATCGCGCTGGTGTTCGCGTACGCGCCGCGCGGGCCCTCCCGAGACCGAATCCAGGCGGCGGGCGTCGGCCTGGTCGCGATTGTCCTCGTCGCGGTTGGCGTGCTCGGCGCCCATCACGTGACCAGCCGGTGCCACGTTCTTCACACGCACAACGGCATACCGACGTACTGCACGGCCCAGTGACCCGCGTCGCGTAACCAAGATCACAGGGCGGTCCCTGCAGCCGGCCGGAACACTTCCGAACTCGGTTCGGTTATCCCGATACACTCAATCCGCGGAGCCGGGACTCGCCCGGACTCTCGGGATTCCAGGCCAGGAGGCACGCACATGCGCGATGCGGTCATCGTCGAGGCGGTACGCACGCCGGTCGGCAAGCGGAACGGCGCTTACAAGGACATTCACCCCGTGGACCTGTCGGCCCACATCCTCAACTCGCTCGCCGAGCGCACCGGCATCGACCCGACCGTCGTCGACGACGTCGTGTGGGGCGTCGTCAGCCAGGTCGGTGAGCAGACGATGAACGTCGGCCGCAATGCCGTTCTCGCCGCCGGTTGGGACGAGTCGGTGCCCGGCACCACCGTCGACCGCCAGTGCGGATCCAGCCAGCAGGCGGTCCACTTCGCCGCGGCAGGTGTCCTCTCCGGCCAGTACGACGTCGCGGTCGCCGGTGGCGTCGAGTCCATGACCCGCGTGCCGATGGGCTCCTCCGTGGGTGCCGATGTCGGCTTCCCGATGGGCCCGAAGTTCTTCGCGCGCTACGAGGGCCAGCAGATCAACCAGGGTCTGGGCGCCGAGATGATCGCCGAGCGCTGGGGCCTGTCGCGCCAGCAGGTCGACGAGTTCTCGATCGGTTCGCACGAGAAGGCAGCCGCCGCCATCGACTCCGGCGCATTCGCGAAGCAGTACGCCGTCGTCCCCGGCACGGGCCTCGAGGCTGATGAAGGCGTCCGACGAGGCGGCACGGTCGAGAAGCTCGGCGAGCTCAAGACCGCCTTCAAGGAAGACGGCGTCATCACCGCCGCGAACTCCTCGCAGATCTCCGACGGCTCGGGTGCCTTGCTCATCACGACGAGCGAGAAGGCCGCCGAGCTCGGCCTCAAGCCACTGGTCCGGCTGCATTCGTTCGCCCTCGCAGGCGACGACCCGGTCATCATGCTCACCGCGCCGATCCCCGCGACCGCCAAGGTGCTGAAGCGCTCCGGTCTGTCGATCGGCGACATCGGCGCCTTCGAGATCAACGAGGCGTTCGCTCCGGTGCCGCTCGCGTGGCTGAAGGAGACAGGTGCTGATGAGAAGGCGCTGAACCCCCTCGGCGGCGCGATCGCGATCGGCCACCCGCTCGGCGGCTCCGGCGCCATCCTGATGACGCGCCTCGTGCACCACATGGTCGACAACGGCATCAAGTACGGGCTGCAGTCGATGTGCGAGGGCGGGGGGATGGCGAACGCCACCATCCTCGAACTGCTCTAACTCACTCTCAGAGCACCCGGACTGTCCACTCGGGGCTGAGGGAAACTCTCCTCGGTTCGCTTCGCTCCCTGCGGGGAGTTCCCCAACGCCCCTCCGTGAACAGTCCGGGTGCTCTGGTTTGCTTAGCGCTGTGGATGTCGTTCGCCATCTGGCGTGTCTGGAGGTTGAGGGCACGCGGCTGGGTGAGGTGGGTCGGGTCGCGGAGTTTGATGCTGCGATTCCGGGCTGTGAGGGGTGGACGGTTCGGGACTTGCTGTCCCATGTGGGGGTCGTGCATCGGTGGGCGGGCCGGATCGTCCGCGAGGGTCTTGCCAGGCCGGACGGCGTGACGGCGGAGGCGCCGGACGATGACAGCGGGCTCGTCGAGTGGTACCTCGACGGTTTCAGCTCGCTGGTCGAGACGTTGCGGGCGGCGCCGGACGACGTTGAATGCTTCGCCTTCCTGCCGGCCCCGTCGCCGCTCGCCTTCTGGGCGAGGCGGCAGGCGCTCGAGACCGCCATCCACCGCGCCGACGCCGAAGCCGCGATGGGTGGGGTGGCGCCGTACGAGGACGACCTCGCGCTCGATGGGATGGCGGAGCTGCTCGTCGGGTTCGGCGCCCGCAAGAAGGTTTTCGAGCCAGCGACCGTTCGTCTTGCGCCGGCCGGTGCCCCGTCGTGGCTGGTGACGCTGGGACCTGAGGGTCTTGCGGCGGAAGCCAACGATCCCGGCGGTGCAGCGGACGTCACCGTGAGTGGCAGCCCGTCAGAGGTCTATCGGTGGATGTGGAACCGCCCCGCTGACGTGGCGGTCGAGGGCAGCGCCGCGGCCGCCGCCGAGTGGCAGAAGCTCGCCGTCCGCTGGTCCTAGCCCCCAGATTTCGTCCAACCGTCTCGAATCGTTGATTCGAGACGTGTCAAACCAACGATTCGAGACGGTTGGACGAGTACGACGGCTAAACGCGAGGAATCGCGGGCTCTCGGGCGGCGGTGGTCAGTTGGTGTCGCGGCGGTCCCAGGCGGCGAGCAGGCTCTCGAGGACCGACTCGGCTTCGCCGAGGCCACCGAGGTGGCTTTCGCCGGGCTGCACGTGCATGCGTACGTCGGGCAGCAGCGACACCATGTGCTCGCCGTGGCGGAACGGGATGATGTGGTCGGCGTCGCCGTGCCACCACTCGACCGGCACCTTGATGTCGCTGACGTTGAAGCCCCACTCACGGCCGAACAGCACCGCGTCGTACACCGGTGCCCGCAGCCCTGGCAGGCTCCCGTTGAGCAGGTCGTCGAGGAACATCGCGCCGAACTCCGGACGGAGCAGGAGCCGGCGATCGCCCTCGGGTGAGATCCGCGCGTAGAGGTGCAGACCCGGGGTGGCGATCGGCCGGATCGACCAGATCAGGGTGCTGACGCCGAAGGCGATCGGCTCCCGCAACAGCCGCAGCGGAGTCTGGAACCGCTGCGCGAGCGCGACGATGCTCCCCTCCGCGGCTTCCGGGCCCACTGACGGCGCAACGCCGCCGAGGATCATCGCCGCCCGGACGCGCTCGGGCATCTCGTGGGCGCAGGCCAGCGCGTAGGGACCGCCGCCGGACAGACCGATGACGCCGAAGTCGCCGATCCCGAGCCGGTCCGCGATCTCTCGGACATCAGAGGCGAAGTCCACCACCCGGTCGTACTGGTGCGGCGTCGATGAACCCACGCCCGGCCGGTCGACGCCGATGATCCGGATGTCGTTCTCGACCCCGGCGATCCGGGCCGGCTCCGGGATCTGCCGCCGCGCGCCGGGCGTCCCGTGGAACCAGAACACCGCCCGGCCGGTGGCGGCGCCGAACTCGGCGAAGCCGAGCCGGCGGCCGTCGTCGAGGGTGACGGTGCCTTCGACCCGAGGTGCGGTGAGGAGGTTGGCGCGGCGTGCAGATGCTCTATTCATCGCTGATCTTTTCGGCGGTCTCGCGGAGGGCCTTGAAATCCTTGCCGCGGGTGTCGGACACGAGTTTGTCGGTCGAGGTGAATCCCCAACCGTTGTACTTCACAGCAATTCGGGCGAAGCGGTGCTTGGCGGGTTCGCCGCATTCGGCGCACGCACGGTCGGCGGTCTCGCCGAGCGGCAGGAGCTCCTCCGCTTCAGTTCCGCAGGAGGTGCACCGAAAGAGGTACAGCGGCATCGCTCAGCCGACAATCCACACTGGGGATAACACCTGTGGGTGAATGACATGGGTGTGACTACACGACTGTTTTGCGCATGCTGCGGCCCAGCCCCGTGTTCTGCAGGTCGTTATCTCCACTGCGTCGAGATCCCAAACCCCGCGATGATGAATCCGAAGCCGATCAGCAGATTCCAGTTGGTGAGCGACTTCAGCGGCAGACTGCCGCCGGTCACGTAGAACAGCACCAGCCACACGATGCCGATCAGGAAGCAGCCGAGCATGAGGGGCGCCACCCACGGCGGGCTCACGCGCTTCTTGGCCGACCGCGTCGGCGGCGGCGTGTAGGCGGCCTTCGTGCGCACTTTTGACCTGGGCACGAACCCTCCCTCTCGTCGACGGCTTCGGCACTAGCGTAGACACCGTGGACATCGCGGCGCCGCCGACCAGCCACGAGGCCCGTTCGACCAGGGGTCAGGGGCATTGGCGGACCGTGATCCGGGGCGTTGGCCAGACCATGATCACAGCTGGCGTGATCGTCCTGCTGTTCGTCGCGTACGAGCTCTGGTGGACCGGCCTCACGACCAAGCGCGACCAGCACCACCTGTTCACTCAGATCCACCAGCAGTGGAACCGGGGACAGCTGCTCAAGGACCCGCCGCTCGGCTCCGGTATCGCCATCTTGCGCATCCCGAGATTCGGCGCCAAGTACGTCTTCGTCATCGTGCAGGGCACTGCGACCGCCGACCTGATCAAAGGCCCCGGCCACTACCCGGGTACGGCGATGCCAGGCCACAAGGGCAACTTCGCCGTCGCCGGCCATCGCACGACGTACGAACATCCCTTCTACAACCTCAACCAGCTCAAGTCCGGAGACCCGATCGTCCTCGAGACGGCGAAAACCTGGTTCACCTACACCGTCGAGGACATCCCAGGCACTCACGCCAAAGCTCAGGAGATCGTCGCGCCGACCGACATCCAGGTGGCCTATCCCGTGCCGGACCAACCCAACGCCGCACTCCCGCCGACCCAAAAGGTCCTCACCTTCACCTCGTGCAACCCGCGATACTCCGCGGCGCAGCGGATCGTGGTGCACGCCCTCCTTACCCAGCAGCAGCCGAAACGGGCGGGCCTCCCACCGGCGCTTGCCGGCTATCGACTGGCGGGCTCCTGATGTACGTCTGGCTGTGGCGCCGACTTCCCGGCGGGATCCCCGGCAAGCTCACCGGCTGCGCCGTACTGCTCGTCGCCGTCGTCGCTGTGCTGTTCCTCGTGGTCTTCCCATGGGCCAGCCCGCGGCTGCCGTTCAACCACGTGACCGTCAACACCCCGCAGTCGCCGTCGCCGCAGGTCCAGCAGACCGACAAGCCTGCCGTCCCGACATGACATGATCGTCCGGTGACTCCGGGGTACGACGAACGACCCTGGCTGTCGGCTTATCCGTCGGACGTCCCGGCCGACCACGAGTTCCCGCAGGTGCCGCTGACCCGGCTGCTCGACGACGCGGCGGACGGCTTCCCCGGCACCGTGGCACTGTCGACGTTCGCGATGTCCTCGGTCGGCCAGCGGATCACCTACCGCCAGCTCCGTGACTCGGTCGACCGGCTTGCAGGTGGGCTGGCCACCAACGGGGTGAAGCCCGGCGACCGGGTGGCCGTCATCCTGCCCAACTGCCCGCAGTACGTGATCTCGTTCTTCGCAATCCTGCGGCTCGGTGCGGTCGTGGTCCCATGCAACTCGGTGTCGACCGCTGACGAGCTGCGTACCCAGCTGGCGGACTCGGGCGCGACGCTGGTGATCTGCCTGGACCGCGTCGCCGAGACGATCCTGGGTCTCCGTACCGACACCGCGGTCCGCACGGTGGTGGTGACGTCGTTGGCGGACGCGCTGTCACCGATCGCCAGGGGGCGCCTCAGCGTGCCGCTGCCGAAGGCTCGGGCGCAGCGCGCGCGGATGGTCGCGACGGTTCCGGATGACCCATCGGTCGTCCGGTTCCGGACGCTCGTCCGAACCGGTCCGGTCGCGCGCCAGGCCGCGGTCGACCCCGCGACCGATGTCGCCGTCCTCCAGTACACCGGCGGGACGACCGGGCAGCCGAAGGCAGCGATGCTGACCCACTCGAACCTGGTCGCGAACAGCTACCAGGTGCGGCTGTGGCTGCCGAACGCGATGCCGGGCCGCGAGGTCACGCTGGCCGTGTTGCCGCTATTCCACGTGTACGGCCTGACGCTGTGCATGTTGACGACCGTCTTGCTGGCGGGGCGGCTCGTCCTCGTGTCGCGGTTCGACCTCGATGCCGTGTTCGAGGTGATCGACGAGGAGCGGCCGACGCTGTTCCCCGGCGTACCACCCATCTACCAGGCGGTCCTGGACTCACCGAAGGTCAAGCGCCATGACCTCAAGTCGATCCACGCGTGCATCTCCGGTGCGATGAAACTGCCGCAGGAGACGCAGGAACGTTTCGAACGGGTCACCGGTGGTCGCCTGGTCGAGGGCTACGGCATGACCGAGACGTCGCCCGCGACCATGTGCGCGCCACTTGCGGGGCCGCGCAAGCCCGGCTCGGTCGGCGTGCCTTTGACCGGCACGCTGGCCCGCATCGTGGACCCCGAGAACCCCGCGACGGTCGTGGCGGTCGGCCAGAGCGGCGAGCTCGCGATCAAGGGTCCGCAGGTCTTCAAGGGTTACTGGGGCGACGGCGCGGCCACCGACAGCGAGGTGCTGACCCCGGACGGCTGGCTGCTCACCGGCGACATCGCGGTCATGGACCCGGACGGCTGGTTCACGATCGTCGAGCGCAAGAAGGACCTGATCATCGCCGGTGGGTTCAACATCTACCCGACCGAGGTCGAAGAGGTCATTCGCACCCTGCCCGGTGTGACGGACTGCTGCGTGATCGGGTTGCCGGATCGCTATCGCGGCGAGACGGTCAAGGCTTATGTGGTGGCGCCGGCCGGTGACGTCACGGAAGATGACGTGACCGCGCACTGCGCGGCGCGGTTGACGGCGTACAAGGTCCCGAAGTTCGTCGAGTTCCGATCGGAGCTGCCACGAACCGTCGTGGGCAAGGCGCTGCGTCGTCAGCTGCTCGCAGAGGAGCTGGCCAAGAAGGACTCGGAGCTGTGACCAAGATCCTGGTTGTCGACAACTACGACAGCTTCGTGTTCAACCTGGTGCAGTACCTCGCCCAACTTGGGGTCGAGGTCGAGGTACGACGCAACGACGAGGTGGCGGTCGCCGACGCCGTGGTCGCCGAGGCGGACGGGATCCTGCTCTCACCGGGCCCCGGAAAGCCGGAGGATGCCGGCGTCTGCATCGATCTGATCAACGCCGTGGGCGAGTCGACGCCGATCTTCGGTGTCTGTCTCGGACACCAGGCGATCGCCGTGGCGTACGGCGGCACCGTCGATCGCGCGCCCGAGCTGCTGCACGGCAAGACGAGCGAGGTCGAGCACTCGGGTGTCGGTGTGCTCGCCGGCCTGCCGAGTCCATTCATCGCCACGCGCTACCACTCGCTCGCCGCCGTGAACGCGGATCTCCCGGCCGAGCTCGAGGTGACGGCACGGACCGGCAACGTGATCATGGGCCTGCGCCACCGGGACTTCCCGGTGGAGGGCGTGCAGTTCCACCCCGAGTCGGTGCTCACCCAGGGTGGTCACCACATGCTGGCCAACTGGCTCGCGGTCTGCGGCTACGGGGCAGCAGCGGCGCTTGTGCCCGAGCTGGCAGCGAAGATCGAGAAGCAGCGGGTCGCCGTCAGCCACTGAAACGTTCGAGGTCGGCGAACGCCTCAGTGCGTCGAGGTCGGGGTGTCGGTGGGCGTTGGCGGCGGGCTGTTGCCGGTCGGGGTCGACGTCGGCTTCGGGGACTTCTTCGGTTGCTGCTTGTCCACGTAGATGTACACCGTGGAGCCGGACGATACGTACGTTGCGCCGGTCGGCGTCTGGCTCACGATCAACCCGTCGTTGCGCCGGGTGTAGACGGCCGCGGTCCGGATCACCGGATTGAACCCGGCCTGGATCAGCTCCTGGCTCGCCGTCGCCGGGTCTTCGCCGGTCACGTCGGGCACCTTGACGTGTGCGTTGGACACGACCAGGTCGACCTTCGTACCGGCCGCGACGATCTGCGTGGGCGCGATGACCTTCAAGACCTGGTTCGCGGGGGCGCTCGAGTTGCGGGGAATGATCCGCCCGAGCCGCAGTCCATGCGCCTCGAGCACTGCCCGCGCGCCCTCGATGTGCTGCCCGACCAGGTTGAGCGGGATCTGCACGGTACGGATCCCGTTCGACACGACCAGGTCGACGGCGAGACCCGGCCGCAAGAAGATCCCGGCGGAGGGGGTCTGCGAGATGACCTCTCCCTTGTTGTTCTTGCCGGTGTACCGGTACACGATCTCGCCGACCCGGAGCCCCTGACCCAGCAGCGTGGAGCTGGCGTCGTCGAGCGACATGTGTTTGAGGTCGGGCGTCGTGAGGTCCTTCGTCGAGCTGTTGAGCACGTTGCTTGCGACCACCAGAGCGATGACGAAGACCGCGAAGGCGGCGACTCCCACCAGCGCGTACGCGAGGCCACGACGACGTACCGGTGGCTCCCGCATCAACACCGTCGTCGGCGACACCGACGGGATCACGGGGTCATGGTTCGGCAGAACTGGTGTGGCATGGACCGGCTTGCCCGACATCGCGCGCTCGAGATCCGCCCGCATCTCGGCGGCGGAGGCGTAGCGGTTTGCCGGGTTCTTGGCCATCGCGACGAGGACGATCGCGTCCAGCGCAGTCGGGACGTCCGGCTCTACGACCGACGGCGGCGTCGGGTCCTCGCGCACGTGCTGATAGGCCACGGCGACCGCGGTGTCGCCGGTGAATGGTGGCGCGCCGGTCAGCAGCTCATACAGCAGGCACCCCGTCGAGTACACGTCGCTGCGTGCGTCGACGTGCTCACCGCGCGCCTGCTCGGGTGACAGGTAGTGCGCAGTGCCGACGACCGCCGCAGTCTGCGTCATGGTGGCGCCCGACGCGGTGAGGGCGCGAGCGATGCCGAAGTCCATGACCTTGATCTCGCCGGCCGGCGTCACCATGACGTTGCCCGGTTTGATGTCACGATGGACGATGCCGGCGGCGTGCGCTTCCTCGAGGGCCGTGCACACCGCCGCGGTGATCTCCATGGCCCGCTGCGGGAGCAGCCGGCCCTCGGCCGCCAGCAGATCGCGGAGCGTCTGACCCTGGACGTACTCCATGACGATGTATGGCGTCGTCCGGCCGTCGATCGCTCCCTCGCCGGTGTCATACACGGCAACGATGGACGGTGAGCTCAGCGACGCTGCTGACTGTGCCTCACGGCGGAACCGGCCTTCGAAGGCCGGATCCTGGTTGAGGTCCGAACGCAGCAGCTTGATCGCCACGTCACGCCCGAGCCGCAAGTCGCGGGCTCGGCGTACTTCGGCCATGCCGCCGCGGCCGATCACGTCGCCCAGCTCGTACCGATCGGCCAGCAGCAGTCGTCTAGGGGGCATGCCGACCGCCGACTGGGGACCTCACGCGAAAAACGGTAGCCGGATCATGAGAGATCACCGGGGACCTCGGCGTCACGCCACGCAGCTGATCGGTCACGAGCACGTATCGGCCGTCACGGTCAGGTGCACGATGCTGCCGGCCTTGACCCGCATCCCAGCAGCCGGATCCTGCGCCACGATCGTGCCGCCGGAGTCCTTGCCCAGCTCGCAGACCTTCTCGGGTCGCAAGCCGGCATCCGTGAGCTTCAAGGCGGCCTGATCGACGCGGAGCTGCGTGACGATCGGCACGGTCACGTCGCCGGCCCCTTTGCCGACGAAACGCAGCAGCGCGCCACCGCCGACCACGACGATCGTGCCGAGGACCAGCAGCCGGTTGCGGACCTGCTTGCGGGCCAGCGCCTCCTCCGGGCTCTCCTCGCGCCGCCAGGAAGGTCTCGGCTCCGCTGGTCGCTCCGCGGGTACGGCGGTGGCGGGTGCCTCGCCACGCACTGCGGTGGCGAGCGCCAGCGCAGTGCGACCGATATCTGCCGCGTCGAGGTCGCGCGCCGAGCGGCTCGGGCTGGTAACCGTTGTCACGAACTCTTCGACGTCCGGCGGTGCACTGTCGGTTGACCCACGTACGCAGTCCGCGGCCAGCCGGCCGAGTGCCGCGACGTCGTCGGTCCGGCTCGCGGTGCTCGCGGGGTCGAAGCCGATCAGAGAGGCGACGCCGCCGGGTCGGACCAGGATCGCGTCAGCCGAGAGCGCGCCGTGCACGATGCCGGCGTCATGGGCGGCACCCAGCGCGATAGCGATCTGGCCGACAAGGTCGAGTGCGGCCGCGAGCGCGGTTTCGTGGATCAGCCAGTCCGGCAGCGGCTCGCCACTGACGAACGCCATGACGAGCCAGGTCTCCGCATCGGCCTCGCCGAAGTCGTGGACCTTGGCGATCCCAGGGTGGGACAGGGCGACGAGCCTGGCGGCGCCGCGGCCGAACCGTTCCCGCCACTCCGGGTCGGCCGCCGGCCCGCCGAAGAAGATCTTGAGCGCAACCGCCCGGCTGACGATGTCGTCGTGCGCCTTCCACACTTCGCGGCTGTCGCCACCGGAGAGCTTGTCACCGAGGACGTAGCGCTCCGCGTAGATCCGGGCGGACTCGTCGCCCGTCATGGGCACGACAGGACGGCACACATGACGGTATGAGCGATCGGGGCGGCAGCGACACCGCCGACCCCGCCGTGCTCGACGAGCACGGCGACCGCGACGGTCGGGTGGGTCGCCGGCGCGAATGCGATGAACCACGCGTGGGTCGGCTGACCGGGGACGTTCTCGGCCGTACCGGTCTTCGCCGCGACCGGGATGCCGGAGATCGCTGCCGCGGTACCGGTGCCCCCGGGCTGCGTGACGCCCTCCATCATCGTGGTGAGCTGCGAGGCCACGCCTGGCGATACCGCCTGGGAGAACGCCTGCGGGCGGGCTCGGGTCAACACGGATGCGTCCGGTGCCTTCGTGTCTGCGACGAGGTATGGCTTCATGACGATGCCGTGGTTCGCGATCCCGGCCGCGACCATCGCCATCTGGAGCGGCGTCACCGAATCGCTGTACTGCCCGATCGCAGAGTCTGCGAGCAGTGGCGGGTCCGAGGTCTTGACGTAGTTGCTGTCAGATACGCCGATCGGGATGGTCAGGTGCTTGCCGAAGCCGAACGCAGCGGCCTGTTTCGCGATCGCGTCGCTGCCCAGCTTCAGTCCGAGGCCGCCGAACGCCGTGTTGCACGAGACCTTGAGCGCCTCGGCCAGGGTGATCTGACCGGACCCCGGGCAGGTCTCGCCCTGGAAGTTGGACAGCGTGTGGGTCGTGTTGTTGAAGGTCAGCTTGCTCGGTGCCGGGATAAGCGGCTGACTCGGCGTGTACTTACCGCTGGAGAGCGCCGTCGCCGACGTGATCACCTTGAACGTCGACCCGGGCGGATAGCTCTGGTTCACGGCGCGGTTGAGGAGTGGATCGCCGGGGTCGTGCGTGATCTGGTGAAACGCTGCCTGGTCGGTCTTGGTGTTGTGGCCCGAGATCTGGCTCGGGTCGTACGACGGGTACGACGCCATCGCCAGGATCGCGCCCGTCTGCGGGTTCAGGGCGACGACGGCACCCGCCCGCACGCCGTTGAAGCTCGGCGCCGACGCCAGCCCCTGGTATGCCGCGTGCTGTGCGTCGGGGTTGATCGTGAGGTCCACCGAGCCGCCCTGCGGCGTCCGGCCGGTGATCTCGTCGGAGATCCGGTGGAAGAACAGCTGATCCGAGGTGCCGGCGAGCGTGGAGTTCTCGGCCTGCTCGATCCCGGACGACGAGTACACGAGCGAGTAGTAGCCGGTCACCGGCGCGTACTCGGCACCGCCCGGGTAGGTCCGCAGGTACTTCAGCGAGTCGTGGGTCTTGACCGACTTCGCGACGCTCTGGCCCGCCACCACGATCGGGCCGCGCTGGTGGGAGTACTCGCCGTACAGCACGCGGACGTTGTGCGGGTTGGCCCGTAGCGACGATGCCTGGCCGACCTGCACGATGTTGCTGTTGATCAGCAGCAACCCGAACATCGCGAGGATGGCGACCGCCACCTGCTTGAGCTGACGGTTCACCGTTTCACCACCATCGTGGCGAACTCATCGGGTGACTGCGGCAGCTCTGACGCCGGTTGTCGCGCGGCGTCGCTGATTCGCAGCAGCAGCGCGAGCAGGATCCAGCTGGAGATCAGGCTGGAGCCGCCGTAGGAGAGGAACGGAAGCGTCAGGCCGGTCAGCGGGATCAGGCGCGTGACGCCGCCGAGCTGGACGAAGATCTGAAGTGCGAACCCGAACGACAGGCCGACACCCAGCAGCTTGCCGAAGTCGTCCTTGGTGCCGATCGCCGCACGGATGCCGCGCATCACGATCAGCAGGTAGACGGTCAGCACGGCCATCAAACCGGCGAGGCCGAGCTCCTCGGCGATGGTCGAGCCGATGAAGTCGGTGTTGGCGAACGGGACCAGGTCGGGTCGTCCCTGACCGAGCCCGGTGCCGAAGATCCCGCCGGTCGCCTGACCGAACAGACCCTGGGCGAGCTGATAGCTGTCGCCCGTGATGTATTTCGGCGCCAGCGGATGCAGCCAGATCTGCACGCGTTCGTGGACGTGGCCGATGAAGTGATAGGCGCCGAGGGAGCCGAAGAGGAACAGCACGATGCCGATCAGCAACCAGGAGCGACGCGTCGTCGCGACGTAGAGCATCACGACGAAGATTCCGAAGAACAGCAGACTGGAGCCGAGGTCGCTCTCTCGGGTGAGGATCAGCAGGCTGGCGCCCCACGCGACGAGCACCGGTCCGAGATCGCGGCCGCGGGGCATCGTCATGCCGGCGACCTTGCGCCCCGCGAGTGCCAGCACCGCGCGCTTGCGGACCAGGTAGCCGGCGAAGAACACCTCGAGGAGCATCTTCGCGATCTCACCCGGCTGGATGGAGAAGGAGCCGAACCGGATCCAGATCCGCGCGCCGTTCACGGTGCTGTGGCTGGCGGGGAGCAACGCCGGGATCACCAGGAGGAAGAGCCCCGCGGCCATCGCGGTGTAGGTCAGCGACTCGAGCTGCCGGTGGTCGCGGATGAAGTAGAGCACCGCGACGAAGCAGATGATCCCGATCACGGTCCAGACCAGCTGAAGTGGCGCGTTGTGCGTGGCGTGCTTGGTCGTCAGGGTCGCGAGGTCGAGCCGATGGATCAGGACGAGCCCGAGCCCGTTGAGAAAGATCACAGCTGGCAGCAGCACGGGATCGGCGTACGGCGCGAGCCAGCGAACGGCGAGGTGGGTGCCGATCGCGAGCGCTGCGAAGCCGAGGCCGTCCTGGAGCAGACCGCTGGGCAGCTTGTTGGTGTAGGCCGCACTGACGGAGGTGAAGGCGACGAGGGTCAACACCACGGCGAAGAGGACGAGGATGAGCTCGGTGGCGCGTCGCTTCTCGCCCAGGGGAGCGGCGACGCTCACGGAGCGGTCACGCACCAAGCGGGTGTCGGCGCCGCCGACGGCTTGATCACGACCCGCTTGCCGTTGCGGTGGGTGACCCGGGGG
>JAFAZI010000119.1 GCA_019239875.1 Frankiaceae bacterium
GTGTTCGACCGTGAGGGACCGACCCACGTGATCGCGGCACTTCTCGACGATGGCGCGCGCGGGCTGGTCCGCTCCGACGACGCCGACCTGATCGAGACCGCGATGACGACGGGGCTCGGCGAGCTTCGCGGCCCGCTGCCGGGGGCAACGCCGATCGGCTGACGGGGCGGATCAGGCCGGCTTGTTCAGTCCGTTCTCATAGACGAGGACGACCGCCTGCACCCTGTCCCGGAGGCCGAGCTTTCCGAGGATGCGGGTCACGTGGGTCTTGACGGTCGACTCAGACAGATGCAAGGAGGTTGCGATCTCAGCGTTTGACAGGCCCCGGCCGACGGCCATGAGCACCTCGGTCTCACGGTCGGTCAGCGGGTCGAGGATCGGGTTGCGGTGAGGTGCTCCCGTCCGCTCGTCAGAGCTCAGCTGCGTGGCGTATCGATCGAGCAGCGCACGCGTGATGCGCGGTGACACGACGGCGTCACCCGCCGCGATGGCGCGGATCGCCGCCGTCAGCTCGGCGGGCGGCACGTCCTTCAACAGGAACCCGCTGGCCCCCGCCTGGAGCGCAGAGAAGGCGTACTCGTCGAGGTCGAACGTCGTCAGGATCAGCACTCGCGACGCCGATCCGGACGCCACGATCTCTCGGGTCGCGGTCACCCCGTCCTTGCCAGGCATGCGCACGTCCATCAACACCACGTCCGGCGCATGCTCGGCGACCACTCGCACCGCGTGGGATCCGTCACCGGCCTCGGCGACCACCCGGATGTCATCCGTCGCGTGCAAGATCATGCGAAAGCCGGTACGCAGCAACGGCTGATCGTCGACGACCACCACCGAAACCGTCATGGCGAGCCGATCGGCAGGACGACTCGGACTCGCCAGCCACCGGACTCCTGCTGGCCGGCAGTCACGGTCCCACCGAAGACGGCCACTCGTTCCGCGATGCCGTCGAGCCCACGACCGTGGGTGGTTGTCGCGGGCGCGGCACGGCCGTCGTCGACCACGTCGATCGTGAGTCGTTCGGTCTCCCAGCCGAGCGCGACCTCCGCACGAGTGGCACCGGTGGCGTGCTTCACGACGTTGGTGAGGCTCTCCTGGATGATTCGGTACGCCGACGCGTCCTCGCTCGGTGACAGCGACCCCGGCGTACCGGTCACCGAGATCACGACCTCGCGGCCGACCTTGCGGAGCCGCTCCGTCAGCTCGCCGAGCTGGTCGAGGCCGGGCTGCGGCGAAAGGTCGGAGCGGAAGTCGTCGTCGCGCAGGACACCGAGCAGCCGCCGCATCTCGGCGAGAGCACCGCGGCCGGTGGCGGAGACCGACTCCATCGCCTGTGCCGCCGCGCCCGGGTCCTGGGCGTTCGTCAGTGCCGCGCCGTCCGCGAGCGCGATCATCACCGAGAGATTGTGGGCGACTATGTCATGCATCTCGCGGGCGATCCGGGTCCGCTCTCGTGTCGCCGCGAGCCGTGCCTCCTGGTCACGCTCGACCTCGAGCCGCGCGGCGCGGTCGACGACTGACTCCAAGTACGCGCGGCGCGCCCGAACGGTGGTCGCGAGGAACAGCGCTGCCACCACCATCGCTGTCAGGAAGACGAGGGAGTTCACCACGCGGTCGTCGACCGGCTGGAAGCGGACCGACGCCAGCACGACACCCACTTCAAGCGTTGCCGCGGCGGCGATCGTTCGCAGCCGTGTCTCGCGCTCGGCGACTGTGTACAGCGCGAGCAGAAGAGCGGCATCCGCCGTCAGCGACACGTCGGCGGCCCACTGGATCAGGCCGACCCCCGCGATCAGAACGAACACCGCGAACGGCTGACGTCGCCGGAACGCGAGGGGCAGCACGAGGGCCTGGTCGAGAGCCCACACCCACCATCGCGTCTCGTGCGGGATCAGGGGGATCGCCGTCGCGATGTCGAGCACGACGGCGATGACGAGGTCAGTCGCCAGCACCTGTGCGCCTGCGAACCGCCGCAACGCGAGGATCCAGCTCCACGGCGCCTCGAGCCAGAACTCGGACTCCTCGCGCCCGCCGAGCACAGCGGTCACGTTTCGCTCCCCATCGCACCAATCACGCTAACGCCACCCACAAGACATGCCATCCTCCACAGATACGCCGCGAGGCAACCGATCGGTCCGCTCGTGCGTCAAAGTCGGGGACACCAATGGGAGGGACATCCGTGTTAACTGGCCGCACTCGACGAATCGGCCTCGGCGCCGCCGTCGTCGTCACCGTCGCCACAGCCGTGGCGATTCCAGCCACCCGCGGCCATGCCGCACCGAAGACACCCAGCCTGCGCATGCTGACCGGCGCCCGTCATGTGGAAGTCGACCGCTACGGCGACGAGTGGGACCTCTACGTCCCTGAGTCCGTCTACTTGGAGGCGGTGAACGGCGCGTTCGAGGTCGACGCGACTCGGGTCAACGGCAAGGTGCAGCTCGAGCAGGTGATGCGTACCGGCTCGACCGTGAAGAAGCTGCGCACGATCAAGACACCGACCCCGGCGACGTTCGACGTCGGGCTGCCGCGCTTCTTCCGGGTCACGGTCACCGACGACAACGGCGACGTGGTCACCAGCTCCCACGCCGACTTCTGCCCGTTCAACGACTACGACTCGCAGCGGGTGAGCCCCAACAGCCCCGACAACCCGACGTACCCGTCGACCTGTGGTGACCAGCTGACGCACGCCACGGTCTGGGGGATCGACCAAGGCTGGGCCGACCCGCCCTTCTTCCAGCTGTCGGCCTCGCCGGAGTCGATGCCGGACGGCACCTACACGATGACGGTCGGCGTCAACCCGTCGTACGCGAAACAGTTCGGCGTGCCCGCCGCGAACCGGTCGACGACGGTGAAGATCGACGTCGTCACCTACTCCGGATGCACTGACTTCTGCGCCGCCGAGCGTCGTGCCCGCGCGCGCGTGCACGGCCCGACCCGGCAGGTTCGGATTCGGCAGGCGCAGGCACCTCGCGGCACATACCGTCCAACCTCGAACGCCTCCCACGGGCTCCCGGATCTGGTCGCTCTTCCGGCCCACGGGATGTCCACCAGCCACCGGAGCAACAGCACGGGGGACAAGGACTTCCTGAACTTCGGCGCAACGATCTGGAACGCCGGTCCAGGCACGTTCGACGTCGAGGGCTTCCGCCGCAACGGGAAGCCGAAGATGGACGCCCGGCAGTACATCTACGACGGCAAGCACTCCGTCCGTTCGATCAAGATCGGCACGTTCGAGTTCGACAACCGGGTCGGCCATCACCACTGGCACCTCGAAGACGTCGCGCAGTACGACCTGCTCGATGCCCAGCAGAACCGTGTCGTCCTGTCCGGCAAGCAGTCCTTCTGTCTCGCGCCGACCGACCCCATCGACCTCACCCGTCCCGGCGCGTTGTGGTCACCGGAGAGCATCGGGCTGGGAAGCGCGTGCCCCAGCGACCAGTCGCTGTGGCTGCGGGAGACGCTGCCGGTGGGCTGGGGTGACACCTACGTCCAGCAGAAGGGCGGCCAGGCGTTCAACATCACGGACCTGCCCAATGGTCGCTACGTCATCCGGGTCTCGACCAACCCCCGCGGCAAGATCCACGAGATCACCCGTAAGAACAACACGGCGTTGCTCGCGGTCGACCTCGGTGGCACCCCGGGTGCGCGCACCGTGACCCGGGTCGGGATCGTCCAGCCGAAGTAGAACCACCCGTGGGCGACTCGGGCTCGGAGCCTCATAGGCTCGACGCGTGCCCGAGCCCGAGTCGCGTACCGCGTTGGTACGACGCGCGCGCCGGATCGACAAGGTGCTCGCTGAGCTCTATCCCGACGCGCATGTCGAGCTGAACCACACCTCGCCGCTCGAGCTGCTGGTCGCGACCGTCCTCGCTGCGCAGAACACCGACAAGAAGATCAACACGCTGACGCCGGCGCTTTTCGCCAGATACCGAACCGCCGCCGACTATGCCGGTGCGGACCGCGAGGAACTCGAGGACATGGTTCGCCAGTCGGGGTTCTTTCGGGCGAAGGCGAACAGCTTGATGATGATCGGGCAGGCCCTCGTCGAGCGGTATGACGGCGAGGTGCCCACGACCCTCAAGGACCTGGTGACGCTGCCCGGTGTCGGCCGCAAGACGGCGAACGTGGTTCTCGGTAATGCCCTCGGCGTACCGGGTGTCGTGGTCGACACGCACGTCTTCCGGCTGGCGCACCGGTTCGGATGGACTGCGCAGAAGGATGCGGACAAGGTCGAGGCCGACCTGTCCGGGATCTTCGAGAAGAAGTCGTGGACGCCGATGTCAAACCGGGTGACGTGGCACGGGCGCCGCATCTGCGACGCGAAGAAGCCCGCCTGCGGGATCTGCCCGCTGACGAAGCTCTGCCCGTCCTACGGAATCGGGCTCACCGACCCGGTACCGGCGGAGAAGGTCGTGCGCCGACTCGCCGAGCTCGGCGGCTGGGAGCCACCGCTGCGCTGACCCATCAACCCTCCTGCTCGGTGGGACGGACGAGGATCTCGTTGATCGCCACGCGTCGGTTGCTGGTGACGATGTACGCGATGGCGTCTGCGATGTCATCGGCCAGGAGGCGCTCGATGCCTTCGAACCGCTTGGCCAGCTGCGCCATCACTTCCGGCCGCACGTGCGAGGCGAGCTCGGTGCTGGTCGCTCCGGGCTCGACCAGGCTGACCCGAACATGCCGGGTGTTGACCTCCTGGCGCAGCGAGTCCGAAAACGCACCGATCCCGAACTTGGTCAGGTTGTAGACACCCGAGCCGACGCGCGTGACCCGGCCAGCGACCGAGCTGACGTTGACGACGTCAGCCACTCGGCGCGGCTCACGTTGGGCCGCGTCGAGCAGGTGGGGCAGTGCCGCGTGCGTCGTGTAAAGCAGACCCTGGACGTTGAGCGCGATCATCCGCTCCCACTCGTCGACCGGCGCGCCCACGACTGGCCCGAGCAGCATGACGCCGGCGTTGTTGATCACGGTGTCGAGTCGTCCGAGGTCCGACACCGTCCGCTCGACCGCTGCCACCGCTTGCGCCTGCTCCGTGATGTCGGAGTCGATCACGAGCGCCCGGCCACCCGCCGACATGATCTCGCTCGCGAGTGCCTCGAGCCGGTCCCGGCGTCTGGCAACGAGGGCGACCGCCGCGCCTTCGATCGCGAGGCGGCGAGCGGTCGCCTCACCGATCCCGCTGCTGGCCCCGGTCACGAGGGCGACGGTTCCGTCGAGTCGATCTGCCATGACTCATTCGTACTCCGTCCCAGCCGCCGAGTCCTAGCGGAGGCTGACGGCGCGACGTCCAGTCAGCTGGTCGGCGTGCCCCATGGGGCGGTGGCGAGGTGTTCGTCGAGCGGGCCGCCCGGCTTGCAGTCGAGCGTGCGGTACGTCGCCGGCATCCTCGGATAGTCGATCTGCCAGTAGGTCCGGGCCAGGTCCATCGCCGCGGACGGGCTGGCGCCGAGCAGCTCGGCGGTCTGGGCGTCGCGTTGCATGGCAGCGCACTCAGCGTCGGCCTCGCTCGTGATCCCGCGCATGTGCATCGACTCGTGGGTGAGCACGTGAACGGCGACCACCTGATCCGGGTTCGGGTGCTGCTTGTCAGATTTCAGGTACGACTTCAGATCACCGCACTGCTCGCGCTTGATGAACGTCTGGTGCTCGGGCACACCGTCCTTGCCCCAGCGAACGAAGCCGAGGTCACCATCGAGCTGCGTGAAGGTCTGCCCGAAGGTCTGGCAGTGCACCCGCGCGGGCTCGCCCACGAGCTGGCTGGCAACGGCCGACAATCGGGTCTCCTCCTGATGCCGCAGGTACGACGGGATCGCCGCCCCCATCGCGACCAGGCCGAGCAGACCGATCGACAGGTACGGGAACGGACGCTCCCGTCCGAACGTGTCGCGCTGATGCGTCAGCCACCGGACGCTGAGCGCCGCGGCAGCCACAACCAACGCGAGCGCGATGACGACCACTCATCAGTTATCGGCCGGACCACGCCGGACCTGACGGGCTACTCGATGGTGCAGCTGTCAGTGCATGTGCTTCGGTCGACCGCCGTCGGCGGGCCGGCTGAGTTGGTGATCGTGTTGTCCCGAATCAGGACGTGGTCAGCCCCCCGCACCTGCAGCCCGGCTCGCACATTGTTCGGGCTGCCCGCCGGGTTCGAGCCTCGATCCTGGCCGGCGTCCTGGATCCGATTCCCAGTGACGGTGATGTAGCTCGAGTGGCCGGCCGGGTTGGTGCCGAGGTCGGAGGTCTTGTCGTCGTACACGATCAGGATGCCGTCGCCGGCCGTGCGGTCGATGAGGTTGTTGGTGATGGTGACTCGTACGGCGGAGATGATCGCGATACCGCGGCCGAGCATCAAACCGTTGGGATCTGCCGGCCAGCCATGAATGGTGTTGTTGCTGATCACGAAGTCGCTCGGTCTCGACACGACCGGCGCCTGGCTCGCGGTGGCCGCGCCGTTGACAGCGATCGCGTCGTCCCCCACGTTGCTGATCCGGTTGGCCGTCACCTGGATGTTCGCCGGCCCCGCGAAGTTGTTGTAGAAGCCGGTGATGCCGTCACGGCCGGTGTTGTGCACGAAGTTCTGAGTGATGACGCCGTTGCTGGAGTTCAGGTAGTCGATCCCGATCGACGGGACGTTTCGGACCTCGACGTTGCGGATGGTGAATCCGCGGACGTTCAGGAAGCGGACGCCTGGGGCCTGTCCGTTGGGATGCAGCTTGCTCAGTCCTGTTGGACGGCCGGTGGTCGGCCCGTCAACCGTGAGGTTGGTCAGGGTCACTCCTGCCACCGGCGAGTTCGGGCTGCCCTGTGCTTGCAGGAACGCCGGACCGCGGGAGTTGGCGCCGCGCTGATCGACCCAGGTGAAGTGCAGTACCGACCGCGCGCCGAAGCCGGTGAGCGTCACACCTGACGGGATGTTGAGCGTCCGGCCGACGACGTATGTCCGGCAGCCCAGCGTCAACGGCACGTGTCTCGACCCGGCCGAGTTCAAGGCCCGTTGCAGTGCCAGCGCATCGTCGGTTGTGCCGTCCCCCCTTGCGCCGAACTCCGAAGGGGTGAGCCTGCCGTCGAGCCGGCACGCTGCGGTGCCAGATCGGGTCGATGTACCGCCGCGCTGCAACAGCACGAGGGTGGCGACGAGCGCGGCCAGCAGCACGAGCACGACGGCCCACCTCGGAACGCGTGTGTCAGGCACCGTGCTCCTCGGTAGTGGTCCGTCAACTCAGTCGATCGCCGCACGGCTCCACTGTTGCGAGCGCAGCGTGGGTTCAGCATCGTTCATGCCTGCTCGCCCACTGCGCCAAACGAACCGACACCTCACGCACGCATGGCCCACCGCTGCGCACGTGGGGACGCGCATGGCCCACCGCTGCCCACGTGGGGATGCGCATGGCCCACCGCTGCCCGAGTTGGGAAGCGCATGGCCCACCGCTGCCCGAGTTGGGAAGCGTATGGCCCACCGCTGCCCGAGTTCGGAAGCGCATGGCCCACCGCTGCCGGTCCGGACTATTCCGATGTCCTGAGACATCACACAGCGGAGGGCGTGGGATTCGAACCCACGATGCGAGTCACCCCGCATAGCGGTTTTCAAGACCGCCGCCATAGGCCACTAGGCGAGCCCTCCGCGCTCAACGGTACGGGAACGCGGCGACGTGATCCGGCTCAGGCGGCTGCTGGGCAGCGCCGCAACGCCTTGCCGTCTGCGGTCCGGAACGCGGTGTGCTCCGACTCCACGTGTCCGCAGTGCGGACACGGCGGATCGGGGTCAAACGGCTTGACCGGTTTGCTCGAGTCCCCGACCTGGGCTGGCCCGAAGACTCGGAAACACCAACGGTTCCAGCGTCTGAGTGCTCGACCTGGTTGCCGAGAAGGCTGCGTTGCCATCGACTTCTTCCTGCTTTACCGCGGCGCGACGTCGAACCGTCGCGCTCCCTCCGTACAACCGGTTGCGCAGGCTGGCCATTCCACCGGGTCGGGGGCCGGTCAGGTCATGCCGCGACTATCCACCGGCCGGTCTCCTCCCACAGCCGCGCTGCCACCTCAACGTCCGTCGCCTCCGGACTCGGCGTCGTCAGGGCGCAGTCGCGGTAGTACCCGGACGGCAGGCTCGGGGCGGTCGCGCAATGGATCGAGGTCTGCGCGCCATCACGTGGGGAGACGAGGATTCGTCGCTCCAGCGGCGCGAAGAGTCGTCGTACGCCGGTGAGCAGCCGGTGTCCCTCCAGACCGCGATCGGCGATGTTCGTGTACACCGATCCCGGATGAACGGCGTACGCCGACAGGCCTTCGGCGGCGTAGCGGCGGTCGAGCTCGGTCATCGCGTGCACGAGAGCCAGCTTCGACAACCCGTAGGCATCCCACGAGTTGTACGGCGTCAGCGGGTTGAACAGGAACTCGTTGCGACCGCGCTCGTGGAGCTTGGACACCACGGTGACGACTCGCGCATCGCCGGTCCTGCCGGCGGCGCGGGCGAGCGCCGGGAGCAAGCCGTGGGTGAGCTGCATCGTCCCCAGGTAATTGGTCCGCCAGTGGATCTCATGCCCGTCGGCTGTGCGGAGCGGCTCGTGCCAGCTGGATCGCAGGTCGAGATGGATGCCCGCGTTGTTGACGAGTACGTCGAGGCCCGCCGCACCGGAGCGGTCGTCGTACCAGTCGCCGAACGCCGCGACGGAGTCACGGTCGGTGAGGTCGAGCGAGCGGCCGACGACGTCGTCACCGATTGCCCGAGCAGCCGCGTCGGGGTCGGTCCTGGTCGTGACGACGACATCGGCGCCCCACTCACGCAGGACCCTGGCGGTTGCGGCACCCAGCGAGCCAGGGCTCGCGCCGGTGACGACGACCCGCCGTCCGCTCAGGCCCACCGGCGTTGCCTGACGCGAGGTCAATCGCTGCGACCCATGTCTTGTCCCCCGTCGCTACAAGGATGATCATGAACGTAGTCCAGGCGACCTGATGCCGCCCGACCGGCGGATTCAGTGTGAAGGGTGGGGGACGGAGTGGGAATCGCGCGACGAGGCACGCTCCTGGGATGGTCGGTCACTGCGACCTTGATCGTGGCAGGCTCGGTGGTGGCTGTGGCCCAGCCAGCCCACGCGGAGGGCGGCGGCACGGTCAAGCTGACGGCGCGCTGCGCATCCGACGGCTCACCGGATGGCTACGCCAAGCTGGAGGAGCACTTCACGGGCCTGACGCCCGGCCAGCCGCAGTACAGCGTTGTCGGGACCCGGGACGTGTCAGGCGGCTCCGACACATGGTCGGACGGAAATGGCTGGTACCCCGAGGCGGACGGGTCCTACGACACACCGGAGGACTACTACGTCGCGCTGTTCGTGACGTCGGTCGACAGAGACTTCAAGGCTGGCCAGGTCTACCACTGGCAGCTCTCGAAGACCTACGGCGTCACCACCGTCGTGCAGTCCGGCGACGTCACCGTGGGCGGCCCGAACTGCGTCAAGCACGGCAAGCCGAAGCCGGCCAAGCTCGGCAATGCGCCGAACAAGGTCACGGTCGACCACCACGGAAAGTTCGCCTACGACTTCAAGGCGACGCCATCCCTCACCGGAACGGTCTCGGTGTCGAAGGGTGCGTCGACCTGGGCGAGCAAGGACTTCGCAGTCCCGGACAGCGGCAAGGTGCACGTCAAGCTGGCGTTGACTCACAAGGCGTTCAAGAAGCTCAAGCAGGCCGGCAAGGTCACGACCGACGTCCTCGTCCGACTGGTGAACGGCTCCAAGCACAGCGACGCCCACGCGACCTTGATCTTGAAGGCGCCATAGCGGCGGTCGAAACCACCTACCCGGCCGCGGTCGCGCAGGCATAGTGGCGGGATGGCGCCCTGGCTCACCCTGCTGACCCGACTGGCAGCAGCCGTCCCCTTGGCGGTCAGCGCCACGACCTGCGCCGCTCCGCACGTCGTGACGCACCCGCATGCACCGCACGCAAGCAGCACGCCGAGCCACCACAAACTGTTTCGAGGGGCTGACATCTCGTGGCCGAACTGCCCGAAGGGCACCGGGATCAAGCATCGCCACGGGAAGAACGAGCCGATGCCCGAACGGAACGCTCGCTTCGTCATCGTCGGTGTCACCAACGGTCCCGGCTTCCATCCGAACCCGTGCCTGTCCGGTGAGCTGCGCTGGGTAGCCCTCCACCATCGCTGGCTGGGGGGCTACGCGATGACGACGTACCCCACCACCGCCGACATCGCCGCCTACGGCAGCAAGGGACCGTACGACGACACCACCGCGACGGGACGGCTGCGCAACACCGCCCGCGCCGAGGCGACATTCAACATCAACACGATCGCGCGCCACAAGATGGACGTGCCGATGCTCTGGGTGGACGTCGAGCCCTACCCGTTCTGGCCGTGGAGCTCAAGCCACCGCGCCAACCGGGCGGTCGTCCGGGCGGTGATCAAGCGCTACCGGGCGGCCGGCCACACCGTCGGGATCTACACGTATCTGAACGGGTGGCACGAGGTGGTCGGCAACTGGCGGCTGCCGCACGTCCCCGCGTGGTCGACCGCAGGGCAAGGCACCAGGAAGCAGGCCAAGCGGATGTGCACTCGCGGGCCGTCAGGCGGCCCGACGTGGGTCACGCAGTGGTACACCCTGCATCAGGACTTCGACCTGTTGTGCCGCGCCGCCCCCGCCAAGTCGGAGGTCCTCACGGCTCCTTCCTGACGCCATGAGAGGTTCGCGGGAAACCGAGGACAGGGGTGGCGATGGCGAAGCGTCCGGCTGGCGGACTCGAAGGCAAAGCGGCGCTGATCAGTGGCGGGGGCACCGGGATCGGATGGGCCTGTGCGCAAGCGCTGATCGCCGACGGAGCGGCGGTCACGATCTGCGGCCGTACCGAGGCGACGTTGCAGGACGGCGTGGCCCGACTCGAGCAGGCAGCCGCCCTCGGCGGAACCGCGTCGTACGTCGTCGCGGACGTGACGGCAGAGGCCGACGTCATCACAGCCGTCGAAGCAGCGTCAGCTGGCGGCGCCTTGGACATCGTGGTCGCGAACGCGGGTGGCGGCGGCGGCCTCGGGCCGGTTCACACGCAGGACCTCGCCGACTTCACCCGCGTGCTGCACCTCAATGTCCTCGGCACCATGCTCCTCGCGAAGCACGCCGTGCCGCACCTGGTGGCAAGCCGCGGGTGCTTCACGGCGATCTCCTCCATCGCGGGCCACCTGACGCACCGCTGGTTCGGCGCGTACCCGGTGGCGAAGGCCGGCCTTGAAGAGCTGGTCCGCAATGCGGCCGACGAGTACGGTCCGGCCGGGGTTCGGTTCAACGCCGTGCGGCCCGGGTTCACCGCGACCGAGCTGATGGAGGGCGTGCCGCGCGACAGTCCGGTGTTCGGCTCGTATCTGGACAACACTCCGCTGGCCGGCGTGGGCGAGCCGGCGGATGTCGGCCACCTGGTGCGGTTCCTGTCCGGCGACGAGGCGCGATGGATCACCGGGCAGATCATCAACGTCGACGGCGGGCACGCGCTGCGCCGTGGTCCGGATTACTCGATGTTCGCCGGGGTAAGCGATGACAACCCAACGTTCGGCCTGACCTGAGGACCCCCGAAAATCTTTCTCCAGTGACGCTTGTCACGCAGCGTTTACCTGTGCCGGGCAGGAGTACCCGCTGGTAGCGCGAAGTCAGCGCCACCCAAGAAGCTCGTTAAGGACACCAACATGCGCGTAACCCGCCTCACCGCCTTCGGAGCCTCATCCCTGACGGTCATCGCCATGAGTGCGACCGGCATTGCCGGACTCGCCGGCACTCCCGCCGCGGCCGCGAGCCACAAGCTCCTGCACGTCGCGAGTGGCGACCCTACGCCGTTCCTCGGCGGCCAGCCGGCCATCAAGGACTTCGACGTCCGAGCTGCCGTCGCGCCGAGCGCGACGGTCAAGC
Organism: Frankiaceae bacterium; assembly: GCA_019239875.1. Lineage (GTDB taxonomy): Bacteria > Actinomycetota > Actinomycetes > JAFAQI01 > JAFAQI01 > JAFAZI01. Next base: position 11,895 of record JAFAZI010000119.1, read on the forward strand.
GTGCCGTCGCCTCGCTCGGTCGCTCGATCAACGTCTCGTACAACCAGTTCGGTACGCCGAGCACGCTCACCCGCGCCAACGGCTGGCTCGCCACCGGCCTGCACGGCAGCGCCGTGACGGTTGCCCGATCCTGGCTGTCCAGCCATCGTGGGATGTACGGCCTGTCGCCGGCCGACCTGCACCACCTGCAGCTGGTGAACAACCAGCACCTCGCCCACAGCCCCGCGCGAGCGGTGCTGTTCCGGCAGACCTTCGGCAAGTACAACGCCGGAAACGACGGCCTGGTGACCGTCGGCGTCCGCGGCGGCAACATCGCGAGTGTGACCTCGTCGCTGGTCGGCGGAGCCCAGCTCAACGCGACCAAGCCCACGCTGTCGCCGCTGCAAGCGATCTTCGCCGCAGCGCGCAACGACGGGCTCAAGGTCACTGCCGACAAGCTCTCGCTGGCGCCGAAGGATCACACGACCTTCACGAACGCGCGGATCAAGGGGATCGAGGGGACGCAGCGGACCCGGCTCGTCGCCCTGCCGACCGTGCACGGCGCGAGGCTCGCCTTCGAGACCGACATCAACGCGCTCGGTCCCAACCCCCTGGCAACGATCTCGTTCGTCGACGCGCTCTCCGGCAAGGTCCTCGTCCGCCACAACGTCGTGTTCACGCTGTCCGACGGCGCTGCGACACCGCAGGCGGCAACCGTCAGCGACCAGGCGGCGGCGGGCTCGGCCCCGGCCGCGAAGAAGGCGGGCCCGGTGGAGTTCGACGGAACCTTCTCGCCCACCGCATGCGGTCCGAAGGTCAAGCTCGTCGTGCCCCCCGGTTCAGTTGCGCTCGACGCCGTCGCGAACGCCGACAACCCCATCGACGACATCGCGCTGAACCTCTACCGAGGCAACGGTGTGGTCGGCTCGGCCGACCTCGTCGGACCGGAGGTGGTGACCGCGACGCTGTCCCCGAAAGCGAAGAAGGGTGACAAGTTCTTCGCCCAGGTGTGCCCCTCCGTGGCGCCGGTCGAGCCGATCGTCGCGCCGTACACGTTCCACGGTGTCTACGTCACGAGCACAGCGCACGCGTCCACGTCGCAGCTCAACGTGGCGTACCCGCCGCAGTGGAAGTACTACCCGGACACCCCGAAGCTCGGACCCGACAACGACACCCGCACCCTCACCTGCTGGACGCGCAACAAGCACAACCCAGCCGTGACCAAGAGCGTCAAGCACTGCCAGCAGAACGCTGCGAACCGAGCGTCCCGCGTGCCGTGGGACGTCCTCCCGAACCTGGGAGTCCCGACCTTCAGCACGCAGGGCAACAACGCGAACGAGGCGCAGGCGTGGTTCGGCTCGACGCTGACCCCCGGTGAGTTCATCCACCCGTTCGATTCCAACCGCCAGTACACCTTCCCCTTCACGGACGAGTGGTACAAGTCCAAGTGCAACCCGACGCCCGGCCCGAATCGCTGGGACGTGGACGCGGCAGCGACGAACCTGTTCGTCGGCCACAACCTGTTCCACGACTTCTCCTACCGGCTCGGTTACACCGAGAAGAACTACAACAACCAGGTCGACAACTTCGGGCTGACCGGTCCGGCGGTGCAGAACGACCCGGAGATCGGCGACATCCAGTCCGGCGCCGTGTCCAACGCGCCCATCTCTGTGGTGGGCGGGGTGACCGGCGAGTCGCTGCCGGTCGAGGGCCGCGACAACGCCAACCAGGTCGCCGAGCAGGACGGCGTGCCAGGTATCACCAACCAGTACCTCTTCCAGCCACTGGCCGGCATCATCTATCCGCCGTGCCACGACGGTGACTACGACATGGGCATCTACGGCCACGAGTACACCCACGAGATCAGCAACCGCCTGATCGCCGGCCCGGACACCGGTATCGGCGGCGCGCAGGGTGGGTCGATGGGTGAGTCGTGGAGCGACCTCGACGCGCTGGAGTTCCTGAACGTCATGGGCTACGCCGGAAAGCGCGGCGAGCGCAAGGACAGCCTCGCGGCGTACGCGACCGGGAACCGCAAGACAGGAATCCGGGATTTCCACCTGTCGGGCAGCCCGCTCAACTACAGCGACATGGGCTTCGACACGACCGGTCCAGAGGTGCACGCCGACGGTGAGATCTGGAACGCCATCCAGTGGTACGTGCGTCACGCGTTGATCAAGAAGTACAACAAGCAGTTCCCCGCGTCGAACGCCCGGCTCCAGAAGGCCTGCGCACTCGGCCACTTCCCCAACCGGACCCGCGCACCTGGGTTCTTCGGTTGCCCCGGTAACCGACGCTGGATCCAGTACATGTACGACGCGCTGCTGCTGCAGGCCAACGGCAACCCGACGATGATCGACATGAAGAACACGACTCTTGCCGCCGACCGGTTGCGGACCAAGGGGATGGATCATCGCGTGCTCGCGGACTCGTTCGCGCACGGCGGGCTCGGCCAGGACGCGCACTCACGCGGCGGCGAGGACACCGACCCGCGTGGTGGGTTCGCTTCTGCGGTCAAGAAGGACAACGCCCACGTGAAGTTCGTGGTCCGCGATGCGAAGACCAACAAGCCGGTCAAGGCACTGGTCTACGTCGGGAAGTTCGAGGCGCGCGTCACGCCGTACGCATCGACCTTCCACAACAAGAAGAAGGGCCCGAAGGCGTCGCACAAGATGGTGCGCGGCCACTACCACTTCCTGGTACAGGCGAAGGGGTACGGCGAGCGTCGCTTCGGTGCGAAGTACAAGCCCGGCAAGCACTACACGCAGATCGTGCGGGTCGAGCGCAACTTCGCGTCCAAGCACAGCGGAGCGACCATCGATGGTTCGGCTGGCAGCGTTCGTAACGCGGACCTGATCGACGACACGGAGAACACCGACTCGGGGTTCGATGCGGGCGCCGGTCCGATCGCCGGGAAGGCCTGGACCGTGAAGCTGCACGGAAAGCACCGGATCTCGAGCGTGCGGGTCAGCGCGGAGCACCGGCCGGCGATCGACGACACCGACCCGACCGACTTCCAGGCACGGATCTCCGACCTGCGGTCGTTCACCATCCAGGTGTCGAAGGACGGCGAGCACTTCAAGACCGTGAAGTTCAGTGGCAAGCGATTCTTCCCGGGTCGCCTGCCTCGCACGGTCGTGCCCAACGAGATCCTGCGCTCGTTGCACTTCAAGACGGTCAAGGCTCGTTACCTTCGCCTCGTCGTGAAGACCAACCAGTGCACCGGGTTCAAGCCGTTCCAGGGCGATACGGACAACGACCCGATCAACAACCCGGACTGCCTGGCCACGGACCTCGCACACAAGGTCACAGCGTCGGAGTTCCAGGCCTACGGTCCGGACCACAAGAAGGCAACGGTGCAGAGGGTGCGAAAGCACTAACCCGCCGTCTGACCGCGACCTGACGACGCCACGCCGATGCACCTCGGCGTGGCGTCGTCACATCGCGGTTAATCCTCATTTCGGACTATCCAATTCGGCGTACAGCGTCAGTACGTTCGGATGAGAATCGGTTCGAGTGACACAACGAGGTGTCACAGCATCGGAGGAACAATGCGCATCAGCAAGGCACTGGCGATCGGCGGCACCGCGGTCGCCCTGACGGGAGCCGTCGCGCTTCCCGCGGCAGCCGTGAACCACCACCCAGCGTCCAAGGGCACCTTCAAGTCATCGGTCTCACCGAACCCGGTGAGCCCGGGTCAGACCTTGACTCTCAAGGCCCATGGTGCAAAGAAGAAGACCAACTACACCTGCGTTCTGATCATCAGCCATGGCAAGAACTACGCCATCGGTCACATCCTGGGTGCCAAGACCTCGAACAAGCACGGCAAGTTCAAGTGCACGACCACGTTCGCGGCGTACTCCGGCACGGACCAGAAGGGCGTCACCCGTCACTGCCCGACGACGAAGAAGGACCGCAAGGCTGGCTTCAGCTGCGGCTTCGCGGCCTCGACGACCGACCAGAAGTCGAACACCGTTTCCTACTTCAAGGCGACGAAGTAACCGCTGGCATACGCATCACCTCGACCACCCCGGTTCGGCGGATCACCGCCGGGCCGGGGTGACGTCGTTTCAGGCCGCCCATTCCGTCTCGAGCAGTCCCAGGATCACCTCGTCCACGAACTCGCCGGCGAGCATCGCCGAGGACCGAAGCGTCGCCTCCATCCGGAAGCCGACCTTCTCCGCAGCACGGATCATCGCGATGTTGTCGGCCAGCGTGTCGACCTGTAGCCGGTGCAGGCCCAGGGCTTCGAACCCTTGCTGGCACAGCACCCGCACCACGTCGGCGCCGTACCCACCACCGCGCACCGAGGGGATCAGCGACAGCCCGACGTGCGCGACGCGGTTGTATCGATCGATCCCCCAGAGCAGCGCATCGCCGATCAGTTCGTCCGTGTCCAGGGTCACGACGGAGTAGATCTCGACTCGCTCGTCCGGCTCCCCGACTGCGTACGGCGAGGCCTCGGTGGCCAGGTCGATCGGACGCCAGGGTGTCGAGTGCGCCCTCGACCAGGTCGCTTCGTCCTCGTAGAGCTCGCGGTGCAGGATCGCGACGTCCGTATCGACTCGCGGACGCAGTCCGACGATCGATCCCCGCAACATTGACGTCCCCTGTGGTGGCTGTGATGAGAATGCGGCGTGCATCGTCTCACCGGGCCACTCGCGGCCACCGCAGCTCTGCTCCTCGTCACAACCGGCGCCGTCTCCACCAGTCACGCCGCGACCAAGCCCGTCACGCTGCACGTCGGCTCGCTCACGCTGCACAAGTGCCGGATCGAGGAACGAACGGTCGCCGCTTACTGCGGCTCGATCCAAGTCCCGTTGAACTACAACTCCCGGCGCGACGGGACGATCACCGTCGGGTTCGGTTGGCTCCCGGCGACCGCTGCGACCGCTGCGACCGCCGCGTTCGCGCCGGCGCCGACGCTGGTCGCCGAGGAGGGTGGCCCTGGCTACCCGGCGAGCGGCTCAGCCGGTGACTACCAGGTCATCCTCGGCAAGGCCTACCTGCGCACCCACAACATGCTGGTCGTGGACGAGCGAGGCACCGGGTTGTCATCGCTGATCGACTGCCAGCCGCTCCAGACCTCGGCAGCCACGCGCGGCACCCCGGCGCTGCGGCATGCCGTCCGCGCCTGCGGCCGATCCCTCAACCACACCTTCCGCCGGACCGGCGGGGGTCACTTCGTCCACGCCTCCGACCTGTTCACGACCGCCAACAGCACGCGCGACATGGCACGCGTCCTCAACGCGCTCGGGCTCGAGACGGTGGACCTGTACGGCGACTCCTACGGCACCTACTTCGCGCAGTCCTTCATGTCGCACTTCCCGCAGCGGCTGCACGCCGTCGCGCTCGACTCCGCATACGAAGCACGCGGGCTCGACCCCTGGTATCGCACGACCGTCCAGACCGCCCGGCACGCGTTCGTCCGTGCCTGCGCGCGCAGTGCCGCCTGTGCCCATGCGACCAGTCCGCGCCATGCCTGGCGGCGCATCGCCAGGCTGGCTCGCTCGCTTCGCCGGCACCCGATTGCCGGCCGCGCACCAGGCCTGGACAACAAGCTTGGGCCGGTCCGCGTCGACATCCACGCTCTGGTCAACATCGTCAACGACGCTGGCTACGACTACGACCCGAACCGCCAGCTCGATGCGGCCGCGCGGGCATACCTCACGCACGGTGACCGGCGGCCACTCCTTCGGCTCTACGCACAGGACAAGGGATACGACTATGGCGGTGCCGACACCCCGGCGACGTACTTCTCCAACGGTCAGTACTTCGCGATCAGCTGCAGCGACTACCCGCAGCTGTTCGACATGCGCGACCCGAGCAAGCAGCGACGACGCGAGTTCCGGGCCAACGTCCGCCGCTATCCCGCCCATGCCTTCGCGCCGTTCACGGTCAAGGAGTGGACGAACGTCGACCCGTTCATCGAGCCGTACCACATCTGCACGTCGTGGCCGCGCCGCGTTCATCGGGCCGACCCGCCCGTCGTACCCCACACACCGCTGGACGCCACGCACGTACCGGTGCTCATCCTGAACGGCGATCTCGACTCGCTCACCCCAGCCGCCGGAGGAGCGCACATCCATCGCCAGATCGGTGGCGTGGACTCGCGCCACATCATCGCCGTCAACACGGTGCATCTCGTCGCCGTCGACAACCCTCACCACTGCGGCGAGAGCATCATCCGCGCCTACCTGACGGATCCGTCGACGCTGCAGACGCTCGACGCGTCGTGCGCAACGCGAATCCCCGCAGTCCGCACACTTGGCGCGTTTCCCCAGACCTTCGCGGAGGTGACACCTGTGCGTGGTGGCGTCCCGAAGCAGGTACGCCGGCTGGCGGCCGTCGCGCTGGCGGCGGCGGGCGACGCCGTCCATCGCTTCGCCTACGTCAACGGCAACCGGGACCGCGGCTTGCGTGGCGGGCGGATTCGCTACCACCGAACGAAGGACCACTTCTTCGAGGTCGCGCACCTCGTCGACGTCAGGTGGACGAGGGACACCACCGTCAACGGGCACGTCTCGTGGCACTCGTCGCAGCACGCGGCGGGCCAGCTCTCCGTGCATCGCAGTGGCCACCGGCCGGTCAAGCTCGGGGTGATCTGGAAAGGACGTCGGGCGATCTTCTTCCGGCACGATCACGTCACGTCGATGCGGGCGCCGGCGCCGTAGACATTCCTACCCCGCCTTGCCGCCGCGACCTGCTTCGCGAGAGCCTTGCGGCCATGCCCCTCGACCCACAGATCGACAGCATCCTGAAGCTGATGCAACAGGCCGGCGGCGGCCAGATGTCCGCCGGCACCCCGCAGCAGGCTCGGCAGTTCTTCGACCTCGCGACAGTCACCATGCGCGATCCATCGACGCTGGCGTCGGTGGGGTCGGTCGAGGATCGGACGATCCCGGGGCCGGCGGGCGACATCCCGATCCGCATCTACCGCCCGGATGGCGACGGCCCCTCGCCGACGATGGCGTTCTTCCACGGCGGCGGGTTCGTCATCGGCAGCATCGAGACCCACGACGACCATGCCCGCCGGCTCTGCCACGACCTCGACATGGTGGTCGTCAGCGTCGACTACCGCCTGGCACCGGAGCACAAGTTCCCGGCCGCCTTCGAGGACTGCCTGGCGGCCACGAGATGGGTCGCCGAGAACATCGACACCCTCGGCGGTGACCCCGACAAGATCGTCGTCGGTGGCGACAGCGCGGGCGGCAACCTGTCAGCGGCGGTGGCCCTCGCGACGGTCGAGTCGGGCCCCCGGCTCGCTGCGCAGTTCCTGATCTATCCCGGGGTCGACTTCGACCCAGACGCGGAATACGCGTCGCGGGTGGAGAACGCCGAAGGCTACTTCCTCACCGCCGACGACATGATCTGGTTCGGCGATCACTACATCGACGAGGCGGACCGGCGTGACATCCGGGCCTCCACGATCCTCGGCAACCTGGCAGGCGCGCCGCCAGCAGTCATCGGCACCGCGGAGTTCGACCCGCTGCGTGATGAGGGTGAGGCCTACGCGAAGGCGCTCGCGGACGCTGGTGTCGAAGTGCGCCTGCAGCGGTACGACGGTCTGATCCACGGCTTCTACGGGATGGGTCCGTTCAGCGCGGCGGCCGATGCCGCCATCAGCGACATGAACAACTCCTTGAAGGAACTGCTGGCCTGAGTTCCATGCATGCCGTCACCTGTGCCGGGCCAGGGGATCTCGACGTGCTGCAGTGGGCGGAGGTCGCCGACCCGGAACCCGGCGTCGGGGAAGTGCTGATCGAGGTCGTCGCGAGCGCTGTCAACCGCGCCGATCTGCTCCAGCGGATGGGGTTCTATCCGCCGCCACCCGGCATCACCGAGACCCTCGGGCTCGAATGCAGCGGTCGCGTGTCCGCTGTCGGCGCCGGCGTCAGCGGCTGGCGAATCGGCGACGAGGTCTGCGCGTTGCTGGCCGGCGGTGGCCAGGCCGAGCGGGCCGTCGCGCCGGCCGGGCAGTGCATGCCGGTCCCCGCCGGCGTCGACCTCCTCACCGCGGGCGGACTGCCCGAGGTCGCCTGCACCGTGTGGTCGAACCTGGTCGGCGTCGCCAGACTGAGCGCTGGCGAGGTCGTGCTGGTTCACGGCGGCGCCAGCGGCATCGGGACCATGGCGATCCAGGTGGCGAAGGCGCTCGGCGCGACGGTCGCGGTCACCGCGGGAAGCGATGCCAAGCTCGAGCGCTGCCGCGACCTCGGAGCGGACCACACGATCAACTACAAGAGCGAGGACTTCGTCGAGTCGGTCCGTGCGGCTACCGGCGGTCACGGTGCCGACGTGATCCTCGACATCATGGGTGCGGCCTACCTGGAGCGCAACGTCGAGCTCCTAGCGACGAACGGTCGCCTGGTCTGCATCGGACTTCAGGGTGGCACCCGTGGCGAGCTCGATCTCGGCGCGATGCTGTCAAAGCGCGCCAGCGTGCACGCGACGTCGCTTCGCCATCGTCCGCTCGGCGAGAAGGCCGAGATCTGCCGGGCGACCGTCGACGGGTTGTGGCCCCTGATCGAAGACGGCCGGGTGCGCCCCGTCATCGCCGCGTCGTACCCCATGGACCAGGTCGCGGCGGCTCACGCACTGGTCGCCGACAGCGGGCACATCGGAAAAGTCTTGCTGACCGTGCCATGACGCTGCCTGACCAACCGAACGCGGTCGCCGGTCGTCTCTCCAGCGTGGACCTGGCCATGGTTGGCGCCTGGGAGGGTGCAGGGGTGGAGACGGCACAGCCCGTCGACGCGCTGTTCCGACTTCACTATGCGCCGCTCGCAGGCTGGTGCCGGCGAATGTTGAACGACGACGAGGCAGCGCACGACATCGCTTCGGAAGCATTCGTCCGGCTCATGGGCCGGTGGAGCGCGGTCACTGATCCGCGCGCGTACCTCTACACCACCGCCCTCAACCTGATCCGCGACCGGTGGCGCAAGAGCGAGCGGGAGCGCGCGGCGCTACGTAAGACCGTGACGACCTTGGCGACGATGGCCGCTCCGGCGCCTGAGCTCCGAATGCTGGTCGAGGGGCTGCCAAAACGACTGCAGCAAGTAGTGGTGCTCCACTACTTCGCCGACATGTCGGTCGACGCCGTGGCAAAGGCGCTCGGTGTCGCACCGGGCACGGTGAAGCGAGATCTGTACGACGCCCGGGCCAAGCTTCAGCTCCTCCTGGCGGACACGTGAACACCCCCCGCGACGACCGTCGCGAGCAGCTCGAAGCGCTGTTGCGTGAGCCGGCGCCTACCCTCGCGCCGCGCGACGGGATGTGGGAGGCGATCAGTCGCCGGGCCAGACGGCGCCGGATCGCGAAGGCGGCGCTGAGCGTCGCGGCGGGAGTGATCGTCGTCGCCGGCGCGGTGCCTGCGGTGATCGCGGTGCGGCACTCGGCCGACAGCGACGCGCGCCTCACCTTCGGCGGCGGTCGGCACGACCCCACCAGGCCGCCGACAGCCGCCACGTCGTCGATCCCGACCCCGCTGCCGACGGCCGGGACACTCAACGGCTTCTACCCGGAGTCCGTCTCCTTCGTCTCGCAACAGCAAGGCTTCCTCTACGGGTCGATCGGTTCGTCGTCCGACGCCGTGATCGCCGAGACGGTTGACGGCGGGCTGCATTGGATCCGTCGCCCGGCCCCGCCGGTCGAGGACGCCTTTGTCGGCTCGAACGGCCGCGGCATCGGCCAGATCCGGTTCTCCACCGATGGGACGGGGTTCCTGTTCGGGTCGTCGTACTGGATCAGCCGAGACCACGGGTCGACCTGGACGAAGCAACCCTTCCACGGTTACATCGACGCGCTGGAAACCCGCGACCACGAGGTGTGGGCGCTCGCCCGTCCTGGGCTGAACTCGACCAAGGTCTCGCTGTACACAGCGACGACGTCCGACCCGACGCTGCGACGGGTTCGCGGCGTGCCGACGATGACCGCCCTCCCTGGCATTCCCTCGGAGGCCGGCGAAGCATCGCTTGCCGTCAGTGGCGAGCCCAACGGCGTGGCCCGAGTCGTCGTCATCGTGGGTGAGCGTGACTTCTGGATCTCGCCCAACGGCACGAAGTGGGTTCGTGGCCACAACCCCTGTCCGGTCACGGGCCTCCGCTCGACCCTCGTCGCGATCTCCGGTGAACGCGACGTCATCGCGGCTTGTGGCTACACCGCCCGGCAAAGCGGTCAGTCCAAGCGCATCTTCACGTCGGTCAACAGTGGTCACAAATGGAAGGCGACCAAGGCCGACCCCGCGCGAGCCGGATTCCTGGAGACGCTCACTGCCGGGACCGCTACCTCCGCGATGCTCGGGACGTCGCGTGGCGGCGCTCAGCTCACGGCCGATGGCGGAAAGTCCTGGTCGACGGTGACGAACGCCGACGGCTTCAAGCTGAGCTTCGTCGGTTACATCGACACCGCGCACATCGTCGCGGCCGCGAACCGGGACAGCAGCAAAGGTGCAGCGTTCGCGACGAGCACCGATGGCGGCGACACCTGGACCGTGACGCGCTTTCCTGCCGAGTGAGCCGGCCGGGTCAGCGGTGAGCGCGGCCCGGCTTACGCAGCTCGACGGTGACGCTGGACGGGTGCCGGTGGTTGGTCTGGACGTTGTAGACGCCGCCCGTGAGCTTCGCCAACTGGCTCGGTAGCGGAGTGAGGTGGGGCGTGTCCGACGTCGACAGCGTCAGCCGCAGCGAGTCACCCTTCGGGATCGTCGCGAGCGTCGGGAAGATCTCGATGTTGTAGGCCGTGTTGGCCATCGGCTTCACAGCATGCTGTGAAGCGCGTGTGTAGCGGTGGTACGGCAGGATCGTCCTGCCGTGCGAGTGCCAGCTGCGTCGCGCGACCTGCTTGCGCAGCGACCCCAGCAGCGCCCCTTCGGAGATCGGGTACGCCGCCCCGCCCGGCGTCACGATCTCGACCTCCGCGACCCACTGCGTCTCACTGGTCGTGGCGTTCGCGATGATGCGTGCGCTGATCGGTCCGGCCAGCGTCCTGGCCCTTTTTAACGGTCGGCTGGTGTAGCGGATCAACGACGGTCCCTCAGGCGTGGTGGAGTCGTCGTCCGCGCAGGCCGCCTTCAGCCCGGACATGTGAGACGGGATCGAGACACCACCCATCGCCCACTGGTCGATCGGCCGTCCGCACGGACTGCCCGACGAGCTCCAGGCCAGGACGTCGCTACCGGCAGCCGACCGCGGCTTGTTCCTGCGCAGCGAGTCATCGTTGTGGAGGTAGAAGCGGTGCGGCATGGCGTGGCGGAACGGGAAGTTCGTGGTCTCGCGGAACTTGCCGGTGCCGAGGTCGTAGTAGTGCAACGGCCGCCTCGCGTGCGCCATCCCGGTGTGCTTGTGCTTCAGCCAGGTGTCGAACCATTCGAGCTCGAGCTTGTCGACGCCCACACTCGACCCGTTGAGGTGCTCCCACGGACCGTCGATGAGCTGGTAGCGGCCGGTCACCTTCTGATGCGGTCGCATCGGCGCATTCAGCGGCCGATGCGCCCACGCGTTCTGCAACGCGGCGTAGTCGAGCGGCTCGCCGTGTTGGAAGATGTCGAACTCGCCCCCGACCATGAACGCCGGGATGCGGTTGCGGGCGATCCGCTTGAGCATGGTCTCCGGCGCTCGCGCTCGCCAGTACTTCTCGTCGTACGCCTCGGGTCCGCCGGCAAGGATCTTCGTCGTGATGCCGGCGTGATACTTGGCCAACCCGTTGGCGTGGTCGGCCTCGATCGCGACCAGGTCGGCGAGCAGCTCGGCGTCGGTCGTGGTGTCCCGCAACGGGTTGAACGCGTTGAGCGTTCCGGTCAGCCCGAGGTAGGTCTCGCTGAACTCGAAGTCGAGCAGGCCGCCCATGAACGCCGTGTCGCGGTAGGAGTCGTTCGCCGGGACGAGGGGGAAGATCGCCTTCAGCGGTGAGTGCTTGTGCACGGTCCCGGCGAGCAACATCTGGTCGATGCCGAGGTACGACGGGCCGTAGGTCCCGACCCGACCGTTGGAGTGCTTCAGATGCGCCGCCCAGTGCAGGAGCTTCACCGCGTCACGTTGTTGGATCGGGTCGAACAGACCCCAGCTGCCGTTCGAGCTGCCGGTGCCGCGCACGTCCTCGACGATGTTGATGTAGCCGCGCTGGACGAGGTAGTTGTTGGCGCCACCTGTGACGCTGCCGCCGCCGGACTTCTGAGCGCTGCCCGGCGCGCTCGAGCCACCGGACCCCTTGCCGTACGGCGTCATGGTCATCACGACGGGGAACTTGCCCTTGGCGAACTTGCCGTGCTTGTCGGTCGGGTAGATCTCGTTGACACGGATCGTCGTACCGCCCGCGCCCTTGACCTTCAGCTGGTTACGGGACGCCGTGCCGTAGATCGCCTTGCCGGGGCGCCACCGGTGCTTGGCGCTGGTCGCGCGAACGACGGCCTTGGGCAATGACGGGGTGAGACTGACCAGACTGCTCTTGGCCGTGAGCACCTTCGGGTCGCCGCGGTCGCTGGGTGCCGCGCCGGCTGCGGCGGCCGTGACGCCGCTCGATGCTGCGGTGAGGACACCGCCCACCGACAACACCACGGCAATGGCGCCGGCGGACAGGGTTCGGCGGCGCGCGGTCGTGCCGCGTCGGCGCGAGGACGTGCCGCGTCGGCGCGAGGACGTGCCGGGGCGATGCGACGTATTGCAGGCGCGGCGCGACGTCTGGGGGCTCACGTCTAAAGTTTCGCGCTCGGCGGCCGCGTTCCTCCAGCCGCCCCCCTTTCGCCCAACCGTCTCGAATCGTTGGTTTGGACGCACTCGAACCAACGATTTGAGACGGTTGGGCGATAACGGCTAGCCGGTCAGGAAGGTCAGGCGGACTGTGCGAGTCGGGTTGTCACCGTTCGGATCGACCAGGCAGATCGACTGCCAGGTCCCGAGTCCGAGTCGGCCCTCGATGACGGGGATTGCGATCGACGGCGCGATGTACGCCGGGAGCACGTGGTCGCGGCCGTGCCCGGGTGAGCCGTGACGATGCCGCCAGCGGTCGTCGGTCGGCAGCAGGTCGTCGAGCGACGCGAGGAGATCGTCGTCACTGCCCGAGCCCGTCTCGATGATCGCGACACCGGCAGTCGCATGCGGCACGAACACGTTGAGCAGGCCATCTCCCAACTCCGCCACGAACGCGGCGCACTTCGCTGAAAGATCCACGACCGCGGGCCGGTTGCCGGAGTGAACCTCGAACGTCGTCGTCTTCACGCGACCATCCTGCCCACATCGGTCGCCCCCACATCTGCCGCGGCGATCGCCACGATCTTGACGCTCGTGGTCCCTGCGAGCTCGCCAGACACGACAACCGTCAAGATCACGGACCGGGAGACGGCCCTCACCGATGACCGGGCTTGACCGATCAGGATGCGGGGTAATACTCACCGGTAACTACGCGAGGGAGTTGCCGTGAGTCAGTCCTCCGGAAACCAGGTCTCCGAGAAGCAGGCCCGCCAGGTCGCCGAAGCCGCCCGCGAGAGCGAATGGACGTTGCCGAGCTTCGGCAAGGAGCTGTTCCTCGGCAACTTCCGGCTCGACCTGATCCATCCGCAGCCGGAGCTGTCGAAGGAAGCCACCGAGAAGGGCGAGGCGTTCCTCGCCGAGCTCCGCGCCTTCCTCGAGAACAAGGTCGATCCACTCGCGATCGAGCGCGACGCCAAGATCCCGGACGACGTGGTCGAAGGGCTCAAGCAGATCGGTGCCCTCGGGATGAAGATCCCGACGGAGTACGGCGGGCTGGGACTCTCGCAGGTGTACTACAACAAAGCGCTCGCGCTCTCCGGGCTGTGGCACAGCTCGTTGTCGACGCTGCTGTCCGCCCACCAGTCGATCGGGCTGCCGCAGCCGTTGATGCTGTTCGGGTCGGAGGAGCAGAAGAAGGAGTGGCTGCCGAAGGTCGCGCGCACCCACATCAGCGCATTCCTGCTCACCGAGCCCGACGTCGGCTCCGACCCGGCGCGGCTGGCGGTCACCGCAACGCCCAGCGAGGACGGCTCGACGTACACGATCAACGGGACGAAGCTGTGGGCGACCAACGGTGCGTTCGCCGACGTCGTGATCGTCATGGCGATGGTGCCGAAGAGTGAGGGCCACCGCGGCGGGATCACCGCGTTCATCGTCCCGTGCGACACGCCGGGGATGTCGGTCACGCACCGCAACGCGTTCATGGGCCTTCGCGGTATCGAGAACTCCGTCACCGTCTTCGACAACGTCGTCATCCCCGCGTCCAACGTGGTCGGCAAGGAAGGCATCGGTCTCAAGATCGCGCTGACGACCCTGAACACCGGGCGGCTCGCCCTCCCTGCGATCTGCGCAAGCACGACGAAGTACTGCCTGAAGATCGTGCGCGAGTGGGGAAATCAACGGGTGCAGTGGGGCATCCCCGTCGGGAAGCATGACGCGGTCGCACAGAAGATCTCGATGATCGCGGGTACGTCGTTCGGCCTCGAGGCGATGCTCGACGTGTCCAGCCGGCTGGCCGACGAGAAGCGCAACGACATCCGGATCGAAGCCGCCCTCGCCAAGCTCTACGGCTCGGAGATGGCGTGGCTCGCCTGCGACGAGATGATCCAGGTGCGCGGCGGCCGAGGTTATGAGACTGCAGAGTCGCTGAAGGCGCGCGGCGAGAAGCCGGTCCCGGCGGAGCAGCTGCTGCGAGATGCGCGCATCAACCGCATCTTCGAAGGATCCACCGAGATCATGCATCTGCTGATCGCGCGGGAGGCGGTCGACCAGCACCTGCAGATTGCCGGCGACATCATCGAGCCGGATGTACCGATCGCCGACAAGGCGAAGACCGCTGCCAAGGCGGGCGGCTTCTACGCCCGTTGGCTTCCCAAGCTCGCCACCGGCAAGGGCACGATGCCGACGTCGTACGCCGAGTTCGGAGATCTCGCGGAGCACCTGCGCTTCGCGGAACGGAACTCGCGAAAGCTGGCGCGCTCGACGTTCTACGGCATGAGCCGTTGGCAGGGTGCGCTGGAGAAGAAGCAGTCCTTCCTCGGCCGGATCGTCGACATTGGCGCGGAGCTGTACGCGATCGCATGCGCCTGCGTCTACGCGCAGACGCTCGCCAAGGAGGACCCCGCGAACGCGGCGCAGTACGTCGAGCTCGCTGACCTGTTCTGCAACCAGGCGCGTCGTCGCACCGACCGGCTGCTGCACGACCTGTGGTTCAACGACGATGCCGAGAACTACGACGCGGCCATGAAGATCCTCGACGGTCGGTACACGGCGTTCGAGCGAGACCTGATCGATCCTGCCGGTGAGGGTCCGCTGCTGCCTCAGGCCTGAGCGGCGGGCGTCACCGCCGGGAACTCGTGCGAATCCCACTGGGAGAGCACGCTCATGCCAACCGACTCGTAGAGCCGGACCGCGCCGGTCGGGTTGGCGCTGTCGACGAACAGCGCCGCTCGCGGCAGGCCACGTCTGGTGAACTCGGCGAAGGCGGTCCGCAGCAGGTCGCGGCCGAGCCCGCGGCCGCGGTACGGGCGTCGCACTCCGAGCGTTGCGACGAAGCCCTCCCCGTCGCTACCGGCGCCGATCAACGCCGCCGCTGGCTCTCCCGCCACGTCTACGAGCCAGATCAGGGACGGGTCGAAGCTCTCCCGATCGCGGAGGTGGCGGACCCATTCGCCGTACTCCGTCTTGGCCGGCTCCCAGTGGTCCTGGAACGCCTCAGTCACGACGGCATGCACCTGGCGCAGGTCGGCATCCGTGTCCGACACCCTGCGGGCCGACGCGTCGCCCGACCACTCGACCGGGTCCGTCGGCCCGGGCAGCTCGACCGCCATCTTGTAGAAGTAGCGCACGACCTGCGCCCCATGCGAGCGGAGGACGGCGGACTTCTCGGCCGCTGTCGCATTGACGAACACCTGCAGCTTGCGCCCCGCCGGGTCCGTGGCCTGCGCCCGCAGCAGCTGCTCGATCAGCGGTACGGCGATCTGTGGATCCAATCCAGGCCGGACGAAGAACTCGCCGGACTGGCTCGGTCGTGCCGGGTTCCGTTCGATCCAGACCAGAGCCTGATAGGTGCCGGCATCGTCGACGAGCGCCCATGCCCCCGAGCCGTCGGCGGCCAGCCCGGCGCGAACGTCGTCCCGCGTCAAATCCACCTCGCCGCTGTCGGCGATGTCGCAGACGCTGGTGAGGGCGTGGATTTGATCCAGGTCCGCCAGGCCGACCTCTTGCACCCTCATCGCAACGGGTCCAGCTCATACCGCATGCCGTTGCGATGCATCGCCATCCCGACCGACTCGTACAGCGCGAGCGCATTGGGGTTTGCCGCGTCCACCCCCAGCGTCACTCGCGTGACCCCGCGCCGCTCGAACTCGGCGAACGTGGTCAGCAGCAAGGCACGGGCGAGGCCGCGACCGCGGAACTGTCGCAGCGTGCCGAGCGTGTCGACATGGCCGTGGTTCGGCAGCGTCCCGCTGTAGACGGCAGCGGCCGGCTCGCCGTCGACGGTGGCGAG
Organism: Frankiaceae bacterium; assembly: GCA_019239875.1. GTDB lineage: Bacteria > Actinomycetota > Actinomycetes > JAFAQI01 > JAFAQI01 > JAFAZI01. The sequence continues at coordinate 28,350 of JAFAZI010000119.1, forward strand.
CCAGAACAGCGAGAGGTCCGGGCAGAACCCCGAGACGACGCTGTGGTGCCAGGCGTCGTACGCCGTCGCCTCGTGCCCGAAGTGGTCGGTGAACGCGGTGTCCACGATGCGATGGACGGTGCGGAGGTCGGCCTCCGAGTCGTCGATCCCGCGGATCTCGACCCCTGGGCCGAGATCGGGCACCGGAGGCCGCGGTGTCTGAGTGAAGTCGACGAGCATCCGGTAGTAACGCCGGATCACCCGACCACCAGCTGCTTCGAGGAGTCCGATCTTGGCGTCTTCTCGGCTGTCGGTGAACACCCAGAGCTTTCGGTCCGGTGCGACGGCCGCCGCTTGCTGACGGAGCCAGTCCAGCAGCGCGCCCGCCACCTCAGGCGCGGCTTCCCGGCGTACGACGACATCACCCCAGACGGTCTCGTGCCCGTCGAAGTACTCCACCCACGCATAACCCGCGAGCCCACCCGTCGGCCGGTCGATGCCGACCGTGGTCATCGTCGGTGAGCTGAGATCCGCTGCGATCTCCTCGTGCGTCGTGTTGGGCTCGCCCACCTCGGCGAGGTCGCGCGCTAGGCACAGATCCAGCAACGCGTCGCCGTCGGGCGGCGAGAGCGGTCGAATGGCGGCGGTCAGCACTCCGACAGGGTTCCTTACCCTGGGGCGGGTAGCCACTGGGTTTCTGGAGACGATGAACTGATGACCGCACCGACCGAGCACCCCGAGCCGTTCCGCGTCGTCACGGTCGGCCCTGACGGGTCGCCGATCGAGGACGACCAGAACCTCCCCGCGACCGAGGCCTCCAACGGCAACGACGAGATGGTCGCCGAGATGGTCGAACAGCCCGCGAAGGTGATGCGGATCGGTTCGATGATCAAGCAGCTCCTCGAGGAGGTCCGTGCCGCTCCGCTGGACGACGCGAGCCGCAAGCGACTTCGCGAGATCCACCAGAGCTCGATCGAGGAGCTTGCCTCCGGCCTCGCCCCGGACCTTCGGGACGAGCTCGCGCGGCTCAGCCTGCCGTTCACCGGCGACGAGATCCCCTCCGATGCTGAGCTGCGGATCGCGCAGGCGCAGCTCGTCGGCTGGCTCGAGGGCCTGTTTCACGGCATCCAGGCGACGCTGTTTGCGCAACAGATGGCCGCCCGCGCGCAACTCGAGGAGATGCGGCAGCGCGCGCTGCCGCCCGGCGGCCAGGGCCAAGCAGGGGGTCCCGGGTCCGGCTTGTATCTCTGAGGAGAATCAGACTTTCGGACGACGCATCAACGACTGCGGTACGGCAGACTCTTCTGATGCCTTATGCCCTGCTTGGAATGACGCACGCCGACGCGTGGAGCGCCCATACCGCGACGATGAGCGCCCAGCTCCCGATGTCGTTCTTCCAGGCGATCGTCATCGGTCTGATGCAGGGCGTGACCGAGCTGTTCCCGGTGTCGAGCCTGGGCCACTCGGTCCTGATCCCGAACTGGATCGGCGGCAGTTGGGCCTCGCTCGTCGGGAACGAGTCGACCGCCGAGTCGCCGTACCTCGCGTTCATCGTCGTGCTGCACGTCGCCACCGCGCTGGCGCTGCTGCTGTTCTTCTGGCGCGAGTGGATCGCGATCATCCATGGCCTGTTCCGATCGATCGCACGACGGAAGATCGAAACCGTGCACGAGCGGATGGCCTGGCTACTCGTCATCTCGACGATCCCGGCTGGCATCACCGGCCTGCTGCTCGAACACACGCTCCGCACCATCTTCGCGAAGCCGCTCGCCGCAGCGATCTTCCTCACGGTGAACAGCTTCATCCTCTTCGGCGGCGAGAAGCTCCGAGTGCGCGCCTACGCGGCCGGCGGACGTGAGGCATCCCACGACGGCGGCGACGCCTCCGGTGAGGAGCTCGATGCTGCCGTGGTCGAGCGCGTGCGACCAGGAGACGCCGCGTGGATCGGGCTCGCCCAGGTCGGCGCGCTGTTCGCCGGCGTCAGCCGATCCGGCATCACGATGGTGGCGGGACTGGCCCGCGGCCTCGATCACGAGCAGGCGGTGCGATTCACGTTCCTGCTCGCGACCCCGATCATCTTCGCCGCGGGCGTCCTCAAGATCCCGGACTTCACAGGGACGCTCGGCGAAGGGATCCGGCTACAGGCACTCGCCGGTGCCGGTGCCGCGTTCGTCGGAGCGTTGTTCGCCACGACGTTCCTCACCAGGTACTTCCGGTCCAACAAGCTGACGCCGTTCGCGATCTACTGCTTTCTCTTCGGCGTCGCGTCGATCATTCGGTTCGCCTGACGCCGGTCAGTCGCCGTGGTGGCCGTGCCACTCATGTCCCGGCGGAATGTGCTTTTCCGGCTTCGGCGCCTTCTCGTGACCTGGCGGCTCGTGATGAACCGGCGCCACGTGATGGACCGGCGTCGGGGCTGCGACAGTCAGCGTGACGGTCGAGCCTCGCTGCAGCCGACCGGTCGGTGAGATGCCGACGACGACCGCACCCGGCTGCACGCCGGTCCCAGTGGCAAGCGGCAGGAAGCCGTGGCGGATCAGCCGCTGCGCCGCTGCGGCGTACGTCGTGCCGATGTAACGACTCGCATGCACGGCGACCAGTTTCGGCGCGGCGGGCTTCGTCTTCGCGACGGTTGACGCCGTCTGCTTCGGGTGAGGGTGGTGCGTGGCGGCGCTGGAACTGCCGTCCGTCGCCAGTCCGATCAGAGTCGCGAGACCGATCACGGCGACGGTGATCCCGCCAACGATCGCGACCCGGCGCCACTCCAGCCAGGCCGGAACCCCAACGCCGGACGCGAGCGGGAGGTCCGTGGTGAGGTCGGCCGGTTCGAGGTCTGGGCCGGGGATGACGGCGGTGACCGGACCGGACGGGGCCGGCGCGCCGGCCGCCAGCTCACCGGCCACGCGGGCGACATCCGCGGCGGCGGGGCGCTGCGCCGGATCCTTGGCGAGACACGCCTCGATCAGGGAGGCGAGGGCGAGAGGGGTTTCGGCCGGCAGCGGCGGGGGCTCCTGATCGCGATGGGCCAACGCGGTCGCGACCTCGGTGTCGCAGTCGAACGGCGGTCGGCCGGCTACGCAGTGGTAGGCGACCACGCCGAGTGAGTAGACGTCGCTTGCCGCGGCGGCGGGCTGTCCCGCGACCTGCTCCGGCGAGATGTATCGCGCGGTCCCGACCAGGTGTCCGGTGGCCGTGAGCGCCGCTGCGTCCGCCGCGCGGGCGATGCCGAAGTCGAGGACGGTGATCCGGCCGCTCTGGTCGCGCATGAGATTCGCCGGCTTGATGTCACGGTGGACGACGCCGCGCTCGTGGGCGGTCGCGAGCGCCTCGCCGACCTGCGACAGAAGCTGCATGACGTCCTCAGCAGGCAGCGGCCCACTGGCCATCACCTCGTCGAGGGACTGACCCGCGACCAGCTCCATGCTGATGTAGGAGAGCTGCTCACCGTCGTCGCCGGTCGCGGAGCCGACGTCGTACACATCGACGACGTGCGGGTTGTCCACGGATGCTGCGGCTCGTGCCTCGGCGAGGAGCCGTTGGTGAAACACCGGGTCCGCGGCGTACTCCGGCTTGACGAGTTTGGTGGCAACCTTGCGATTGAGAGCCTGGTCGTCCGCGATCCAGACCTCACCCATGCCCCCGATGGCAACACGTGAAATCAGGCGGTACCGGCTCGCAATCAACGAGCCCGATCGGTACATGGCGTCCCCTTATGCGGCCAATTGACCTTGGGTCCATACCCCGGGAGAGGCCCGGTCACGCGCCGAACCGACTTCTCAGGCCGGTGCGAACCACCGCTCGAGCACCTGGGCGACGCCGTCCTCGTCGTTCGACGCGGTGACCTCGTCAGCGACGGCCAGCACGTCGGGATGCGCGTTGGCGACACCGACCCCCAGTCCGGCCCACTGGATCATCTCGATGTCGTTGGGCATGTCGCCGAATGCGACCACGTCTCGCGCCGACAGGCCGCGCTCGCTGACGAGCTCCGCGAGGGTGGCCGCCTTGGTGATGCCGACGGCACTCACCTCGAGCAATCCGTCGATGGACGAGTGCGTCAGGTTGGCCACGTCTGCGCCGAGCACCTCGCGGGCCAGGGCCAGCAGCTCGTCCGAGGAGATGCCTTCGACGCGGGCGAGCAGCTTCGACATCGGTGATGCCATCAGGTCGTCGATCTCGCCCACGCGGGTGTTGGGTTCGGGGGTCCAGCGCGGGTGGTACGACGACTCGTGCGCGAACTTCCCGTCGACCCGCTCGATCGCGAAGCCGATGCCAGGGACGCCGGCGCGCAGCGCCGCGACAACCTCGCGCACGACGTGAGCGTCAATGGGGTGCGACCCGATGACGGTCTCCGTCGTCAGGTCGTACACCAAGGCGCCGTTCGCACAGATCGCCAGGCCGTGATGGCCGGTCGCGTCAGCGATCCCGCCGAGCCAGCGGGGTGGCCGGCCAGTCACGATGACGACCAGCGCGCCGTCATCGGCAGCGGCGGTGAGCGCCGTACGCGTCCGGTCGGAGATGGTTCCGTCGCTTCGAATCACCGTGCCGTCGAGGTCGGTCGCGACCACGCGGGGCGTCACGCCAGGGTCACGCGGGCTCGAGCACGTCGCGGCCACCCAGGTGTGGGCGGAGGGCCACGGGAACATGCACCGAGCCGTCGGCCTGCTGATGCACCTCGAGCAGGCAGGCAATCGTGCGCGCGATCGCGCACAGGGTCCCGTTCAGCGTTGCGACCGGGGCCGGGCCGCTGTCAGTCCGGTAGCGCACGGCGAGGCGACGCGACTGGAACGTCGCGCAGTTCGACGTGGAGGTCAGCTCTCGATAGCGGCCCTGCGAGGGAAACCAGGCCTCGCAGTCGAACTTGCGGGCGGCACTCGCGCCAAGATCGCCGGTGGCGATGTCGAGGACCTGGAACGGCAGCTCGAGCTTGGTGAGAAAGGCCTTCTCCCACTCAAGGAGCCGCAGGTGCTCAGCCCTCGCCGCCTCAGGCGGCACGAACGAGAACATCTCGACCTTGTCGAACCAGTGCACCCGGATGATGCCTTTGGTGTCCTGGCCGTACGACCCTGCCTCGCGGCGGAAGCAGGACGAGAACCCGGCATAGCGCAGCGGCAGCGACGCCGAGTCGAGCACCTCGTTCGAGTGCATCGCCGCGAGCGCGACCTCACTGGTGCCGACCAGGTAGAGGTCGTCGCCCTCCAGCCGGTAGACCTCAGGTGCGTGGGCGCCCAGGAAGCCGGTGCCCTCCATCGCCTCCGGGCGGACGAGGGCCGGTGCGACGACCGGGATGAAGCCCGCGGCGACCGCCTGCTCCATCGCGAGGTTCACCAACGCGAATTCGAGCAGCGCACCCACGCCGGTGAGGAAGTAGAACCGCGCGCCGCTGACCTTGGCGCCTCGCTCAAGATCGATGGCCCGAAGCGCCGTACCGATCGCGACGTGGTCCTTGACCTCGAAGTCGTATGCAGGGACCTCGCCGACGGTCTCGATCACGACCGAGTCGGGCTCGCCGCCGACCGGCGCCTCCGGCTCGACCAGGTTCGCGATCGCGTAGGCGGCTCGGTGCAGGGCGGCTTCGGCTTCGGCTTGTTCGGCCTCCGCCGCCTTGACGTCCTCCTTGAGCTGCTTGGCTCGCTCGATCATCGCGGGCCGCTCGTCGGCCGATGCGGACTGGATGGCTTTGCTTGCCGCGTTGGACTCGGCACGGAGTGTGTCTGCGCGGGTCACCGCGGCCCGGCGCCGCTCATCGGCAGCGAGAGCGCGGTCCACCGTCTCGGCGTCCTCGCCACGCGCGCGCTGGCTGCTTCGAAACTCATCCGGCGCGTCTCGAAGCGCTCGCAGGTCGATCACGTTGCGCAGGTTAGTAGTCGCGCCGGTCGGACTCCTAGTCGAAATCCCGTCGGCGGCACCGAGGAGCACGGTCGGCCGGGCAGAAATTCTGATGGTGAATTGATCTGCGATGTCCCTCGACTAACCCATCCAAAATGGGGCATTCTGATGTGTACAGGACCCCCGCGGCTGGGCGCGGGGGTCCTGCTGTCGTCCGGGGTGGTGGCAGCGACCTGTCAGGCTGCAGCTAGGAGGGTTGCCCGCGGCGCAACGAGTCGACCCATGCCGACGCGTCCGCGAAGTCGCCGTCGGCCGTCCCTCGCCGCACGGTCGGCGCGCTGCCGTCCGCCGTCGGGTAGGACCCGAGGAACCGTACGTCGGCACAGATCCGACGAAGCGCCGCGAGGGCCTCCGCGACGCGTGCCTGCCCGATGTGCCCTTCGGCATCCATCGAGAAGCAGTAGCGGCCGAGCCCCACGCCGGTCGGACGCGACTCGATCCGGGTGAGGTTGACCCCGCGAACGGCGAGCTCGGTCAAGATCTCCAGCAGGGCCCCTGGATGGTCGTCGGCGATGAACGCGACGAAAGTCGAACGGTCCGCCCCCGTCGCCGGCGGCGGCGGTCCCGGTGGCCCGACGAGCACGAAGCGCGTCACAGCGCCTGGCGTGTCCGCGATGTCGTCGGCGAGAACGTCGAGACGGTACTTCTCAGCTGCCAACGGCGCGGCGACCGCGGCGTCGGCCTCGCCTGCCGCCACTGCGCGCGCGCCGTCCGCGGTGCTCGACGCGGCGATGAACTTGGCGGCCGGCAAGGCAGACCGGAGCCAGTTGCGCACCTGGGCCTCGGCATGCGGGATCGTCGTGACGGTGCTGACATCGGCCAGCGTCGTGCCCGCCTGCACCAGCAGCGCGAATGACACGGTCAGCTGGACCTCGCGAACGATCTGCAGGAGGTCGCCGGTGGCCAGCTCGTCGAGGGTCTCCGACACCGAGCCCTCGACAGAGTTCTCCAGGGGCACGAGGGCCGCGGCGACCTCGCCGCGTCGTACCGCGTCGAGTGCGTCAGCGACCGACACGCACGGCACCCGCTCCACACCCTGGGCGGCCGGCAGCGATCGGAGTGCAGCCTCTGAGAACGTGCCCTCAGGACCGAGGTAGGCGTAACGCGCCGGCGGCGTCCCCACGGCTGACCCCGGCCGCCGCTTAGGCCTTGACCCGGCGACCGAGGGCGAGCGCGATCGCCTCCGACTCTTCCGGCGACAGCGACTGGTCACTCGTGCCCTGCTTCACGCCCTTGGCGTACGCGCGAGCTTCGGTGCGTCCGTTGATCGAGGTGATGACGAGACCGTCCCCGGAGTCGTCGAGCAGCGCCGCGGTGAACGACATCCGCCCGCCCATGTCCCCGAACGCGTCGTACCGAACCACCGCCACGTGCCGGAGCGCGTCCGCGAGCTCGTTGCGCGCGATGTCGAGCTCACCCTTCGCGCGGGCGAGCTCGTTGCGCAGCGCCTGGGTCTCCGCACTCCCCCGGTTCAGCGCCTCGAGCACGCTTTCGGGGCCGCCCGGCCCGTCCAGCAGGCGCATCCCACGCCGAAGCCGCCGGACCCGGAGATTCGCGACGACGCCCGAGATCAACGCGAGGATCGCTGCACCTGATGCGCCGAGGGTGATCTCGTCGAGGAGCGGACGGTCGAGGGGCAGCACGGGATCAGAGCGTAGTGCCTGTCGGCGGGTGCCCGAGTCGTCCTCCAGTACGACGAAATCGCTGCGAGCACTAACCTCGCTGACGTGGATGCCGACGAGCTGCGCAGCCTGCTCGACGGGGTCGCGTCGGGGGCGACGTCGGTCGATGCGGCCGCCCGCGCGCTGTCGGCGGCGCCCTTGTCCGGATTCCTGGATCTCGGTTTTGCGAAGCTCGATCACCATCGCGGCATGCGCACCGGCGATCCGGAGGTCGTGTACGCCGCAGGGAAGACCGACGACCAGGTGATCGCACTGCTCACCGCCCTGCGCGAGGCGCCGGGCGAGCGGCCCGCGATGGCGACGCGGCTCACGCCGTCACAGGTGGTGCGAGCTCGCGAGGCGTTTCCCGGCGCCACCGTGGACGAGGCGGCCGGGTGCATCGTCATCGGTGAGTTCCCGACGCCCCGCGGTGAGGTCGTCGTGCTGTCGGCGGGCACGAGCGACGAGCGGGTTGCGGCCGAAGCCGCACTCGTGGCTCGGGCGTTCGGCGCCGGCGTTCGCCGTGTCACCGACGTGGGTGTGGCCGGAATCCATCGGCTGCTCGCGGAACGCGACGGCCTGACCGAAGCCGACTGTCTCGTGGTCGTCGCCGGGATGGAAGGCGCCCTCCCGAGCGTCGTCGGTGGCTTGGTCGGCACGCCGATCGTCGCCGTGCCGACGAGCGTCGGTTACGGCGCGTCGTTCGGCGGCATCGCGGCGTTGTTGGGGATGCTCAACTCCTGCGCACCCGGGGTCACGGTCGTCAACATCGACAACGGTTTCGGCGCGGGGGTGTTCGCGGCGCGGGTGGCTCGGCGCAGCACGCCACGAACGACGACAGACACCGCGGCGGGATCGGCGACGGCGCACCTCGGCGGTACCTGATGAGTCGGGTCGGCTGGCTCGACTGCTCCAGTGGGGTCAGCGGCGACATGCTGCTCGGCGCCCTCGACGCGGTCGCGGCATTGGCGGCGATGCCAGCCTTGCTGGCCTCACTGACGGACCTCGGCGTCGGGTGCGCGGCAATGCCGACGACCCGCAACGGAATCGCCGCAACGGCGTACCGGGTGACCGCGGCCGAGGACCAGCCGCACCGCACGCTCGGAGACGTGCTCACGATCATCGACCGTGCAGCGGTGCCCGAGCCGGTGAAGGAGCGCGCAGCTCGGGTCTTCCGACGCCTCGCCGAGGTCGAAGCCGGCGTCCACGGCACTGAACCGGACGAGGTGCATTTTCACGAAGTCGGCGCGGTGGACTCCATCGTCGACATCCTCGGCGCGTGCTTGGGCTTTCACGCTCTGGAGCTCGATCGGCTCGTGGCGTCACCCGTCGCCCTCGGCGGCGGTACGACGGAGTCGTTGCACGGCACGCTGCCCGTGCCAACCCCTGCCGCCGTCGGGTTGCTGGCGGGATCCGCCCTCACCGCCCACGGCGGCCCCGTCGACGTCGAGCTGGCAACGCCGACCGGGATCGCCCTGCTTGCCGAGTGGGTGACGAGCAGCGGACCGATGCCGGCCATGACGGTCGCCGCTATCGGCGTCGGGGCCGGCGGCCGTGACCTGCCGGACCGAGCCAACGTCGTCCGCCTGGTCGTCGGCGCTGCGGCCGATGCCGGTTCGGCTGCCGGCTGGCACACGATCGAGGCGAACGTCGACGACCTCGATCCGCGGCTGTGGCCGATCGTCATCGACAAGCTGCTCGCCGCGGGTGCAGCGGATGCCTGGCTCACGCCCATCCTGATGAAGAAGGGCCGCCCGGCGCACACGGTCAGCGTCCTGGTCGGTCCTGACGCGAGCGAAGCGGTCCGCCAGGTCCTGGTCGCCGAGACCTCCACGATCGGCGTCCGATCGGCCCCGGTCGACAAGCACGCCCTCGAACGTTCGTGGGTGACGGTCGACATCGATGGGGAGAAGGTTCGTGTGAAGCTCGCCCACGACGCCGGCGTGCGTACCAACCTCTCGCCCGAGTTCGAGGACGTGGCGGCAGCGGCCGCCGCACTTGGCCGCCCCGCCAAGGAGATCCTGGCGCGGGCGACCGCCGCCGCGCTGTCATCCCTCGAGGGCTGATGCACTCGCTCACCATCGCGGTGACCGTCTTCGCGCTGATCGTGCCGGCGGAGCTGCCGGACAAGACCTTCGTCGCGACCCTGGTGCTCGCGACCCGGTTCCGTGGACTCCCCGTCCTGATCGGTGCCACGGCCGGTTTCGTCGTACAGGCCGGCATCGCAGTCGGCGCCGGCAGCGCGCTCGCCCTGCTGCCCACGACTCCGGTGAAGGCCGTGAGTGCCGCGATCTTCGCGCTCGGCGCCGTGCTGATGCTGCGCCCGCTCGAGAGTCCCGCTGAGGAGGAACGCGAGGTCGAGGCCGAGCTCGCGGACGTCCCCGCGGAGCCAAGCACGTGGCGGGTGATCCTCACCAGCTTCCTGGTGCTGTTCCTCGCCGAGTGGGGTGACCTCACCCAGCTGCTGACCGCCTCACTGTCGGCGAAGTATCACGCGCCGCTTGCCGTCTTCGCGGGGTCGGCGCTCGGCCTGTCGACGGTGGGGGCGCTCGGCGTCGTCGGCGGAAAAGCACTGCTGCGGGTGATCCCGATGGTCTGGGTACGGCGGATCGCGGCGGCGGCGTTCCTCGTCGTCGCCGTGGTCACCGCCCTACAGGCGGCCCGCGTTCTCTGACAGCAGCGCGCCGACTGCGGGCCGGCTACCGCGACTGGATCGGTGCGAGGAAGGTCACCGAACCGAGCAGGTGACCGTTCACGTCGTGGACTGGCGCCGCCGACGTGTCGAGCGTCACGACCGTCCCGTCCTCGTGCCGGACCCGCATCAAGCTGCGACCCAGCCCCGGCCCGTCGAGCACCACGAGCGGGGTGATTCGCGGCGCGTACTCCGGATGAGTCGCGCCGGTCTCCAGGTCCACCAAGTTGATCACCTCAAGGATGTGTCGGCCGATGACCGCGACGTCGCCGCAACCGAGCAGCTCGACCGCCGCTATGGAGATGCTGATGACGACGCCGTTGAGGTCGAGGACGAAGCAGGCGTCGTGCGCGGCCGCAACCGCGGCGCTCCACCGGCTCAGCGGGGTGGCCGTGCTCAGTCGCTCAGGGGCGGCCACATCAACGATCCGACGACCCAGGCCCGAGTCCTGCGCACCGTCCAGGTCGGCAGGCGCCGCAGCAGCCGAGGCAGCCGTGGTCGACGCGGCAGCCGGAGGCTGCGGGTCGGCGACGGGCGCCGGCGGGGCGTCTGGTTGAGCGAGGTGCTCAAGACGCAGGATCAGGCTGGGCAAAACCATGGTCCCCCGCTCGATACGGCAGGGATGACTGAACTCCCCGGCAACTGACTGGGCAATCAGTCGCATAAACCATGATGCCCGGATTTCAACCGGTATGCCACCGACGTTCGGAGCCTCACTGTAGGCCCGATTGCTAGCGTTTTGTAGGCCAATTGGCGCAATTTGCCCGATTCCAGTAACCGGCTGTCGACGCGGAGTAGCCGCGCGAGTCGTCCGACCGTCACGTAGCCCTGACCACGCCTGCTTCGGACAACTTGCTGGTCTAGCTCCGCTGCGTCATCGAGAACCGCAGCCGACGCATCGGGTTCTCGACCTCGGCCGCAATGCCCGACTCGTCGAACAGCGTGGCGGCGGCGGAGACGAACTGTGACGGCTCCCACCGCCGGCCGCCGTTGCTGATGAACGAGACCGAGGTGTACGGCTGGTAGATCTCGACCGCGTCGCCTTGCACGCCGAAGACCTTGCCCGAGATGTGCGACGCGGCGTCGCTGCACAGATAGGTGACGAACGGAGCCACGTTGTCGGGGTGCCAGAAGTCGAACTCGGACTCGTCACGCTCGATCTCGCCGTACGCCCCTTCGGTCATCCTCGTGCGCGCCGCGGGAGCGATCGCGTTGCAGGTCACGTCGTACCGCTTCATCTCCAGCGCCACGATCGTCGAGAACGTCGCGATCCCGGCCTTTGCGGCGCCGTAGTTGGACTGACCGAAGTTGCCGAGCAGCCCGGACGTCGACGCCGTGCAGACGATGTGGCCGGGCCGGCTGTTGTCCTTCCAGTAGGCGCATGCGGCCTGGGTCATCGCGTAGTGACCGCGAAGGTGTACGGCGACGACCGCGTCCCACTCGTCCGCCGTCATCTTCACCAGCGTCCGATCGCGCAGGATGCCGGCGTTGTTCACCAGCGCGTCGAGGTGCCCGAACTCCTCGACAGCGGTCTGCACCAAGGAGGCGGCCACGTCGGTGTCGCTGCAGTCACCGATCCCGGCCGTCGCCGAGCCGCCGGCTTCGCGAATCTCGTCGACGACCGCCTGCGCGGCGGCTTCGTCGACCTCCCCGACCACGACCGCCGCGCCCTCGCGCGCGAGCTCGATCGCCTCGCCCCGCCCGATTCCGCGACCCGCACCCGTGACGATCGCAACCTTGTCGTCCATGAGACCCATGGGGCCACATTCAAACCGATCGGCACGATCCGCCGACGGTCGGGTTCTAGGCTGCGGGACATGGCGGAGCCGAAGCACGGCGTCGACAGCGAGGTCGGTCGGCTGCGCACGGTCCTGCTCCACCGTCCAGGCCCGGAGCTGGCTCGGCTGACCCCGCGCAACTCCGCCGATCTGCTCTTCGACGGCATCCCGTGGGTGGAGCGAGCGCAGCAGGAGCACGACGAGTTCGCGGCGGCGCTGCGCGAGCACGACGTCGAGGTGCTGATCCTCCGCGACCTGCTGACCGAGACGTTGGCCGTCGATGCCGCCCGCGAGGAGGTCACGGCCAGGACGCTGTCCGACCAGCGACTGGGCGGCGAGCTCCGCGGGATAGTCGCCGCGCACCTGTCAGGACTGCGGCCGGCCGAGCTCGCCGAGGTCTGCATGGCCGGAATCACCAACGACGAGCTCGCCGGCGGCCGCGGCATCGTCGCGAAGCTGATGGGGCCGCACGAGTTCATCGTGCCGCCCCTGCCCAACCTGCTGTTCACGCGCGACTCGTCGGTGTGGGTCGGCTCCCACGTGGCGGTGACCAGCCCCAGCATGCCTGCCCGGCGGCGCGAGACCTGGCTGACCGGCGCGATCTACCGGCACCATCCGCGGTTCGCGGGGACCCCCAACATCTACTCCCACACCGACGAGTGGCTGGAGGGCGGCGACGTCCTGCTGCTTGCCGCCGGCGTGATCGCGGTCGGTGTCGGACAGCGGACTCGCGCCGCGGCGGTGGAGACGCTTGCGGTTCGGGCGTTCGCCGCGGGTCTGGCGCACACGGTCCTCGTCGTACCGATCGCGCAGGAGCGGGCAACGATGCACCTGGACACCGTGTGCACGATGGTCGACGTCGACGCCGTCGTGATGTACCCAGCAGTCGCGGACAGCCTCGAGGCGCTGGTGGTGTCGCGCAACGACGATGGCTCGCACTCCGTCAGCGACCTGCAGCCATTCGTCCCGGCGGCGGCGAAGGCGATGGGTATCGACGTGCTCCGCGTCATCGACACCGGACTCGATCCCGTGACCGCCGAACGCGAGCAGTGGGACGACGGCAACAACACCCTGGCGATCGCGCCGCGCCTCGCCGTCGCCTACGAGCGCAACGTCAAGACCAATGCACGGCTCGAGGCGGCAGGGATCGAGGTCGTCAGCATCCCCGGGAGCGAGCTCGGCAGCGGCCGGGGCGGACCCCGGTGCATGTCATGCCCGATCCGCCGCGACACCCTGTAGCTCGTCGAGGACGGCGAGGACCGCCGCCGGCTGGTTGGTGATCAGGACGTCGACCCCGAGCTCGACCATGCGGGCCACGTCATCGGGCTCGTCGACGGTCCAGACGTGGACCTCGTAGCCGTTGCGGTGCGCCCGTTCGACGTACGACGGAAACGCGGTCACTCCCTCAACCGATGGCCCGGCGATCGACGCACTGGGCGAGATGCTGCCGTCGCGATGGCGCAGCGCCACCCGGCGCATGAGGTGGACGGTCGGGAGCTCCGGTGCGAGCTGCTTGACCCGGCGCAGGCCCGACGGCGCGAAGCTCATCACCTGGACCCGGTCCTTGCCGTTGCCGTCCGCCGTCGCGAGGCCGAACCGCTGGAGCAACGACACCAGCGTCGTCTCGACCAGGCCGGCGTAGCGAGTCGGATGCTTGGTCTCGATCGCGAGGCGCACCGGCCGGTCGACCTCGGCGACCGCCTCGAGCAGCCGCTCCAAGGTGAGGACGCTGGTGCGGTCGTAGTCCGGCGCCTCCCAGTTCGCCGTGAGCAGCGGGTCCTCCTCGCCGTGTCCGTTCGCCTCACGGTGCCATCTGCCGAAGTCCAGCTCGGAGAGCTCCGCCAGCTCCAGGGTCGAGACCACCCCCCGCCCGGTCGAGGTCCGGTTCACCGTGCGGTCGTGCACGCAGACCAACACGCCGTCGCGGGTCAGCCGGACGTCGCACTCCAAGCCGTCCGCGCCGTCATCGAGCGCACGGCGGTACGCCGCGAGCGTGTGCTCGGCTTCCACGGACGAGGCGCCCCGGTGGGCCATCACGGCCGGCCGCGCGTGCACAAGATCACTGTGCCACGCCGCAGCGTCACGGCGTGTGAGGCGCGACCTCCACCCGGTCGAGCAGATCGTGCAGCCGTTCCATGCCGAGCCCGACCGCGAACCAGACGGGTGCGTACGCCGGACGCACCAGGCCGCGCCAATGCGCGGGCACCGGCTTCACTCCCCGAGCCCGCGAGTAGTCCCACGGCACCTCGCCGGTCAGCCCGCGAAGCACCTCACCGCTCGCCGCCTCCACCGCGTAGATCCCGGCGGTCCAGGCCAGACCGCGCTGCCACCACGGCCAGCCGGCCGCGCGGGCTGCCGTGTCCGCCGGCTCGAACAGCACCGCGGCGACCCCGTAGATCGGCAGCATCCAGGCATACGTGTGTCCGGTCAGCCGCCAGTTCTTGTCACGCCCTCGGCTGCGGATCGACGTCGACACGATCTCGCTGCACCACCCCGCGAGGCCGTATGCGACGAACCGCTGCGGGCGGGTGAGCCGACTCACGCCTGCGGCACTTTCCGAGTTGCGATCACGATGGGAACCGTAGCGACCGCGGCAACGACGAACGACATCAGCGACGCGCTCATCCAGGTCGCGGGGGTGAAATGGACCCATCGGCCGGCGTGGCCCCACATTCGCGCCCACCAGCCGATCAGGCCCGGGTTGATCAGCTGGTACGCCGCAAACCCGAGCACCCACGGCAGCAGCATCAACGGCCGTGGGGGCGCGTAGGCCCTCACGTCAGCGGTGTACCCGCGTCGCGTTCCGAAGTAGTCGACGAGGAAGACGGCGGTCAGTGGCACGAGCACGGAGCCGAGCAGGTAGAGGAAGTTCTTGTAGTTGTCGATGTTGAGGACCAGCGCGCCGAACGTCGCGAGACCGCACATCCCGACCGCGAGCAGCCGGCGGTCCACCCGCGGCCAGACGTTCTGCAGGGAGACGACCGCCGAGTAGCCGTCGGCGAAGGACTCGTCCAGCTCACGAAACACCAGCACGCCGAACGCAAGCGAGCCGACCGGCGCCGCCATCAGGGCGGCGAACATCGCACGGTTGTCGCCGGTCGGCTGGTGGACGATCGTGGCGATGGCCAGGAGGCCGAGCAGATAGCCCGCGACCTGGGTGATCGTGTAGCCGACGAGAGCACCGCCGAAGGCACTTCGCGAGCTACGGGAGTGGCGGCTGTAGTCCGCTGCCAGTGGTGCCCACGAGACCGCGACGGCGATCGTCACATCGGTCGCCAGCCAGAAGCCCGACCAGGTCCCATGTGTCAGCGACGGTTTCGGATGCCGGGCAAGTTCGATGAATAGGTACGCCGTCGCGACGACGGTCGCCGCGAGCGCGTACCGCCGCAGCACCCGCACCGCACCGAGCGGCCGGACGGTCATAACGCCAGTGAGCACGCCGGCGATCACGACGTACGGCCACCGGTGGGCGTGCCAGGGGAACAGCTGTTGCGCCGCCGAGGCGATGACGACGATCTCGAACACCGTCCAGCCGAGCAGCTGCAGGACGTTGACGGCGGTCGGGAGGTAGGACAGCCGCCGGCCGAACAGGCCGCGCATCAGGACCATCGCGGGCGCTCCGGTCTGCGCACCGGCGACCGCGGCCGCCGCGATCATGAGCGCGCCGATCACGGTTCCGACGAGCACGGACGCTGCAGCCGCGGCGAACGAGATCCGTCCGGTCACCGGCACGAGCACGAACGCCGCGGCGGCTGGGGCGAGCAGCGAGACCCCGAGGTTCCCCCACAGCCCGAGCTGGTCGAGCCAGCCGAGCACTCGGGGGGCGGGCTCCTCGAGCGTCAGCGGCGCCTCGCCGCGGGGGGTCGTCGTCACTGTCGCCGTCATCGCCCACTCCCTACGCCGGCATTACCCGGATCAGGTCTGGCGGTCGGTGGCCGGTAGCCACCCTCTCAGTCCGTGCATTCGGACTCCCGCGTGTCTTCGGCGAGCGTACGCTCACCCAATGCGCATGCTTCGCCGCGGTCTGATCGCCACCGTCCTCGTTGCCGGACTTGCCGTCGCCACAGCGACACCAACGGCGGCGACGCCACATCCCGGCCACGGCGTCAAGGTTCGATCCTTCGATCAGCAGCTGCTCAAGAAGGTCAACCACGCTCGCAAGGCGCACCACCTCGCCGCCTACACGTTCAGCCCGACGCTATGGAAGATCGCCCACAGCTGGGCGAAGCACCTGGCCGCCGACGGCGCCCTGTCGCACCGGGCAAACCTGACGACGGTCGTGCAGCAGAAGTGTTCGAAGCATTCGAAGGCCGGCGAGAACGTGGCGTTCGTCTCAGGCGGTACCGGCCAGCTCAAGGCGCTGTATCACCAGTACGTCGCGGACAAGGCGCATCGCGCCAACGTCTTCAGTGACACCTTCACCCACATCGGCATCGCCTCGATCAAGAAGACCGTCGGCGGCCAGGTCCAGGAGTGGAGCGTCATGGACCTCGCCACGCGCTGCTGAGCGTGGCGGACCTCGTGGGGTCCAAGCGGCGTCGCTACTTGAGCAGCTTCGACATCCGGCGGTCAGCCAGCGGCTTGCCGCCGGTCTGGCAGGTCGCGCAGTAGTCCAAGGCCGAGGTCGCGAAGGACACCTGGCGGACGACGTCGCCGCACACCGGGCACTTCTGGCCGGCTCGGCCGTGCACCCGCATCGACAGCTTCTTCTCCGCCTTCAGCTCGCCGGCGTTGAGGCCCTTGGCGCGTTCGACCGCCTCGGACATCGTGGTGCGCAGCGCGTCGTACAGGACCTCGACCTCCGCCTCCGTGAGCGAGGAGGCGAGCTTGAACGGCGACATCTTAGCCACGTGCAGGATCTCGTCGGAGTAAGCGTTTCCGATCCCCGCGATCACGCTCTGGTCGCGCAGCACTCCCTTGATCTGGGCACGATTTCCGGAGAGCAACTCCGCGAACGTGGCAAGGCTGAAGGCGTCGGTCAGCGGCTCCGGACCTAGCCGCACGATGCCGGGCACGTCGTGCGGGGACCGTACGACGTACACCGCGAGCCGCTTCTGCGTCCCAGCCTCGGTCAGGTCGAATCCGGCGCCGTTGTCCAGATGCACCCGAAGGGCGATGGGGTTCTTGCCCGGCTTCGGTGGTGCCGGCGGCAGCGACTCCCGCCAGTGCAGCCACCCCGCGCGTGACAGGTGAGTGATCAGGTGCAGGCCATCGACGTCAAGATCGATGAACTTGCCGTGACGAGACGCGCCGGTGACGGTCAGTCCGGCCAGGCTGGAGATCGGCGGGTCGAACGTCTTGACCACCGCGATCGAGGCGACGTCCACGCGCGCCACGACGCGGCCGACCGCCCGGTCGACGAGGAAGTCGACCAGCGCCTCCACCTCCGGCAGCTCGGGCATTCGTCCAGTTTGCCCGGCTATCGCTCGATTGGGCGCAGGTACCGGCGCCCGCGATCACCCGATCGGAGCAGTCGCCGATCCGGCCAACTGGCCGATGACAGACAGGTATCGCCCCTCGCCCCACGTGAAAAGAGCCTGCTCGATGAAAGCCCGACTCCTTGGTGCCGCGCTCGCCGCGGCTGCCAGCGTGTCGATGGCGGCCGCCGTCGCCCCATCCGGTGCCGCAGCAGCCGGCAAGCATCCCGCCGCGGCGTCGTACGCCCGGTCATACGACGCGCACCTGCTGGCGCACAGCAACACGGTCCGGTCGTCGAGGCACACCCACGACTACGTAATGAACCACAAGCTGTGGGTCATCGCACATGCTTGGGCCAAGCACCTGGCAAAGACCGGCACGCTCGCGCACAACCCACGCCTGTCCCAGCGGATCAGCAAGGTGTGCCCGCACTGGACCGCGATCGGTGAGAACGTCGGGATGGTCACAGGCACTGACGCCAACACGCTGTTTCAGGCCTATATGCGCAGCCCCGAGCACCGCGCGAACATCCTGAGTCGGCACTACCGCCAGGTCGGCATCGCGACGGTGAAGACCACGGTCAACGGCCAGGTCGTCCAGTGGGACGTCATGGACTTCGGGAACCACTGCTAGCCGGATCGGCCCGTTCACCGGACGGCGATATGCTGCCCGGACCGTGCAACTTCTCGCCTATGTCGCATTCATGGGGCTCCTCGCGTGGTTCGCGATGGGGCTGGGTCGCGGTCGCGACCACCTGCTGATCTTCTTCGCCGCCACCGCCTTCCTGTTCTACGGCTTCCGCGCGACGTTGTTCGTCGCCGGTATGGACACCCCGGAGCCGGGGCAGTTCTTCGTGAAGGACATCCCCCACACGCTTGCGGTGACCCTCGGGACCTTTGTGGTCTTCCTCGGCGCCGCTGCGATCGCATTCCGCACGTGGTTCTCACTCGACGGACTGAAGCTCCCGGTCTTCCGCCGCGACGAGCCAGACCCCAGACGAATGCTCAGGTGCACGGTCGCGCTGACGGCACTGGGGTCGGTGGTCACGTTCGCGTTGCTGTACCACTTCGGCTCTCCCGGCGAGATCGTCCGAGCCGCCAAGCTCAGCCACGGCCTGGCCGGGCTGTATGTGTTCAAGCAGTTCGCGGCACTCGGCGCGATCGTCGCCGCTGCCACGGTGATCGACGCGCGGCGGCTGCGCGCCAGCCGCAACATCGTGACCGCCGGTCTGGTCTGCATGGCAGCGGACTGCTACTACGTCTACCTCTGGGGGACTCGCACCATCGCGGTGATCTCGATCGCGATCGTCGTCATCGGCTGGCGGCGCCCGCAGCTGGTCGCCGCGGAGCAGGCTGGTGACGCGCCGCGGCTCGCGAAGCCGCGACGATCGGTGTTCCGTTACATCGTCGCGGGACTGCTCGTCCTCATCGTCGCGATGGCGCTGCGAGCCACGCGTGAAGGCACGCTCAACCACGGCCGTGACATCGCGGCCGAGAACGCGAACATCTGGCGGCGGATGTCGCTGTCGCTCAACGCCACCTACCTCGACGCCTCCATGCTCGCCGTCCAGGACCAGGACCGGAACTATCACTACCCCCGAGGGGCTGACTTCGTCTCCGGCGCCAAGTCCGTGGTGCCCGGGTTCATCTGGCACGGCAAGGACACCCAGACCTCCGGGGCGCGGTTCCGCCACATCTACCAGCCGGCGATCGTCAACGGCTGGCCGGTCGGGGCACCCACCGCGTGGCAGCTGAACTTCGGCCCGCTTGGCTTGCTGCTCGGCGGCTATCTGAGCGGCATGGCGCTCGCCGCGCTCGCCCGAAGTCGACAACGCTGTGCAACCAGCGGGTTCAACCTCGCCGTCTCAATGGTGACCGCGACCGTGGTGCTCCAGATGGGGCTCAATCCAGACACGCCGCAGCGCGTGATCCTGTGGTGGGTGCCGCTGGTGATCGTTGGACGATTGATGGGCGCGCCGCCATCTCGTCAGATCACGCCGAGCATCATCCCGAGCACGCGCCAAGTGACCGCCCGCGCGGCCGCGTCGGTCTGAGTCGACTCAGATCGAGTCGAGGAAGTCCCGGATCCGAGCTGAGAACGACCGCAGGTCGTACGCGCCAGCGGCCCGAGAGATCTCGTCGTGGTTCCAGTTCATCTGCTCCGACTGGCTCATGGCAGTGCGGAGCGAGTCAGCCGACTGGTCACCGAAGAAGATGCACGTCTCGTTCTCGAGCAGCGAGATCGTGGCGCCGCCGGCCCGGAAGGCGATCGTCGGCGTGCCGCACGCCATGGCTTCCAGCGGCACCAACCCGAAATCGTCTTCGCTGGTGAACAGCACGGCCTGCGCGCTTTGGTAGAGGTGACGCAGCTGGTCGCTGTCCTGCCAGCCGACGAAACGCACGTTCGGCGGGGCGATCGCCTCCATGCGAGCGCGGTCACGACCGTCGCCTGCCACGACCAGCTGGTGATCGGTCCCGCGGACCGCTTCGATCGCTAGGTCGAGCCGCTTGTACGGCTCGGCGATCCGACCGACCCACAGGAAGTAGTCCTGCCGCTTCTCCGGCGAGCGGTAGAAGCGATGGGTGTCGACCGGCGGCGGGATGATCGCGGAAGCGTCCACGCCATAGCACTCGAAGATCCGGTCCCGCACGATCGAGTTCGTGGCGATGTAGTGATCCGCCGCACGCGCAGCTTGCCGGTCGCGGCGGCGCAAGTAGCCGCGCGACAACGTCAGTCCGAGCTGGAGGTGCGGGCGCACGCTGTTGGCGTACATCGCCTTCCCGCTCCACACCTGGCGCAGCGGCGAGTGGCAGTACACGACCAGCTTTCCGGTGCACCGGACATGATGGGCGAACGCGTACGACGACACCAGCACATTGCCCTCGATCGGGGGCAGGTTCGAGACCATCCGGGGCAGGGCCGGAGCGAGGTGCCGGTAGGTGTCGGGGCGAATCAGCGACTTCGACAGCAGCGTGGTCGTGTGGACCGGGAAGCCGACGTCGCGCATCGCCTCATCGGATCCCCCGAGCACGGCGACCGGTGAGCCGGGAAGGGAGTCCGTGGCGAGCGCGGCGACGACGCGCTCGGCGCCACCGCCAGTGAACGCGAAGTCGTGCAGGATCGTCCAGGGTTCCTTCGTCGCCCGAGTGAGATCGCTCGCGATCGCAGTCGACGTCATCGCGCTCCCGTCACCCCCCGCCCTCGGTCATCGCTCGACACTTTCGCCAGCGACCTGCTCGACCCCTGCAACTCGCAGAATCGCCGCGACTGATCATATTCGACCTGATAACCGTCCGCTTACTCCACGCAAATCGATCCAGCGCCCGGCCAGGAGGCGGGCACGAAACCACATTGCGACATGAAAGCATCTTTTGCGCCCAAGTACGCTGTGGTGGGCACGCCGACCGAGAATCGAGAGCCAGCCGTCCAGTGACTGGAGCGTCAACATGACTTCCGGCGTGCCCGACTTCATCGTCGCCGGTACCGCGCGCAGCGGCACGACCGCCGTCGCGGACACCTTGCGCGACCATCCCGAGGTCTTCGTCACGACACCGAAGGAACCGCACTACCTCGGGCTCGGCCGGCGCGCTCCGGCGTACACCGGACCTGGCGACGCCGAGACCATCAACCGTGCCGTCGTGGTCGAGGAGGCCGATTACCTGCGGCTGTTCGAGCCTGCCCAACCCGGTCAGATCCGGGGTGACGGCTCCTCGTCCAGCCTGTACTTCCATGAAGCGGCTATCCCCGTGCTCCAGCGGCTGAACCCTGATGTCAAGGTCGTCATCCTGCTGCGCGAGCCGCTGGCCCGCGCGTACTCCGCGTACCAGTACCAGCAGATGCGCGGCTTCGAGACGGCAACCTTCGCCGAGGCCTTGGCGGCGGAGGACCAGCGCATCGCCGACGGCTGGCACCACATCTGGCACTACCGCCGCATGGGCGAGTACACGCCTTCGGTCAAGGCCTACCTCGACGCGTTCGGCCGAGAGCAGGTCGGGGTGTGGTTCTACGACGACATCGAGCGCGACGCCGGGGCGGTGCTGCGTGACGTGCTCGCCCACATCGGTGCGACTCCCGATGCCACCGACCGCGAGGCGTTGCGGCGGATCAACGTCTCGGGCGAGGCACGCAGCGAGCTGATGCAGCGCGGGATCCACGCGCTGACCCGTCAGGTGGCGGTCCGCGAGGCCATCAAGAAGGTCCTGCCGTATCGGGCGCGAGAGGCGATCCGCCGGCTCAACCTCAAACCGACCGGCCTGCCGACGGACGTCGGCGCTGAGCTGCGCGAGAGCCTGCGCCCGGACGCTGTCGCGCTCGAGGAACTTCTCGGCCGGCCAGTGCCGTGGCGGTCGTGAGCGCAGCCCGCCGAGTCCTCCAGGTTCACAACGGGCAGCTCACCCGTGGCGGTTCGGACACCGTCATTGCTCACGAGGCTCACCTGCTGCGCTCCGCCGGTCTCGAGGTCGAGCAGTACATCCTCCCCGCCACCGCCTCGCCCGGGCTAGCCGGCGCGATCAAGCCGACGTACAACCGCGCCGCGATGAAGGCGGTCGCAGACCGGATCGCAGCGGTACGCCCTGATGTCGTCCACGTCCACACGCCGTTCCCGTTGCTGTCGCCGTGGGTGTTTCGCACTGCAAGGAGCGGGGGGTGCGCAACGGTCGGGACCTTGCATTCCTACCGCTACTCGTGCATCGCGGCGACCGCGATCCGC
Organism: Frankiaceae bacterium; assembly: GCA_019239875.1. Taxonomy (GTDB): domain Bacteria; phylum Actinomycetota; class Actinomycetes; order JAFAQI01; family JAFAQI01; genus JAFAZI01. The sequence goes on from JAFAZI010000119.1 coordinate 50,475, forward strand.
GACGGCGCGGAGTGCACCGACTGCTTCGGTCGCACCGTCAAGTGGCCGGGGGTGGTCCATCGCTGCTACCACGACAGCGCAGCAGCAAGCGGCGCCCTGACCCTCAGCCTCGGCGTGCACAAGGGGCTCGGCACGTTTCGGCACCACGTCGACCGGTTCATCGCGCTGAGTGACTTCGCCCGCGCCGCCGCCATTCGTGACGGCCTCCCTGCGGCGAAGGTCGTGGTGAAGCCGAACAGCGTCCCCGATCCGCAGCCAGATCTCGGCGTCGTCGGCGACGGCGTGCTCTTCATGGGTCGGCTGGTCCCGCAGAAGGGCGTCGGCCACCTGCTCGAGGCGTGGCGCAGGGCTGGTGACACGCTGCCGCCACTCGTGATCGCGGGGGACGGGCCGATGCGGGCGGAGGTCGAGGCAGCCGCCGCGACCGTCAACATCAGCTTCCTCGGTTGGCTGGAGGAGTCCGACCTTGAAGCCCACCTCGCGCGGTGCCGCCTCGTGGTGGTGCCGTCACTGTGGCAGGAGGGTGGCCAGCCGCTGACCATGATCCGCGCCCTCGCGGCCGGCCGGCGAAGCGTGGTCCCCGACCTCGCGAACTTCGGCGGCCCGCACGTCGACAGTGGAGCGGTGCGTACCTATGCGACTGGCGACGCAGACTCGCTCGCGGCCGCGGTGCGCGAGGCCTACGACGGCGCCGGCGATCGATCGATCCGTGAGGCCGCCCGCAGCGCATACGCGGCGGCGTACTCCGATCCCGCCAACCAGCAGGCCTTGCTTCGCGTCTACGCCGACGCGCTCGGTCAACGGTGAGCCGGACCGTCGCCGATACGATCAGCCCCACGCCGCAGGAAGGGAACGAGCCGTGACGCGGTTTCGAGTCCCCGACGTCGTCGTCGCCGGCGCCCAGAAGGCCGGAACGACGGGCCTGTTCCGAAGCCTCGGCGCTGCGCCAGGAGTCGCGACCCCGACCGCGCAGGAAGCGATGTTCCTGCACCGCGACCAACCCTGGAACGACTGGTGCGAGGAGTACGTCGGCGAAGCCTTCCCGCCTGACCACCTGATCGCGATCAAGCTCGCCACCCTGATCTACTTCCCGGACTCGATCGAGCGGCTCCGGAGGCTCAATCCGAGCGCGAAGCTGCTCGTCGTCCTTCGCCATCCGGTCGACCGGATGGTGAGCCTGCACCAGTTCCTGACCGCGATCGGCATCGAACGACGACCGCTCGCGGACGCCCTGGCGGCCGACGACCTGATGCCGGGCAGCGGATACCGGCTTGCGACCTACAGCGGCGGCAGCCGATACGCCGACGCGCTGCAGAGCCTCAGCCAGACGGTCTCCGCCGGGCAGGTCCTGGTGCAGTCCCAGCACGACGTCATGACCGCGGAGGGACTTGCCGACGTCGCCCGATTCGTCGGCCTTCCGGCAGCCATCCCGCTGGTACGCGCCAACGAGTCCGGCGCACCACGCTCGGCTGCGCTCGGTCGCGTGCTGCAGAATCCGCGCGTCAAAGCGGCAGTCAGAACCGTCATCCCCGCCGAACGGCGACAGCGAGGACGCACCCTCGTCCGCCGGCTGAACACCGGGAGCAAGCCGGCGACGGCCGGTCTGGTGCCTCCCGACCTGCGCGCCCGGCTGCTCGAGCGTCACGCGGTCGATGTCGACGCTGCCGAGGTCGCGCTGGGCCGAGCGCTGCCGGAGTGGCGCGCGTGAATCGACCGCGCGGCCCGTTTCGGCAGCGTGAGCTCCGGGCGCGAACCCGCATCGTCCTGACGGCGGCGGACCAGTTCATCAGCAGCTTGCAGAACTTCGCGCTGGTGATCTTGACCGCGCGCGCCGTGAGTGCGCGCGAGTTCGGCGCGTTCGCGTTGGTGAACGTCATCGTGATCCTGCTGGTCGGCCTGGTCCGAGCCGGGATCGGCGAGCCGATCCTGCTCGGCTACAGCGCTCGTACCGCTTCGGAGATTCGTCGAGTCGCGCCGATCGGCATGACCCTCACACTGGCCACCGGGCTGCTGATCGGGGGGCTCACTTGTGGCATCGCCATGATCGTGCCGGACCCGCTGCACCAACCGCTGCTGGCGATGGGCGTGTGCGTCCCGGGACTCGTGCTCCTGGACTTCCAGCGGTTCCTCGCGATCGCCTGGAAGCGTCCGGTCACCCTGGTCGGGCTCGACTCAGCCTGGGTCGTCGTGTGGATCGTGGTGCTGGTCGTCGCGAAGCCGACAACCGCGTACGGCGAGATCCTCGCCTGGGGCCTCTCGGGCAGCGCTGTCGCCGTGGTGATGACCGGGGCCAAACCCATCGAGCTGGCCTCGCTGGCTCGCGCGTCGCGGGCCTGGTGGCGGGACCTGCGCCGAAGCGCGACATCGCTGGTCGCCGAGTTCGTCACGCTGAACTCCTCCAACCAGGTCTCGACGCTGCTGGTCACCGGTTTCCTCGGGTACACCGCGACCGGTGGGCTGCGGGCGGCGCAGAACCTGCTCAGCCCGGTGTCGACGATCGGCAACGCCATGCGGATCGCGGTCGTACCGGAAGTGATCCGAGCCGGCGGCAGCACCACGAAACGCGGCGCCAGGGTGCTGCTCGGCGGAACACTCGCGGCGGCGCTGATCGCGGGCGGCGCGTCAGCGGCGTTCCTGAGCCTGCCGGCCAGCGCGGGGCGCCAGCTGCTCGGTGCGACGTGGCACAACGCTCATCCCTTGTTGCTCGCGAGCGGGATCCGCGGCGTCTTCTTCGCCCTGACCTTACGCGGCACCATGGCGCTTCGCGCTGATCTGCGCCTGCCCACCCTCGCGTGGACCCGCGGCGTCTCGGCCGTCGTTCTCACGGTGGTGGTGGCAGCGTTCGCTGCGACCACAGACGTCAGAACGACAGCATGGGCGTTCGTCGGCTTCGCGGTGTTCCAGTGGCTGCTGTTCGAGGCCGCGGCTCGACGGCCGGCCCGCTCCACCGATGACGACCCGGCCCGACCAACCAGGCATGCGGCGCGCGGCTGATCCTCCGCTCGCGTTCCCTCTACGGCCTGGTCGGCTCGATGATCTTGACGCTTGTGGTCTTTCGCGCTCCTGCAAGCACGACAAGCGTCGAGGTCGCGCGAGTTGACGTTGGGATCAGCGGAACCGCTAGCCGATCGGCAGGTGGCCATCACCTCCGGCTGCCGCGTCGCACCGTCTACGTGCAGCGCACACGTCATCCACAAGTTGCCGATTACCCCTGGCGCGAGGGCGATCCACGGCCGATCGTGTCCGGATGGAGCAACCGTCGTTCGAGAACCTGCTCGGGATCCTGCAGGACCACTTCAATCCGCGGGAGGAGGGCTGGCTCTGGGTCGCCACATTCATGGACGGCGCTGAGGGCGGCGTCGTGAACCAGATCGAAGGCGACTACGGCGAACCGATCAGGATGGCCGACAGCCTCGCCTACATCATCAACGGCTGCGGTGCCGACCGCGCCCACCTCGCGCTGTGTCGACGTGGGGGCCGGCCGCGAGAAGTCGATCGCGAGTTCTGGCGACGCCTACGCGATCAGATCGACGCCGACGTGCTGCAGGACATGATCGTGTTCGACCGGCGCGGGACCTGGTCGATGCGCGGCGAGGACGAAGGAGCCGACGCATTCGCGGTCTGAACGAGTTCACCCGCGACATCCCTTGACGGATGGCGCCGACTGATCGAGCGTGCTCTGTGGTGGCCCAGCCCATGGGCCGTAGCAGGGGGCACTGTGACGAGGCAACGACGACGGCGCCTCGTCGGCGTTGCCAGGTGCAGCGTGATCGCACTCGCCGCAGCCTCTCTGGTCAGCCTGGCACCGTCGGCGCACGCCGCGACAACGGGAACCGTCGCGACCTGGGGTGCCAACGACATGGGTCAGCTCGGCATTGGAACGGCAGGTGGTCGCACGGTGCCAGGCCCGGGTCCGGCGGACCCGGGCATCACCGCGATCGCCGGCGGACGCGAGCACGTGCTGGCATTGCGAGCGGACGGCTCGGTGCTCGCCTGGGGTCGCAACGACTACGGCCAGGTCGGCGACGGAACGAAGACGAACCGCACCACGCCCGTCGTCGTGACGCCGCTGCCCGCCGCGACGCAGGTGTTCACCGGGCACTACCACTCGATGGCGCTGACGGCGAGCGGCGCGATCTACGCCTGGGGCAACAACAACGTCGGGCAGCTCGGCCTCGGTGACAAGACCGGTCGCACCCGCCCGGTGCAGGTGCCGGTGGGCGCTCCGATCGCGAGCGCCGACGGCGGCGAAGGACACACGATCGCGCTGGCCACAGACGGGACCGTCTGGACCTGGGGCAACAACGCGTACGGCGAGATCGGCGACGGCACCACAACGCTGCGGACGACCCCGGTCCACGTGAGCGGGTTGAGCGACGTCGTGTTCGTGGCCGCGGCACGTGACTCCAGCTACGCGATCACCTCGACCGGCGCGCTGTACTCCTGGGGCCTCAACGACTCCGGGCAGCTCGGTCTGGGCGACACGACGAATCGCACCCGCCCGACCCTCGTCGCGATTCCGCCGGTGCGATCGATCAGCGCCGGCGCCTTCCACGCGATCGCGGTGCTGACCGATGGGACGGTCCGCGGCTGGGGCTACAACGCGTACGGCAACGTCGGCGACGGCACGACGGCGAAGCGGCTCTCGCCCGTCATCGTGAAGGGGCTGTCCAACGCGACGTACGTCGAAACCGGCCGTGACACGAGCTTCGTCACCACCGCCGACGGCGTCCTCCATGCCTGGGGCCGCAACGATGTCGGACAGCTCGGCGACGGGTCGACGACCAACCGACCTGCACCGGTCACCGTCCCGGGGATCACCGGGGTGACCCAGCTCGGCGCCGGACGCGACTACGCCGCGGCGTTCGTGCCGGGCGCGCCGGACATCCAGCCACCGACGGTGCCCGGCACCCCATCGGCGGTCAGCTCCTCACCCGGCACGGTGACCGTGAGCTGGCCCGCATCCACCGACGACCGGGCCACGACACTCACGTACTCGGTGTTCCGCGATGGCGGTGCCCAGGCGGTGGGGGCGGTGAGCAGCGCGTCGACCGGCACCGTGTCGTTCACCGACACCGGACTCGTAGGCGGCAGCACGCACACCTACCAGATCAGTGCGAGTGACGGCGCCAACTCGAGCGGATTGAGTGACGTCTCCAACCAGGTGACCGTGCAGGCGGGCCCGCCGACCGTCTTCAGCGACGACTTCACGGGCGGTCTCGCTGGCTGGTCCTCGACGAATCTGACGGTCGACCAGACGACGTTCCCGCCGGCCGGCTCGCCGCCGAGCATCCGCGGCTCGACCAGCGCCGCCCCGCAGTGGGCGACCCACTCGCTCGGTGGCTCCTACCCGTCGTTGTGCGCGCAGGCGGACGTCGACCTGACCTCGAACTCCACGCCCGGAGTCCTGTTGCGGTTCCGTTCGCCATCCGCCGGCGTCGCACGGGTCTATCTGACCGCTGCTCACCTCTTGGCGCTGCGAGCCGACGGGTCGGGACAGACCTTCGTGTCCGCCACCCCACTGCCCGCGGGGGCATGGCACCGCGTGCAGCTGTGCTCGACGGTCGGCACCGCGGGAGCGCTGTCCGCGTCGCTCGACGGCACGCAGGTCATCAGCGCCACGTCGTCGACCGGAACTGCCCCGATATCGCTGCTACAGGTCGGCGACAACACGAACGTCACGATGACGGTGAACTACGACAACGTGGCAGTCGCCACCAACTGATGCGACCTGTCCATCGGCGGCTGGGTAATGAGTAGTTAGCGCCGTCCCCACGGCATTGGCTACTCACGACCCGAAGGAGTAGATGAGTGGGCGAGGGGGGAGTTGAACCCCCACGTCCTTACGGACACACGGACCTGAACCGTGCGCGTCTGCCATTCCGCCACTCGCCCGAGCGGACGCTCACGCTAGCACGCAGGGTTTGCTCAGCCGGCCCAGATACGATCACCTTCAGAGCGCAGAAAGGACCACTTTCGTGGGTGTCCTGCAAGCCTTCGAACGGCGTCTCGGCGGTCTCGTCGAGGGCGCGTTCGCCAAGGTGTTCAAAGGCGATGTCCAACCGGCCGAGATCGCGGCCGCACTGCAACGTGAGGCCGACACGCGCAAGAACATCGTCGGCCAGGACCGCGTCCTCGTCCCCAACGAGTACGTCGTCGACCTCAGTGAGCACGACTACGCCCGAATCGAAGAATGGGCCGACCCGCTGGGGGAAGAACTCGCCACGATGGTGCGAGAGCATGCGGCGGAGTCGGGTTACTCCTTCGTCGGCCCGGTGACGGTCGGCTTCGAGCAGAAGCCGACCGTCGGCACCGGCGTGTTCAAGATCCACAGCCGCGTCGCCGCCCCCGAAGGCCAGGCCGCGGTGCCGGTTCCGGCGACGAGCCCGGGCCCGCGTCCGGCACCCGCCGGGACCCTGCCGCGCCGGCCGCGGCTGATCGTGTCGACCGGTGCCGAGGAGTCGGCGTACTTCCTGTCCCACCCGGTCACGATGATCGGCCGAGCGGCCGAATCCGACGTCCGCCTCGACGATTCCGGTGTCTCCCGCCGGCATGCGGAGCTTCGCTACGCCAACAGGCAGGTCGAGCTGGTCGACCTCGGCTCGACCAATGGCGTCACCGTGAACGGGACCCCCGCTGCTCGCGCCATGCTGCAGGACGGGGACCGCATCGACATCGGGGCGACACCGATCATCTTCCGCCTCGACGAGGACTGACCGACTCGTGCCGGTCGCGGTTGTCTTCCTGCTTCGCGCAGTCGTCCTCGTGCTGCTATGGGGCTTCGTCGTCGCTGCCGTCGTGGCGGTCCGGCACGACGTGTTCGGCACCCGACCGTCGAAGACACCGCCGCTGATCACACCTCCGGCGCCCAAACGGACACCGGAGGCCGCGAAGCCAGCGCCGCCGGTCAAGACCCCGCGACGCCGGAAGTCCGTCGCGGCCACTCAAGTGGTGATCGTCGAAGGTCCGGCGAGTGGCACGTCGGTCGCCCTGTCCTCGTTGCCGATCACGATCGGCCGCGCCTCGAGCTCGACGATCGTGCTGGCCGACGACGTGGTCTCCAACCAGCACGCGCGCCTGATCCCGCGCGGCGACCAGTGGTTGATCGAGGACCTCGGCTCGACGAACGGCACCTTCGTCGGCGGCAGCAAGGTCACGGCCCCCGTCGTCGTACCGGTCGGCGGCCGCTTCTCGATCGGGCGCAACGTGCTGGAGATCCGATGAGCCTCCACCTGCGGGTCGGCGGGCGCAGCGATGTCGGCATGCAACGCCAGGACAACCAGGACTCGATGTACGCCGGGCCGCAGCTGGTCGCTGTTGCCGACGGCGTCGGCGGCGCCGCGCGCGGTGACGTCGCCAGCCGCCTGACGATCACCGCGATGATGCCGCTCGACACCTCGGTCATCGACGACCCCCGGCACGCCCTCCAGTCAGCAGCGGACGACGCGGACACCTCGATCCGCGAGACCGTCTCGACCCACAACTCGATGGCCGGCATGAGTACGACGCTCACCGCGCTGCTCGCCGCGGGTGACGAGCTGACCCTCGCGCACATCGGTGACTCGCGCGCGTACCGGCTGCGCGGCGGCCGGCTCGAGCAGCTCACCCGTGACCACACCCTGGTCCAGGCCCTCATCGACGACGGGCAGATCACCGAGGAAGAGGCGCTGACCCACCCCCGGCGCTCCTGGATCATGCGAGCGCTCGACGGCCGCGGCAGCCCCGAGATCGACCTGACAGCGCTCGACCTCGAGGCTGGTGACCGTTACCTCGTGTGCAGCGACGGGCTGTCGAGCTACGTCGACGAACGCGAGATCGCGGCCGCGCTGGCCGCTGACGATCCGCAAGTTGCCGCCGACCGGCTGGTCGATCTCGCGCTGCGCGCCGGCGGCTCCGACAACATCACGTGCATCGTCGCGGACCCGGTCGACGGCGACGGAGACGGCGACGCGGCCTCCCAGGACGCGATCATCGGCGGCGCGATCGCGGAGGCGGAGCCCCCGGAGCTGGACCCGGCGCCAGCCGCCGCGACCGTTGCCGATGCGCCGCGCCAACGCCATCGTGCCCCCGGCCGGAGCGTCGGCCGGCGCCTCGCGGTGGTCGCCTGCATCGTCGTCATCCTGGTCGCAGCCGCCATCGCCGCCACGGCCGTCTACATCAACCACCAGTGGTACATCGCTGCGTCCGGCGGCAAGGTCGCGGTCTACCAGGGAGTCCACGGCACCGCTGCCGGCATCAAGCTCTCCCACGTCCATCGCCTCACGAACATCCCGGTGACCGCGCTCCCCGACGACGACCGCGGCAACCTCACCAACCGAATCGAGACCTCGGGGGGCGAGTCGGGGGCCGACACCGTTGTCGCGAACCTGCGCG
>JAFAZI010000185.1 GCA_019239875.1 Frankiaceae bacterium
GCCACGGGATATGCACGAAGTGGCTGATGATCGCGTCGGGGCAGCGCTGCCGGACCAGGTCACCGACCAGGTAGAAGTGGTAGTCCTGCAGCAGGACGACAACGTGCCCGCCGCGCGCTTCGACCTCATCGACGACCGCTGCGGCGAACTGCTCGTTCACCGGCACGTAGCCCTCGTCGAAAGCGCGGTGCGTCTCTTCGGTGATGTTCGGCTCCGTGGCCAAGCCGTACAGGCCGTGCTGGACGAACCACAGGAGCGGGTTGGCGATCTGGGTGTAGAACGCTTCGTGCTGACCCGGGTCGACCTCGACGTATCGTACGTTGATTGTCGGCCCTAGCGTGTCCTCGTCCGGGTCGACGAGCTGCGGCTGGGGGTCGAACGCGATCTCGACCGAGTGGCCCTCGTGTTCGGTCGCCACCGCGGCGTCGGCCGGAGTCGCTGCGGCACACACCCACACGGCGTCATCAAGGTGCTCGGCGAGTCCCATCAGCGCAGTGACCAGACCGCCGGCGCCGCGCTTGATGGTCAACCCAGAGGCGGATCGCTGGAACCGGGCGGGTCCGCGATGCGACAGCAGCACGACCGGAAGATCAGTCTGGGTTGCCACATAGATGCTGTTCCCGCTGATCAGCGCGATTATCCCAGCCTGGATAGCGCAGCTCGCGCCGTCCATCGGCCGCGGTGAGCAAGCACGCGCAGCGGCAGCCCGAAGGTCTGCGACAAGAGCTCTGACGTCAACGTGGTCTCGATCTCGCCGGCCGCGACCAGCCGTCCTTCGCGCACAAGCATCGCGTGGGTGAATCCTTCAGGGATCTCCTCGACGTGATGCGAGACCAGTACCTGAACCGGTGCGGTCGAGTCCGTCGCCATCCGTCCGAGCATCCGAAGCAGCGCCTCGCGCCCGCCGAGGTCGAGACCAGCGGCCGGCTCATCGAGCAGCAACACTTCTGGATCGGTCATCACGGCGCGCGCGAGCTGCACCCGTTTGCGCTCACCCTCTGACAAAGACCCGAATCGGCGGTCCACGAGGCGGCGACAGCCGACCTGTGCGAGCAGCTCGTGAGCTCGCTCGACGTCGCTCGCGTCGTACCACTCCGCCCCCCGTCGAACGCACGCGTGGGAGGCGGTCAACACGACGTCGATCACTGATTCGTCGACCGGGATCAGCTCGGCGAGCGCTGCACTCGCCCAGCCGACCCGCGGCAACAAGTCGTCGAGGTCCGTCTCGTCCAATGGCTCGCCGAGCAGGCTGACCGACCCTGTCGTCGGCCGCATCGACCCTGCGAGCAACTGGAGCAACGTCGACTTGCCGGCGCCGTTGGCGCCGACGACGACCCAGCGCTCACCGGCGTGAAGCGTCCAACTGACGCGGTCGAGGAGGGTCGCCCCACCGCGGCGCACCGTGACGTCATCGAGGGACGCCACGACCTCCAGACAGGTTGTAGAGAGCGGTGACTGGGGAAGCTCGAACGCTTGGGTCACGTTAGGTAACGCTAGAGGCTGATGTGACGGATGTCCCATTCCCACGCCGAAGGCGTTGGGAAACAGCGACTCAGCCCACGCCGAAGGCGTGGAATGGGATCAGTCGGTGGCCGCTCGTTCGGCCTGGCTGCGCAGGATGCAGAACTCGTTGCCGGCTGGGTCGGCGAGGACGACCCAGCCGAGACCGTCCGGTTGCCGGTGGTCCTGTACGAGAGCTGCGCCGGCTGCCAGCAACCGGTCGACCTCTTCGTCTCGAGAGCGGTCGTCGGGCCACAGGCAGATGTGCTGCCGGTTCTTGGTGATCTTGCGCTCAGCGACCCGCTGGAACTCCAGCTCGCCGCCGGTCTGCGGATCGATGACAATCCCGACGATCTCATCCGACGGTTCGTTGTCCGGATGGACCGGCCGGTCGAGCACCATCGACCAGAACTGCGCGAGCTCCCAAGGGTTCTCGCAGTCCATGACGATGTTGACGATCGACGACGCCATGACCTCACGCCCTCCGGTAGGCACGCACGGCAAGCGGCACAAAGAGCGCCATGATCCCGGCCATCCAGAGCAGGCTCACCCACCAGTGATTGCCGACAGGGTCACCGGAGGCGAACGCCCGAAGGCAGTCGATCACCTGGGTGAAGGGCTGGTTCACGGCGAAGTGCTGGAGCCACCCCGGCATGCTCCGCACCGGAACGAACGCCGAACTGACGAACGTGAGGGGAAAGACCCAGATGAGGCCGAAGCCCTGCACCGCCTCCTCGTCTTTCAGCGACAGCCCGATGAACGCAGAAACGGTGCAGATCGTGAGACCGAGCAAGACCGCGTACACGAACATCAAGATCGCGTCGAGGACACCACCGTGGAATCGGAAGCCCATCGCCGCGCCGACTCCCACAAGGACGAGGGTGACGAGCGTCATTCGCAGCGTGTCCGCTGCCAGCCGTCCGAGGAGGACGGCGCTTCGTGCCATCGGCATCGCCTTGAGCCGATCGATGGTGCCTTTCTGCAGCTCGTTCGCGAGTGCGATCGCCGTACCGAACGAACCGAAGCCCATCGTCTGGCCGATCACGCCGGGAACGAGGTAGTCGACGTAGTGGCCGGACACCGGAATCGCGCCACCGAAGACGTAGCGGAAGAGCAGCACGAACATGATCGGCTGAACCAGCGTGAACATGATGTACGCCGGCACTCGGATCCAGACCAAGAGGTTCCGCTTGGTCATCACCAGCGTGTCGGTGACGCCGTCGCGGACGATGTTGCGACTCGGCATATCCGTGAGCGCGCTCATCCGCCGACCCTCTCCGTCGCGGTCTCGGAATCCGCCGACTCCTCGGCGACATGGCCGGTCAAGGCAAGAAACACATCGTCGAGTGACGGTCGGCGCAACCCCAGTCCTTGCGGTCGGAGCTGCGCGCTGTCGAGGGCCCGGACTACTTCCACGAGTCGATCCGAGCCGCGATCGCCGGCACGCACGGTGATCACTCCGGTATCGGTCAAGGTCGGGTCCGTCGTGTCGATGCTGCGTACCGCAGCCAGCGCCGCCTCACGGTCGTTGGCGTCGTCGATCGTGAACTCGACGACATCGCCGCCCACGGTGTCCTTGAGGTCGTCGGAGGTGCCCTCGGCGATCACCTTGCCGCGATCGAAGACGACGATGTTGTCGGCGAGCTCGTCAGCCTCCTCCAGGTACTGCGTGGTCAGCAGCAAGGTCGTGCCACCTGCGACGAGCTCTCGGATCACGCCCCACATGTCGTTACGGGCTCGCGGGTCAAGACCTGTCGTCGGCTCATCGAGGAACAGGACGTCGGGCCGGGCGACGAGACTGGCCGCCAGATCGAGGCGTCTCGCCATGCCGCCGGAGTAGGTTTTCGCGCGACGCTCGGCGGCATCGGTCAGGCCGAACTGCTCGAGCAGGTCCTGGGCGCGCGCCTTGGATCGGGCCTTGCCGAGGTGAAACAACCGACCGACGAACTCGAGGTTCTCGCGCCCGGTCAGCTCCTCAACGATCGCTGCCGACTGGCCGGCGAGTCCGATCGATCGACGCACTCCTGCGGGATCTTTGACGACGTCGATCCCGTTGACGATCGCCCTCCCGGCATCCGGCTGGATGAGGGTGGTGAGCACCTTCACAGCGGTCGTCTTGCCCGCGCCGTTCGGTCCGAGCACACCGAGGACCGAACCCCGCGGGACGTGAAGGTCCACACCGTCGAGAGCGTGGACGTCGCCGTAGTGCTTCCTCAGTCCTTCGACGACGATCGCGTCGTCGGAGTTGCTGGCAGTCACGCCGCCCGACCTTAGGACAAGTCAGTGACAAACGGCAGTCTGTTTTTTCTTGCCAGGTAATGAGAAACTGGACCTGCGGCGGGGCCGGATCTCAGGAGCGAAGCACCAAGCCGGCCAGCGCCACGTCATACCCTGCGCACGCCGCTGGGTACCAGCCCGGGAGTCGAGACGTCGGGCCGCGGTTGTGCACGTTGTCGAAGATCGCGTGCGCCAGCCACCCGGCCGCCACTGTTCGCTTGGCCGTCGTACTTCCGCGCTTGGCGACGGCGGCGGCGAGCACCGCACCGGTGCCCACCAGAGCGGCGGCTTCGCGGAGCACGACCCCGCGGCTCGCGTCCCGGCCCTTACGAGCCGCCGGATAGATCGCAGCGGCCGTCACCAGCCCCACCGCCGCTGCGGGCACCACCATCGACTCCGGGGTGACCTTGCGCGACCCCAGGTCGGTCGCCACCGCCAGCGCCGCCCCACCGACCAGTGCGACCTTGTCCATGGTTCTCATGTCGCTATTCAACCGCGTCGTCAACACGTTCGCGTTGCCCGAAGCTGAACACAACGAAGCGGCTGTCAGCGCCAGAGGTCGTGAAATGTCCGCTTTCCGGCTGCCTTCGCCTCCGGTTGTGTTCAGCTTCGGGATCAGGGAAGCGGGACGTTGCGAATGGAGGCGTCGAGCACCTCGACGGTGTGAGCGAGCTTGATCGTCTTCCCTTGGCGGCGCAGCGCGCTGTCGACCTGCATGAGGCAGCCGGGGTTGGCGGTGATGAGCAGCGAGGCACCAGTAGCGATCACGTTGGCGGCCTTGCGATCGCCGAGCTCGCGCGCGGGCTCCGGCTTGATGACGTTGTACACGCCGGCCGATCCGCAGCAGATGTCGGCGTCCGCGATCTCCCTGATCTCCAGGTCGGGGATCCCGCCCAACAGCTCGCGCGGCTGCAGTCGAACGCCCTGGGCATGCCCAAGGTGACAAGCGTCGTGGTACGCGGCAATCGCCCGGATCGGATGTCGTTTGGCGACCGGGCCAAGTTCCGACAGGAGCTCGCTCACATCGCGGCACTTCGCTGAGAATGCCGCCGCTCGCTCCGCCCAGGCGGGGTCTCCGGCGAGCAGCCGGCCGTAGTCCTTCATCGACGACCCACAGCCGGCGGCGTTGATCACGATCGCGTCGACCTGCAGCGCCTCAAAGGTCGCGATCAGCTTTCGCGCCCGCTTCAACGCCTCGGCCTCGCGACCGATGTGCAGCGACAGCGCTCCGCAGCAGCCCTGCGCCGCCGGAGCGACGACCTCGCATCCCTCGGCGGCGAGGACCCGCACGGTCGCAGCGTTGACGTCCGGGAAGAACTCACGCTGCACGCAGCCGAGCAGCATGCCGACCCGCGCCCGCCGCTCCCCCACTGCTGGGGTGATGGCCGGCACCTTCGACTTGGCGGACAGCGGCGGGAGCAGGTCTTCCATCGCGCCGACGGCGGGCGGCAGCTTCGCAAGCAGCTTGCTGCGACGCACGACCCGTCGCAGTCCGAGCTTCTGGTAGGCGCGGAGTGGTCCACGTACCGCGGCGAGACGCCGCGGATAGGGGAACAGCGAGAAGATCATCCCGCGCAGCGCGCGATCTGACGGACGCCGCGTGACGGCGCGTTCCACCGCGCCGCGCGTCGATTCGATCAACGCGTCGTACTGCACGCCCGACGGGCAGGCCGTCACGCACGACATGCAACCAAGACAGTTGTCCATGTGCAGTGCAACCGTGTCGTCGAGCGGCTCACCGTCAAGTACCTGCTTCATCAGGTAGATCCGGCCGCGCGGCGAGTCCATCTCCTCGCCCCATAGTTGGTACGTCGGACACGTCGGCAGGCAGAAGCCGCAGTGGACGCAGTCCGCGATCAGCTCCCGATCCATCAGATCCCTCCGACGAACCGGCCGGGCGACATCCGTCTGTCGGGGTCGAACTGGTCCTTGATGCGACGCATCACGTCGATCCCCCGAGCCGGCCCCCACACATCGACGGCGGCCTTCATCTCGGCCGGCGCCCGTACGACGACAACACCACCGTCCAGCTCAGCGGCTCGACCTCGCAGCGAGTCGAGCTGAGTGAGGTCGTCGGCCCCGACCCACACCACGCCGGATGCGGCATGGGCCCGGACCGCCGAGCCAGGAAGCCGCGACGACACCGCAGTCAGCGCATCGCGCAGCGCACCGAGCCGGTGGGTGACCTTGAGCAAGACCGGTGACGCCGGTCGCTGACCGAACCCGGGCGGAAGCTGGTTGCTAACGTCTCCGCCTACCGCGGCGACGACGTCCGCCGCTTGCGCGCCACAGGCCGACTCGATCGACTCGATGACGGTCACCAGGGTCTGACCATCCCACTCGATCGCACTCGGGACCGCGCCGGTCGCCAGCACCTTGCGCGCCGCGATCGCCGGTTCCTCGACCGTGGACGTGATGACCCGCCGTGCGACCGGCAACGGGTGCAACCGGAAGGTGCACTCGGCGATCACGCCGAGCGTCCCGAACGAGCCGGTGAACAGCTTGCCGAGGTCGTAGCCGGCGACGTTCTTCACGACCTTGCCGCCTGACTTCGCGACCGTTCCGTCCGCCAGCACGACTGTGACGCCGATCAGCAGGTCACGCGGGGTGCCGTAGAGCAGCCGCCGCGGTCCGCTCGCTGCTGCCGCGACAACCCCACCGACCGTGGCGCCCGCCTCCGGCGGATCGAGGGCGAGCCACTGCCCGGCGGACGCCACCTGCTCCTGCAGCGCAGCCAGCGGCACCCCGGCCTGAGCCGTCACCACCAGGTCACCGGCCGCATGCTCGAGCACCCGCGTCATGTTCGACGTGCTGATCATCAGGTCTCGCGATGTGGGGTCCGCGCCTTGCTCGAGCTTGGTGCCTGCGCCGGAGACGCCGAGCGACCTGCCGTCGGCGGCGGCCCGCTTCAGGGTCGCCGAGAGGTCGGCGACGTTCATCGGGGTGGCGGTGTCAGAAGACATCGGCGATCCCGGCCTCCGTCAGCGGGTGCACACCTTGAGCCCGGCCCGGCCGCTCACCGCACAGTCGCGGGGTTGGGAAGATCTTGCCCGGGTTGCAGATACCGGCCGGGTCGAACGCACAACGCACGAGCTGCATCACGTCGAGGTCGATCTCGTTGAACATCTTGCCCATGTGCAGCTTCTTGTCGTGGCCGACCCCGTGCTCGCCGGTGATCGAGCCCCCGTGCTGCAAGCAGAGATCGATGATTCGGTTCGACACCTCCTCGGCTCGCTCGGTCTCACCTTTGCTCTCGTCGAAGAGCACCAGCGGATGCAGGTTGCCGTCGCCCGCGTGGAAGACGTTCGCCACCCGTACGCCTGCCTCGGCTGCCACGTTCTCGATCGCGCGGAGCACCGTCGAAAGGGCGGTCCGCGGGATGACGCCGTCCTGGACGATGTAGTCCGGACTGATCCGGCCGACCGCGGCGAAGGCCGACTTCCGCCCTTTCCAGATCAGTGCCCGCTCGACCTCGTCGGCCGCGACGCGGATCTCGAAGGCGCCTGCCTCCTGACACAGACGCTCGACGTCGGCAAGCTGCGCATCGACCTCGCTTGGCGGGCCATCGAGCTCGGCGACCAGTACTGCACCGGCGCCAGCCGGATAGCCGGGATGGACCGCAGCCTCGGCGGCTTCGATGGCGAGGGCGTCCATGAGCTCGACGGCGGCGGGCAGCACGCCGGCCGCGATGATCTTGGACACCGCCGTCCCGGCATCATCGATCGACCTGAAGCCGGCGAGCACCGTCTGCACCGCTTCGGGGGTGCGGACCAAGCGAACCGTCACTTCGGTGACGACGCCCAGCGTTCCTTCGCTACCGACCAGCGCGCCGACCACGTCGTACCCGACGGGGTCCGGCGCCAGGCCACCGAACCGCTCGGTCGAACCATCCGGCATCACCACCTCGAGACCGGTGACGTGATGCGCCGTGAATCCGTACTTAAGGCAGTGTGCGCCACCGGAGTTCTCAGCGACGTTGCCCCCGAGCGAGCACACTTGCTGACTCGAGGGATCAGGCGCGTAGTAGTAGCCGTGTGGCAGCGCCGCCTTCGTCAGGTGAGCGTTGATGACACCAGGCTCGACCACCGCCCGCTCGTCACCGGAGTCCACCGAGACGATGCGGTTCATTCGTGACGTGACGATCAGGACGCCGTCCGTGCGGGGCAGCGCGCCGCCGGACAGTCCCGTGCCCGAGCCCCGTGCGATGAAAGGGACGCCGTACTCGGCGCACTTGCCGACGACG
The DNA here is from genome assembly GCA_019239875.1 of Frankiaceae bacterium. GTDB lineage: Bacteria > Actinomycetota > Actinomycetes > JAFAQI01 > JAFAQI01 > JAFAZI01. The sequence continues at coordinate 8,021 of JAFAZI010000185.1, forward strand.
TACGCGACGTCCGCCGAGGACTCGGCGAGAATCACCAGACCCGGGATGCAGCGGTAGGACGACAGGCCGTCGCACTCGTAGGTGCGCAGCTGCGCGTGGTCGGTGATCACCTGCCCGGGCGGAAGGTCGCGGACACAGTCCGCGATCAGTTGCTCGAGCACGCAGTAAGTCTCTACCTACAGGCGGTCGTACGCCGGGAGCGTCAGGAAGTCGACGAAGTCGTCGGCGAGCGCGACCTCCTCGAAGACCTCGCGCGCCTCCGCCCAGCGACCCTGGTCGTAGGCCTCGTCGCCGAGCTCGCTGCGGATCTCCGCCGTGACGTCGTCTGCGACCTTCCGCACGAGCTCGACCGTGACCTGGTCGCCCGTGTCGGCGAGCGTCACGTCGTTGTGAACCCACTGCCACACCTGAGACCTAGAGATCTCGGCGGTCGCGGCGTCCTCCATCAGGTTGTGGATCGCGACGGCGCCGTTGCCGCGCAGCCAGGCTTCGAGGTACCTGATCCCGACATCGATGTTGTTGCGGAGCCCCACCGCTGTCTGCTCGCCCGGCGTCTTGTCCGTCGCCAGCAGGTCGTCAGCGGTGACGGTGAGGTCGGGGCGCTGCTTGTCGATCTGGTTCGGCTTGTCGCCGAGCACCGCATCGAACTCCTTCATGGCGGTGGCCACGAGGTCCGGGTGGGCGACCCACGTGCCGTCGAAGCCGGCCTTGGCCTCCCGCTCCTTGTCGGCCTGAACCTTCTCGAGCGCGACGCGGTTGACCTCGGCGTCCTTGCGGCTCGGGATGAACGCCGCCATGCCACCCATCGCGAACGCGCCTCGCTTGTGGCATGTCTGTACCACGAGGTTCGCGTACGCCGACATGAATGGCGCCGTCATCGTGACGCTGTTGCGATCTGGCAGCAGGTACTCCTCGCCACGCTCCCGGAAGGTCTTGATCATCGAGAACAGGTAGTCCCAGCGGCCGGCGTTGAGGCCGTAGGAGTGGTCGCGCAGCTCGTAGAGGATCTCGTCCATCTCGAAGGCGGCGGGGATCGTCTCGATCAGCACGGTCGCACGAATCGTGCCCTGCGGCACACCCAGCGCGTCCTGTGCGTGCACGAACACGTCGTTCCACAACCGCGCCTCGAGGTGCGACTCCATCTTCGGCAGGTAGAAGTACGGCCGCGTGCCCTTGTCGAGCAGCCGCTGCGCGTTGTGGAAGAAGAACAGGCCGAAGTCGAACAGCCCGCCGCTCATCGGCTCGTCGTCGACGAGCACGTGCTTCTCCGGCAAGTGCCAGCCTCGCGGCCGCGGCATGAGGGTTGCGACGGTGTCCTTGAGCTTGTAGCTCTTGCCCTCGGCGGTCTCGAAGTCGATCCGGCGCTCGATCGCGTCGGTCAGGTTGATCTGACCCTGCACCTTGTTGTGCCAGGTCGGGGTGCTCGCGTCCTCGAAGTCACTCATGAACACCTTGGCGCCGGAGTTGAGCGCATTGACGAGCATCTTCTTCTCGGTGGGTCCGGTGATCTCCACGCGGCGGTCGGTGAGGTCCGCAGGCGGCGCGACCTGCCACGAGGTGTCCTCGCGGATCTCCTTCGTCTCCTCGAGGAAGTCCAGGCGACCGTCGGCTACCGCCTGGGCACGTCGGTCGCGACGACGCGCGAGGAGCTCGGTACGACGCGGGCCGAACTTCCGCTGGAGGTCGGCGACGAAGGCGATCGCCTCCGGTGTCAGCACCTCGTCGAAGCGATCCTCGATCGCGCCGATCACCTTTGCGTCGCCCGACATGCCGTCCTCCGTAGGTGGTGTGAGTTCGGCGAACAGGTTACTCGGCAGTACGCCGCCGCCGAATCCGGCGGAAGACCAGAAGGAAGGCGATGGCCATGAGCCCGATGACCATCGGACGCTGCGGACTCGATGCCGGCGAGCTGGCGGGAAGCGGTGGCGCGACGGCAAGCGGCGGCCGGACCGGTGCAGCCGGCTCGGCGGATGATGCGGTCGGCGGAACCAGGGCGTGGACCATGAGCTCGATGACGCGTCGCCAAGCTTCCGCCTCGGCCGCCTCACCCCGTCCGGTGGCTGCGATGTCACCGGACACCTCGAGCTGCGCGTCCGGGTTGTCGCGCACGGCCACCGTCAGCGTTGCGTCGAGGGTGCCACTCCCCCGGGCTTCCTTGCCGGCGATCGTGAGCACCGTCGTACGGAAGTTCGCGTCGGCCAGCTGGGCCTGCACCGTCACGCGATACGTGATCTGCGTGCCGTTGAGCTTGCATTTCACGGAGCCGGTGACACCACCGTCGCCATCACGGGCCAGTGCGGCGCCCGGTAGAGCCGCGAGCACGCTGTCGACGTCGGTCAGCGACGTCCACACGACCTCGGCCGGCTGACCGAGTGCTGAGGCATACGCGATATGCATTGCGGCATTGTGCTCTGTGGCGAACCGCTGATCGCTACGGCCCCAGCCGTGCGCTCTCGACGACGGCAACCGCCGCCGGGTCGCCTGTGATCGTCACGTCCGCGATCGCCTTGCGGTTGTAGGCGTAGAGAGCAAGGTCTCCGACCGGCGCAAGCAGCCGAACCGTGGCTCCGCTCCCACGGATGACGCCGCGGTCACCGTGGGTCGTGACGAATTCAACCTGCACGCCCTTCGCACGGCGGAACATGGCGCGGAGCATCGGACGCAGGCGCCGCCACATGGCCTGCTCCTGCTCGAGCGGCAGGTCGCGGACGTCGTACCCGTTGCACCGTCGGACGTCCTCGGCGTGGACGAAGAACTCGAAGAGGTTGATCAACTCGTCGAGTGGCCGTAGCGCCAGCGGTGGTCCGGCAGCGATCCGGTCAACGACATGGTCGAAGTCATGGACCCGCAGGACACTCGCCATCACCCGGTCGGTGTGGTTCGCGAGCCGGCCTGGTACGACGACGCCGGGCATCGCATCCGCACGACGCTCGCGGACGTAGATGTGCGCGGCCATGTCGGCCGTCGTCCAGCCGCCACATGCCGTCGGCTTGTCCGGCCCGAGCTCGCGCAGTGCCTTGACCAGGACCCGACGCTCCCCCTGCGCCCAATCACTCACGCAAAGAATCTAGCCAGCGCCTGGGTTAGGGTCCGGCGGTGACCCGGGACGCGGTGCCGACCTCGCCGCACCCGCTCGATCCTCTGACCGAAGACGAGGTCACCGCCGCCACCGCTGCCTGGCGCTCCGACCCGAGGGTTCCCGACGACGTCATCGTGCACGTCGGGCACCTCTACGAGCCGCCGAAGGGTGAACTCCTCGCCTTCCTCCCGGGCGATCCGGTCGACCGCAGGGTTCGATATCTGCTCCGCTCACCGGCGACCGGCGTCGGCTACGACGTCGTCGCGTCAGCCACCACCGGCCGTGTCGAGGTCACCGAGGTGCCCGACGCGCATCCGCCGTACAGCGTCTTCGAGCTCCACGCCGCCGCGGAGGCGACACGCGCGGATCCACGCTTCATCGAAGCCTGCCGAGCCCGCGGGGTCGAGGACATGGCGTCGGTACAGCTCGATCCGTGGCCGGCGGGCCGCTTCGGTGAGCCGTGGGAATCCTTGGCCGACGGCCGGACCCGTCGAGTGGCCCGCGTCGTCGCGTACTGGCGCGCGGACCGCACCGACAACGGTTATGCGCACCCCCTCGACGGCCTGGTCAGCACCGTCGACGTGGACACCCGGGAGGTCGTCGACCTGCTCGACGTCGACCCGCATCCGGTGCCAGGCAGGGCATCCCGCTACGACGGCGAGCATGCCCGCGCCGCCCGCGGCTCAGCGAAGCCGATCGAGATCGGCCAGCCGGAAGGCACTTCCTTCTCGCTGACCGGCAACCACGTGGCCTGGGAGGGATGGACGTTTCGCTTCACCGTGCATCCGGTAACCGGCCCTGTGATCCACAACGTGACGTTTCGCGGGCGCTCGATCGCCCACCGCTTGTCGATCGCCGAGATGGTCGTGCCGTACGCGGGGAACAGTCCGAACACGGCGTGGAAGAACACGTTCGACGCCGGCGAGCTGTCGATGGGGCGCTTCGTCAACTCCCTCGAGCTCGGCTGTGACTGCCTGGGCGACATCACGTACACGGACCAGGTCTTCGTCAACGACTTCGGTACGCCGTACACCCGCAGCAACGTCGTATGCCTGCACGAGGAGGACGCCGGGATCGCGTGGAAGCACACCGACCTGCACAGCGGGAGCGTGGAGGTCCGGCGGGGTCGGCGCTTCGTGGTCAACAGCATGATCACCGCGGGCAACTACGAGTACGGGTTCCGCTGGTATTTCCACACGGACGGCCGGCTCCAGCTCGAGGTCCAGCTGACGGGCATCATCCAGACCGAGCGGGCCGCGGCCGACGGCACTGCTCCGCCGGGCACCCGCCTGGTGATCCCCGGCCTGGCCGGCGCGCATCACCAGCACATCTTCTGCGCCCGGCTCGATCTGGACATCGACGGTGAGCAGAACACGCTCGTCGAGACCGATTTCGTCACCGGTGACACCCACGCGTGGGAACAAGCCGAGACGATCATCGAGCGCGAGTGTGCGCGCGACGCCGCCGCGGCGACCGGCCGGCGCTGGCGGGTCACGAATCCCAGCGTGCGCAACGCCGTCGGTGACGCAGTCGGGTACGAGCTGGTTCCGGCCGGCGCACCAACCCTCCTCGCGGCAGAGGGCACGAGTGTCGCTCGGCGCGCCGGGTTCGCCCGACGGGCGCTGTGGGTGACGGCGTACCAACCCGCCGAGATCCACGCCGCCGGCGACTACGCCAACCTCAGCAAGGGTGACGCGGGGCTGCCGACGTGGATCGCTCGCGCCGGCCCGGTGGAGAACCGCGACATCGTGCTGTGGCATTCGTTCGGCTCGACCCATGCCGTGCGTCCCGAGGACTTCCCTGTCATGCCGACCGAGACCACCGGCTTCACGCTGCGACCGGTCGGGTTCTTCGACGAGAACCCCGCACTGGACATCGATCCCCCAAGCCACTGCCACCACGGCTGAGCTCGTCCAGCAGATCGTGCCGAGCAGGAGCGACGTGGATTTACTGTTACGTCGCGCGAAAATTTGAGCCGGATCCGACAGTAAATCCACAACGCCGAGCTCCCCACCCGGAGGCCGCCGGAGACAGGGCCGAAGCGACCCTGGCGCACCCGGGCCGGCTTCGAGTGCGAACCGGTTCGCCCGGACGCACTTGCTGCGTGACCGGGCGTGCCGCCGGGTAGGACGAAGGGATGCCTTCGTCAACGTTCGACTTCCGGTTTGCCCCGTCTTTCCGAGTCGCCGGACTGCCCTTCGGCGTGACTGCTGCCACAACGTACGTCCGGGTCACCGACACCGAACTCGACGCCCGTTTCGGGCTCTGGCATGTGCGGACGCCGCTGGAGAACGTGACGGGCGTCGAGATCACGGGCCCCTACTCGACGCTGAAGACGATCGGCCCCGCCCACCTCTCATTCACCGACCGCGGCGTGACCTTTGCAACAAATCGTCGTCGTGGGCTGTGTATCCGGTTCGCCGAACCGGTCAAATGCATGGACCCGACGGGACGCCTGCGTCACCCCGGGCTGACGGTGACCGTCGTCGATCCCGAGGGGCTCGCTTCGGCCCTGTCCAGCCAGCCCTAGGAGACGCGGCGGTACACCGCCGTCTGTGGAGACTGGTTACCGAGATACCCACCCAACGCAGGGCCGGCGGCGTACGCCGTGCCGTCGGGTGTGATCGCCCCGGCGAATAGCTCCCGCGACCCCGTCACGCTTTCGGCTCGCGGCGACAGGTCGGTGAAGCGAACCACCGCTGGGGTGTGCGTCGACGGGTATCCGCCGACGGCGTAAGCCCGCTTGCCGATCGCTGCGACACCCCAGAGCTCTGTCGCCGTCGGGTCGGGCGCGAGCAGCATCTCGAAGCCGCTGCCGCTGTCCCGCCACGCAGCGGCCTGCCAGTTGCCGCCGGACACGAAGGACCCAACCACCCACAGCCGTGACGCAGTCGCCGCGAGCCCGGTGATGAAGCTATGCGCTCCGGGCGCGAGCACCAAGCTCCAGCTCTGGCCATCGAAACGCTGCACGCTGCCCGCGGGCTCGAGCGAGTCCGGGCAGTCGAGCGCGACGAACACCGACGAAGCTTGGAGCGTCAGCGCCCGCGTTTCGCTCGTATATGAATTGCATGTGCCGTCGAGAGCCGGGATCGCGATCGCATCGAGGGTGGTTCCGTCCCAGTGGAACAGCCGCATGGAGCGCTGCGAACTCGTTGCCGGATGCAGGGTGCCGGCGAACCACACGTCGTCCGGTCCACGTGCAGCGGCTGCATCGATCTGTCCCGCAGTCTGCGAGGCGATCGGGATCGGAATCTCCGTCCAGGCTCTCCCGGAGTACAGCGCGATCAACGGCCTGCGGACACCAGTGCTCTTGACGATGCGGTAGCCGCCGACCCACGCGGCGGTCGTCGACGTCGCTGCGACGGCGGTCAGCACACCCCACTGGTTGGTGTAGTCGCCGGGAACGATCTGGCGGACGTGCCACGCGCCATTGGAAAAGTGTTGGAGGGCGGGGTACGCAACGCCGTTGTCCGTCACGGTCCCGGCCGCCCAAAGGTCGCCGTTGGCGACACTCGACAGGGCGCTCAGGGTCGTCTGAGTACCGCCGAAGTAGCGGACCGCAGTCCACGAGGGTGCTGCCGCTCCGGCTGGCGCAGCCGTACCAGCGACCGCGATCGCGGTTGCGACCGCAAGCAGAGCCGTTCGACGAGATCTCATGCCATTCCCCCGAGGACCGTGTGACGGACCATAGCGAAATTCAGAGCAGGTGGCTGGAGCATTCAAGACTCCCGAGAATCAGGCCATTTTTAGGGGAAGGGGCAGGAATGATTGACTGCCAGCCGATGGCGAAGCGGCGGATCGGGGAATCCCTGGCAGGCAAACGAGTTCTGCTCACGGGAGCGACCGGCTTCGTCGGCGAGGCGCTCCTGGAACGCTTCCTCTTCGATCTCCCGAGTACGCCGATCGTGCTGCTGATCCGCGCGCGGGGCATGCTGACCGCCGAGGATCGTGCCCTGAAGCTGCTCTCGAACCCTGCGTTCACCCGCGTCCGCGAGCGTGATGGTGACGACCTGTCCGGCCTGCTCGCGAACGGACACATCACCGTGCTCGAGGGTGATCTCGACGTCGTACCCGAGCTACCCGACGATCTCGACGTCGTCATCCACTGCGCAGGCGAGGTGTCGTTCGACCCGCCGATCGACGAGGGCTTCGCCACCAATGTGCACGGCACTCTGAACCTACTCGAAGCGATCGACGCGAGCCGGAGCCGACCGCACTACGTCCACGTCTCGACGGCATACGTCGCCGGGCGCCAGCAGGGCCACATCCGCGAAGGCCGCCTGGACCACAACGTCGACTGGCGCACCGAGGCCGAGCTCGCGACAGCGGTGCGGCGCCAGATCGAGCTCGACAGCCGGTCACCCGAGCAGCTCGCGACGTTCAGCGTCGAGGCCGCCAACCAGCACGGCGTGACCGGCGCATCGTCGATCTCTGTCGAGGCCGAGAAACTGCGTCGGGACTGGGTGGCGAACAAGCTCGTCGAGGCCGGCCGCGAACGCGGCCGCAGCCTGGGCTGGACGGACTGCTACACGTTCACCAAAGCGATGGCCGAACGCGCAGTCGAGGAGACGACCGGCCACTTGCCCTTGACGATCCTGCGGCCCAGCATCATCGAGAGCTCGCTGGCCCAGCCATACCCGGGGTGGATCGAGGGCTTCAAGATGGCGGAGCCGATCATCCTGGCCTACGGGCGAGGCGACCTGCCGGAGTTCCCCGGGATTCCAGACGGCGTGGTCGACATCATCCCGGTCGACCTGGTCGTCAACGCCACCCTTGCCGCCGCCGCGCACCTGCCCGAGCCGGGCAGTCCGCGCTACTACACGATCTGCTCGGGCGCGCGAAACCCACTTCGCTTCGGGCTGCTCTACGAGCTGGTTCGCGAGTACTTCGTCGAGCACCCGATGGTGCAGCGCGACCGCGGCGAGGTGCGGGTCCCGCAGTGGAACTGGCCTGGAACCGCCCGCATCGCGCAGTTGATCAAGCTCGGCGAGCGGACCCAGCGCGCCGCGGACAAGGTCGTGACGTCGCTGCCGCGATCGAACCGCACCCGCAGCTGGGCTCAGTCGCTGGACCGTCAGCGCGGCCGCCTCGACTTCCTGCGGCGGTACTTCGATCTGTACCAGCCGTACACCGAGGCCGAGCTCCATTTCACGGACTCCAACACTCTCGCACTGCATGAGGCCATGCATCCCGAGGATCAGGAGCGGTTCGGTTTCGATGCCTCGGTGATCGACTGGCGCTACTACCTCCAAGACGTGCACGTCCCGGCGGTTGTCGAGCCACTGACCGCCCTGACCGCCCTGCGCGGCCCGCGCCCGAATCCGACGCGGACGGTTGCCCAGGGCAGCCACGCCGGCTCAGGCGCTGGCGAGATCGTGGCGGTCTTCGACATGGACGGTACGTTGCTCCCGAGCAACGTCGTCGTGTCCTACCTGTGGCTGCGGCTGCCGGAGCTCGGCCTCCCGGCCAAGGCGCGCGAGGTCTCCGAGGTTGCTCGTGCCCTGCCACGCTGGCTGGCGACGGAGAAGAAGGACCGATCGGCATTCCTGCGCATGGTCTACCGCCGGTATGAGGGCGCGAAGCTCGCCGACCTCGACCGCATCGTCGACGAGACCATCACCTCGACGATGCTCGAGAAGCTCTCCGCCAACGCGGTCCGGGCGATCCGCGAGCATCGCACCGCGGGTCATCGCCTCGTGCTCGTCACCGGTGCGGTGACTCCACTCACCCGACCGCTCGCTCCGCTCTTCGACGAAATTGTCACCGCGGAGCTTGCGGTTGATGCCGACGGCCGGTGCACGGGCCTGCTCGAGCGCCCACCGCTCGTCGGTGAGTCTCGCGCCTCCTGGCTGCGCCACCGTGCCCAGGAGATGGGCTGGGACCTCGCCAACAGCTACGCGTACGCCGACTCCACGAGTGACCTGCCGCTCCTGCGCGCCGTCGGCAACCCGGTCGTCATCGACCCCGATGTCGTGCTGTCCCGCGTCGCGCGCAAGGAACGGTGGCCCGTGGAGCTCTGGCACACCGGCACTGGCACGAGCCGCAAGCTGCCGCAGGTCGCACCCGTCCTGGAGCGGGTCCAGTGATCTCCGCACTCGAGGTCTACCGCTCGCTTCCCCGCTACGTCGCGGCCCGCGCGATCGGGCCGCGCGTCCCCGGCTTGCTGGCTGGGCCACTCGCGCCGCTGCGCCTCGTCCATCGTGACGGCCCCCGCTCACCCGGCAACGGTTGGGTCCGGGTTCGACCGCGCCTGTCCGGCATCTGCGGCAGCGACCTCGCGACGCTGTCCGGCCACACCTCCCTGTACTTCACGCCGCTGGTGTCGATGCCGTTCGTGCCGGGTCACGAGGTGGTCGGCGAGACCCGCGACGATGCACCCGGCATTCCGGCCGGCAGCCGCGTCGTCATCGACCCCGTGCTCGGCTGTGAGGCACGCGGCCTCACGCCGTGTGAGGCCTGCGCGCGCGGTCAGAACAACCGATGCGACCGCATCACGGTCGGCCATCTCTCCCCCGGACTGCAGACCGGCTACTGCCGCGACACGGGAGGCGGCTGGAGCGGCGAACTCGTTGCGCACGTGTCGCAGCTCCACGTCGTACCGGACGACCTCGCCGACAACCGCGCCGTCTTGATCGAGCCGCTCGCCTGTGCCGTCCACATTGCGCGCCGAGCCGCGCTTCACGACGGCGGTTCCGCTCTTGTCGTCGGCGCGGGCGCCGTCGGCCTGTTCACCGCGTTGGCGCTGCGTGAGCTGACGCCGGCCGGTCACGTCACCGTCGTCGCCAAACACCAGCGGCAGGCGGATCTCGCGCGGAAGTTCGGCGCCACCGATGTCGTCTCGCCCAGCGAGGTGGCGACCGCCGTTCGACGATCGACACGCGCGCTGCGGTTGGAGCCGGAACGCGGTCCGGCGTACCTGCTCGGCGGCGTCGACGTCGCGATCGACGCGGTGGGGTCCCGGGGCTCTGTCGACACTGCACTACGCACCGTGCGCGCCGGCGGGCGAGTGGTGCTGGGTGGGGTACCTGGCGACGGGATCGACCTCACCCCCGCATGGTTCCGCGAGCTCGACATCGCGGGTGCCTATGCAAGTGCCGGAGACGCGTTCGAGGTCGCCACACGCCTGGCCGCGACGGCGCCGCTCGATGATCTCATCGGCGTCGCATATCCGCTCAGCCGATGGCGCGAAGCGCTCGACCATGCGCACGACGCCGGTCGGCTGGGCACCTTGAAAGTTGCCTTCGATCTGAGGAGCGCGGCCTAGATGAGCAGACCAGGATTCGTTCTCACGGTCGACGAACGAACACCGCCGCTGCTGATGCACTCTGGCGAGTCGTTCAAGCTGCAGCAGTTCCCCCTCGGCACCCGTGTCGTCTACCCGCCCGAGTCCCTACCTGGCCTGCCCGACCTCGACGAGGCGATCGAGCACGCGTTGCTCCAGCCGCTCGACAGCGAGCCGCTGCCGGCCCTGCTGCGCGCCGGCATGAAACTGACGATCGCGTTCGACGACCTCTCCCTTCCGCTGCCGCCGATGAAGAAGCCGGACATCCGGCAGCGAATCCTGGAACACGTCTTGCAGCACGCCGCCGATGCTGGCGTCGATGACGTCGAGCTGATCGTCGCAACTGCGCTGCACCGCCGCATGACCGCGGCCGAGATCAAGGCCGTCGTCGGCGAGCGGGTCTTCCGATCCTTCTGGCCCGACCTCCTGTACAACTTCGACGCGGAGGACAGGGCAAACCTCGCCCACCTCGGGACGACGGACACCGGCGAGGACGTCGAGATCTCCAAGCGCGCGGCGGAGTCCGACCTCCTCGTCTACGTCAACGTGAACCTCGTCGCGATGGACGGAGGGTGGAAGTCGACCGCGATCGGTCTCGCGTCGTACAACTCGCTGCGGCATCACCACAACGCACACACGATGATCCACTCCCGTTCCTTCATGGATCCCCGCCACTCGGAACTGCATTCGAGTGCGTGGCGGATGGGCCGCCTGATCAACGAGCACGTCAAGGTGTTCCAGATCGAGACCACGTTGAACAACGACGCCTTCCCGTCGCAGTACGGGTTCCTCACCAAGCGCGAGTGGGAGTGGTCGCTGAAGGACCAGGCCCTGTTCATCGGTGCCAAGCACGGCCTGGACATCCTTCCGGCCAAGCAGCGACGCAAGATCTTCCAATCGATGGAAGCGCCGTACGCCGTCACCGGCGTCAATGCGGGGGCGGTCGAGCCGGTCCACCACGCGACCCTCGAGAAGGTTCACCAGCAGCAACTGGTCGAGGTCAACGGTCAGACCGACGTTCTCGTCATGGGGCTGCCGTACCTGTGCCCCTACAACGTGAACAGCGTGATGAACCCGATCCTGGCCGCGTGCCTGGGCCTCGGCTATCTGTTCAACATGTACCGCGGGAAACCGCTGGTGCGTGAGGGCGGCGTCCTCATCATTGATCATCCGGTGCCGTGGGAGTTCTCGACGCTTCATCACCCGAGCTACGTCGACTTCTTCGACGAGGTGCTCGCCGAGAGCACCGACCCGAAGGTGATCGGCCCGAAGTTCGAGCAGCAGTACGCCACGGACCCCTGGTACACGCATCTGTACCGGACGTCGCACGCATACCACGGCGTCCACCCCTTCTACATGTGGTACTGGTGTGCGCACGCGCTGGACCACCTGGGCCAGGTCATCTGGGTTGGCGGCGACCGACGCGCTGTCGCACGAATGGGGATGCGGACCGCGTCGACCTTCGCCGACGCACTCGAGCTGGCGCGAGACACGGTGGGGTCGAGCCCGACGATCACCTACCAACACGCGCCGCCGCACATCCTGAGCGACGTCAGATGAGCCTGTCCTCAGAGGTCCGGCAGATGGCGCGGGCCTGGCGTTGGACCCGTCGACCACTCCCGCCGAAGTCCGCCGAACCCCACCACACGTTTCCGGAGCCGCGGGAGTTTCCCACCGAGTGGGCGCGGTCGAAGCCGGCACGAGTGGCGCGCGAGGCGATCCTGCGCGGGGGGCTCACGCCGCTGGTCAACCGCGAGACCGCAATCGAGATCGACGGGCTGGACATCTTCGACGACCTCGACGGTCCCGTGATCATCGTCGCCAATCACACGTCTCATCTCGACACGGCGCTGTTGCTGACGACGCTGCCAACGAAGTGGCAGCGACGGGTCACCGTCGGGGCGGCGGCTGACTACTTCTTCGACGCGTGGTGGAGGGCGATCGGCTCCGCCCTCGTGTTCGCCACCTTCCCCATCGAGCGGCACGGCCAAGGGCTCTCTGACACCCCGGCGAAGCTGCTCGAGGACGGCTGGTCGATCGTGATGTTCCCGGAGGGGACCCGGTCGCCAGACGGCTGGACGCGACGGTTCCGGCCGGGCGCGTCAGCCCTCGCCAAGGCCCACGGCGTCCCGATCGTTCCGGTGGGGATCTCCGGCTCTTACGCCGCAATGCCGCGCGGCCGGAACTGGCCGAAACCCGGTCGACCACCGATCCAGGTCCGCTACGGCCGCCCGATCCGGCCCCTCGAGGACGAGAACACGCTCGCACTGAATGGACGCGTGGCTGACGCGATCGGGGCACTCCTCGACGAGGCCAAGACCGACTGGTACACCGCGCAGCGCCGTGCTGCTGCCGGCGAGACCCCGCCCTCCTCCGGCCCTGCCGTCGCCAGCTGGCGACGGGTCTGGGAGTCCTCGGCCGGACCCGAGCTCACCGCTGACCGACCGAAAGCATGGCGCTGACAATGACCGACGACACTGTTGATCACCGCAAGCTCGCGGTGGGGTACTTCAACGCCGCGTGGGACCTGATCGACCTCGAGTCCCGCACACCCGAGCAGTGTCGTGACCTGCTTGGCCTCGCCCTGGCGTCGCGGCAGCACTGGATCGAGGCCGGTGGCACGGATCAGAACCTCGCCGTCAGTGACTGGCAGGTCGCCTACGCCGCGAGTCTCGGCGGGTTCGGCAATCTGGCACTCTCCTTCGCCCAGGCTGCGGTCGACCGAGCCGAGGCCGCGGCTGCGCCAACCTGGATGAAGGCGTCCGTGCACGAGGGTCTCGCCCGCGCCTACGCGGCCGTCGGTGACCGGGCCGCCTATCAGCACGAGGCGGACATCACCCGCGACCTGCTGGCACAGGTCGATGACAAGGACGACCGCGAGCTCGTGGCCAGCCAACTGGAGAGCATTCCAGTTCCGTCGTGATCGTCGACCGCGTGACCACTCCACGTGGCGAGCTCGTGTTGCGGCGCGACGGCGAGGATTTCGAGGTCATCAGCAAGGGCACGTTCCTGATGGACACCCGAAACGGCGAGTCCGAGCGCCTGCTGGTGCGCGCGGCGCTCGACCGCTGCATGGACCCCGAGTCGGTGTTGATCGGTGGTCTCGGGGTCGGGTTCTCCCTCGTCGAAGCGCTGCGGGAGCCGCGAGTCGCCCGGGTGACGGTGGTCGAGGTCGAGCCCACCATCGTGGCGTGGCACCGCACGCACCTCGCGTCGTACACCAAGACCGCGCTCGCCGACCCGCGCAGCACCGTGATCACCGCCGACCTGTTGGCGCACCTGAGGGCCACCACGGATCGGTACGACGTGATCTGCCTCGACATCGACAATGGGCCGGACTGGACCGTGACCGACGAGAACGCCGACCTGTATCACGATGCGGGCACGGCGCTCGTCGCATCACGGTTGGCCCACGGCGGCGTGCTGGCGGTCTGGAGCGCGGCGCGCTCGCCGACCTATGAGGCGACGCTGCACCGCCACTTCGCGCAGGTTGTGGTCCACGAGGTGACGGTGGAGCGGGGTGAGCCTGACGCCGTCATGGTGGCGTCAGGTCACGTCACCACGTCTTGAAGGCACGTGCCGCGAGCCGCGATATCGCTCGTTACCGCGCCTGCTAGCACCCGGATTTCGGCTCCGGGCTAGCACGACTTGACCAAGACGGTGTACGACGGTGGCATGGCATCCGTGACCGCAGCAGACGAAAAGCGCGTCCTCGACGCAGCCCCGCACCAGCTATGGATCGGCGGCGAGTGGCGTGACGCCAGCAACGGCGCCACCCTCGGCATCGAGGACCCCTCGACCGAAGAGACGCTCTGCACCATCGCCGACGGCACCCCCGATGATGCAGTCGCCGCACTCGATGCAGCGTGCGACGTGCAGGACGAGTGGGCGCAGACGCCGCCACGCGATCGAGGCGAGATTCTCCGCCGAACCTTCGAGCTGATGAACGAGCGCGCCGATGACCTCGCGCTGCTGATGACGCTCGAGATGGGCAAGCCGATCGCGGAGTCCAAGTCCGAGATCGTCTACGCCTCTGAGTTCATCCGCTGGTTTTCCGAACAAGCTGTGCGCATCGACGGCCGCTACTCCGTCAACCCCAACGGCTCGGGCCGGCTCCTCACCATGAAGCAGCCGATCGGGCCCTGCCTGCTGATCACCCCGTGGAACTTCCCCACCGCCATGGGAACGCGGAAAATCGGCCCCGCGGTCGCGGCCGGCTGCACGATGGTCGTCAAGCCCGCCCAGCAGACCCCGCTGTCGATGCTGGCCCTTGCGGCGATCATGAAAGAGGCCGGTCTGCCAGACGGGGTTCTCAACGTCATCACCTCGAGCAAGGCGAGCTCCGTCACCGAGCCGCTGATGGACGATCCGCGCTTGCGCAAGATGTCGTTCACGGGCTCGACACCGATCGGCAAGATGCTGATGGAGCAGGCATCGAAGCGACTGATCAAGTGCTCGATGGAGCTCGGCGGCAATGCGCCGTTCCTCGTCTTCGACGACGCTGACCTCGACGCCGCGGTCGAACAGGGCGTCATCGCCAAGATGCGCAACATCGGCGAGTCCTGCGTCGCGGCCAATCGGTTCCACGTCCACGAGTCGGTCGCCGACGAGTTCGCCGCGCGACTCACCGAGAAGCTCGCGGCGATGAAGGTCGCGCGTGGCACCGAGGACGGCAGCCAGGTCGGACCCCTGATCGATGGCAAGCAACGAGACAAGGTCGCGGAGCTCGTCGACGATGCGGTGGGCAAGGGTGCGAAGGTCATGACCGGCGGCGAGCGGGTCGGTGACAAGGGCTACTTCTACGCCCCGACCGTCCTCTCGGACATCTCGCCGGACGCCGAGCTGCTTCGCGAGGAGATCTTCGGACCGGTCGCGCCGGTCGCGACGTTCTCGACGGAGGACGAGGCGATTGCGGCCGCCAACTCGACGGAGTTCGGCCTCGTCGCGTATGTCTTCACCCGCGACATCAAGCGGGCTTTCCGGGTCACCGAGGCTCTCGACGTCGGGATGCTTGGGCTCAACCGCGGCCTGGTTTCCAACGCCGCGGCCCCGTTCGGCGGAATCAAGGAGTCCGGCTTCGGCAAGGAAGGTGGACCGGAAGGTATCGAGGAATATCTCTCCACCAAGTACGTCGCCGTCGACCTCTAAGTCAACTCGCGATGATCATGTGCTTTGTGTCACGACACGCCGCAGCGACTGCCACATTCCGCATGATCATTCGGTGAAGTTGCGACGCGCAATCCGGTGTCGGCTTTTTCGCTCGGAGCGGGTGACCCGGGCTACTCTGGCGCAGCGGTCCCCGGCAGCCATCGGCGACCGCCCCGAGGGCGATGTTTTCACGGGAGAGGCAGTACGTGAGTAGTGCTCGTCAGGCAGCAGCGACCCCCAGCAAGTCGGCGGCCAGCAAGTCCGCAACCGCCACCAAGGGCCGCCGAAAGGCCACTGTCGCCGCCGTAGCCGACCCCGAAGCGCCCGCCGCCGACGTTGCCGAGGATGGCGCCACTCCGCCCGTGGTCGAGACCGTCCCGACCGGCGCCGCTGCGATCGACCCCGAGGCCGAGCCGTCTCCCAACGAGCTCGCCGAAGAAGAGGAAGAGGACGAGGCTGACCTCGTCGTCGAGGAGGACAACTCCGGCCCGTCCACCGACCTGGTCCGTGCCTATCTGAAGGAGATCGGCCGGGTCGCCCTGCTCAATGCGGAGCAGGAGGTCGAGCTCGCAAAGCGGATCGAGGCCGGACTGTTCGCAGCCGAGCGGCTGCGCCAAGCCGAGTGCGGCGAGCTCAAGATCAACAAGGCGCTTGCCAAAGACTACGACTGGCTGACGGCCGACGGCCAGCGCGCCAAGGACCACCTCCTCGAAGCCAACCTCCGGTTGGTCGTCTCGGTTGCCAAGCGTTACACCGGCCGCGGCATGGCCTTCCTCGACCTGATCCAGGAGGGGAACCTCGGCCTCATCCGTGCGGTCGAGAAGTTCGACTACACCAAGGGCTACAAGTTCTCGACGTACGCGACGTGGTGGATCCGGCAGGCGATCACCCGCGCGATGGCCGACCAGGCGCGGACGATCCGCATCCCCGTCCACATGGTCGAGCAGATCAACAAGCTCACTCGCGTGCAGCGCCAGATGCTGCAGGACCTCGGCCGCGAACCGACGGCGGAGGAGCTCGCCAAGGAGCTCGACATGACCCCCGACAAGGTCGTCGAGATCCAGGGCTACGCCCGGGAACCAGTGAGCCTGGAGCAGAACGTCGGCGACGAGGGCGACAGCCAGCTCGGCGACTTCATCGAGGACGCCGACGCCCCGATCGCGGCGGAGGTCGTCTCCTTCGGCCTGCTCCAGCGCGAGCTCGACAGCGTTCTCAAGACCTTGCCCGAGCGCGAGGCGGCTGTCGTCGCCCTCCGATTCGGTCTGACCGACGGGCAGCCACGGACGCTCGACGAGATCGGTCGCGAGTTCGGCCTCACCCGCGAGCGGATCCGCCAGATCGAGGCGAAGACGCTGTCCAAGCTTCGCCACCCCAGCCGGTCGCAGAAGCTTCGCGACTACCTGGAGTAGGCCGCCACCTCGCTCAGCTGGTGACGAGCAGCCGGATCGCCGCCACCGTCCCGACGACGGCGATCGCCGCGCGCAGCACCTGTGGTGACAGGCGCCGTCCGATGACCGCTCCGACCTGTCCCCCGATGGTCGAGCCGATCACCATCAGGCCCACGACCTGCCAGGCGATGGTCGTCGTGAAGGCGAAGAAGACCGCTGCCGCCGTACTGATCACACCGGACACGACGGTCTTTGCGGCATTGAGCCGGCGCAGATCGTCGTCGATCGTGATGCCGAACAGGCCTAGCAGGATCACGCTCTGCGCCGCGCCGAAGTAGCCCCCGTAGATCGACGTCAGGAACGTGCCTGACTGAAGCAGCACTCCCGGGTGCTCGCGGATGCCACCCCGGTCGGCGCGCCATTTGGCGATCCGAGGTTGAGCGACGACGAGCACCACTGCGAGCAGGATCAGAAACGGTACGACGTGGCGGAACGCCGAGCCGGGAAGCGCCAACAGCAGGACCGCGCCGATGATCGTGCCGGCGATCGCGCCAGGCAGCAGGACAAGAATTCGGCGCGCCTGACCCTCGAGCTCGCGGCGATATCCGATCGCGCCGGTCAGGTAACCGGTGATGAGACCAATGGTGTTCGACACGTTGGCGATCACCGCGTGGTAGCCGAGCGCGAGCAGCGTGGGGAACGTGAGCAGCGTCCCGGAGCCGACGATCGTGTTCACCATTCCCGCGATGAAGCCGACCGTGACGATGATCACGGCGTGCGAAAAGGTCACTCGCAGGAGCGTAGGGTGCGCAGCCGTGGCCGACGCTCTCTACCTCCCCTCCTCCGACCCGGACGTCTTCACGGCGACGACGTCCACGCAGGGACCGTGGGACCCGACGCTGCAGCACGGCGGGCCGCCGTCGGCGCTGTTGACTCGCGCCGCCGAGCGGGCCGAGTCGGGTTGGCCGTTCACCGTCGTACGCGTTGCCGTCGAGATCCTCGGCCCGATCCCGGTCGGTGAGGTGCGGGTGTCACACCACGTCGCCCGCTCTGGCAAGAGCGTGGAACTCGTGGAGACGGAGCTCTCCGCCGGTGGCCGGGCTGCCGCGAAGGCGCGGGTGTGGCGGATCCGCAAGACTGAGCTCGACGTCCCGCAGATCGCCGCCGTACCGACCGACCGTCCGGCGCTGCCGAGCGAGCGGATCGAATCAGAGCACTGGCCGGCCGGCTTCCTCGAAGCCATGGACTTCCGATATGTGGGCACAGGGGGGTGGTCGGTGCCAGGGCCGGCAGCCATGTGGGCAAACCTGCTCGTGCCGCTCGTCGACGGTGAGCAGATCACCCCGCTCCAGCGGTTGATGACCCTCGCCGACTGTGGCAACGGAGTGTCGAGCGCGCTGCCACCGGGATGGATGTTCATCAACCCGGACCTCACCGTGCACCTCGCGCGGTACCCCGCAGGGGAATGGATGTGTATCGATGCAGCGACCACGGTCGATCCGGCCGGGTTCGGCGTGGCCGCCTCCACGCTCTACGACCTGTCCGGGCGGGTCGGGCATGGCGCGCAGTCGCTGTTCGTCAGCTCACCCTGAGGAGTCGAGCAGTCGAGCGCGAAATCCGACATCCGGGCGGTCTCGGCTCAAGGTGACCGGGGGTGGATGTCGAGGTGTGACATATGCCGTTGAGCACCGAACTGCATGACACTTACCGCACCCGTGAGCTGATGGAGGCGCTGCTCGCCGACCCCCGCCAGCTCGGTCCTGACTTCCAGCCGATCCATTCCCTGACCGGCGGAAACCTCATCGGCTACAAGGCGACCGGCCGGGGCGCCACCGGTACCGAGCTCGCAGACACCCTTGCACTGCTCGACGGCGCCCGCACGCTCGGCTTCGTCGAGCGCATCGACTGGGCGTTCCGCGCGCTCGCGGTCGAGGACATGCTGCCGCGACCGTGGTTGGAGCTGCACCTGACACCGGAACCGGAGACCTTCGGTACGCCGGTAGCGCCGCGCTTCGCGGGCCTCATGGCACGGGCCAACCGCGAACTGACGATCGCCGCCGAGTTCCATGCCGAGGCGTTCGCGCCAGGCGCGCGCCTGGATGCGGGGCTCGCCGAGGCCCGCGAGTGGGGCTGGAAGATCGTTCTGGCTGACGTCTCTGATGACGCTGACGCGCTGGCCAAGGCCGCCTCGATCGACCCCGACATCGTCCAGATCGACCTGCGACGCGCCGGACGTGACCAAGATCACGGCGTCCAGGCGCTGCTCGACATCGCCGGCGCGGCGCAGGCTCAGATCATGGCTCTCGGCGTCGATGTTCCAAGCGCGCTTGAGCGGGCACAACTCATGGATGCAACGCTCGTCAGAGGCAACCTTTTCGGGCATCCGGGGCCACTTCCAGGGGCCTAGATCCCCCGAAAATCCACCGCTCGGGCACCCCGAGGCTGACATTTTTGTGCCCGTAGGGCAGAATGATGGGTCGCGCCGCGGAACAACACGCGGCGGGTGAACGTTGCACCGTCTGGCAGGGTCGCCATTGGGTGAACCGCCACGAGGATACGTATCGACGGAGCAGACGCAAAAAGTTCGATCCCGAACCGACTCTCGAGAATGAGGACGCAAGTACGCCATGAGCACTGCCACCATCGCCCGCCCCGACGCTGAGGGTCTGCCGGCGCAGGTCGAGGACCTCCTCGACGCGACCGACTCCGGCTCGCTGACGTTCGCCGAGGTGCGCACCGCCCTGGACGAGGCCGGCGTCGGCCCCGCCGAGAGCAAGCGCGTCATCGCGGCCATCCGTCGCCGGGGCATCACGATCGGTGCCGACTCCCCCGAATCCGCTCCGACCGTCTCGGTCGTCGAAGAGGACGAGGTTGACGACACCTGGGACCACGAGGTCCCGACCACTGACCTCGTGCGCGTCTACCTGACTGACATCGGCCGCGTCGCGCTGCTGACCGCCGAGCAGGAGGTCGAGCTCGCCAAGCGGATCGAGGCTGGCCTCTACGCGTCGGAGAAGATCCGCCAGGCCGACGCCAAGGAGATCGCCAAGATCCCCGTCAAGCTGCGCCGCGACCTGCAGATGGTCGCCGCCGACGGCGCCCGCGCCCGCAACCACCTCCTGGAGGCCAACCTCCGCCTGGTGGTCTCGCTGGCCAAGCGCTACCAGGGCAAGGGCCTCACGCTGCTCGACCTGATCCAGGAGGGCAACATCGGCCTGGTCCGGGCGGTCGAGAAGTTCGACTACACCAAGGGCTACAAGTTCTCCACCTACGCCACGTGGTGG
>JAFAZI010000018.1 GCA_019239875.1 Frankiaceae bacterium
TCGGCAGCGGTGAGGCCGCGAACGCCGTCCTTCACATGCCCCAACCGGGCAACTACGACCCGTCGGCCTGCAAGCCGACGACAGCGGACCGGCTGCGGGTGTACCCGCCGAACGAGACCACCCCGCTGTTCGTGAAGGACAAGATCCAGGTCTGTACGACGGCGACCGGCCGGACCAGCATCAGTCCGATGACCTTCGGCAGCGGCGAATAGTCATGTCGGAGCTGCATGATCTGACCCTGCTGGAACAGGCGGCCGAGGTTCGCCAGCGATCGGTATCGCCGGTCGAGCTGGTCGAGCACTACCTCGAGCGCATCGACCGGCTGAATGACGCCCTCGGGGCGTTTGTCACCGTGACCGCTGACCTGGCGCTGGACGCCGCGAAGCGTGCGGAGGCGGCGATCGGCGACGAGGCGCTGCCGCCGCTGCATGGAGTTCCGACCGCGATCAAGGACCTGAACCTGACCGCTGGCGTCCCCACCAGGTTCGGCACGACCGCTATGCCTCCGGTCGACGCAGGCGTCGACGACTTCATGGTGAGCAAGCTGAAGTCCGCGGGATTGATCTCGCTCGGGAAGACCAACACCCCGGAGTTCGGCCTCCCCTGCTACACCGAACCGGACGTAGCGCCTCCGGCCCGCACGCCGTGGGACCTCGATCGGTCGGCGGGCGGGTCGAGTGGAGGCGCGGCAGCGGCCGTCGCCGGTGGCCTGGTCCCGGCGGCCCAGGGCAGCGACGGTGGCGGATCGATCCGCATCCCGTCCAGCGTGTGCGGGTTGTTCGGCATCAAGCCGAGCCGTGGGAGGGTTTCGAGCGCGCCGGTCAGCGCGGAGATCAGCGGCCTCGCGACCAACGGCCCGATCGCGCGCACCGTCCGTGACGCCGCGGCGCTGCTCGACGCGATGGCCGGACCGGCGCCCAGCGACTGGCTGTGGGCGCCGCCCCCGCCGGTGTCGTTCCTCACCGCCTGCGACGACCCGCCTTCGGGTTTACGGATCGGGCGCTACGCGACGCCGGTCGTCGGACAGACGGGGCCGCACCCGGACTGCCTCGCGGCGTACGAGGCGGCGACCGAGCTCCTCACCGACCTCGGTCACACGGTCGTCGAGCACACTCCGACGTTCATGGGCCAGCTTGTCGACGCCTTCGAGACGATCTGGTCTGCTGAGTTCCTGTCGCTGCCACTGGATCCGGCGATCGAGCCGCAGCTGCGACCGCTGACGAGATGGATCCGAGACCGCGGAAAGAACGCGTCCGGCAGCGATGTCTACGCCGCGCTGGCCACTCTGCGGATGGCTGCGCGGACCGAGATCGAGGCCACCCAGCAGTACGACGCCATCCTGACGCCCACGCTCGCTCAGCCTCCGGCGTTCGTCGGCCAGCTTCGCGAGGACGCCGACCCGGCTGCCGACTTCGAGGCGCAGAAGCAGTTCACCCCGTTCACCGCTCCCTACAACATGTCCGGTCAGCCTGCGGTCTCCGTGCCGTTGCACTGGACGGCGGCCGGCCTTCCGATTGGAATCCAGCTGGTCGGGCGGCCGTGTGACGAGCTCACCCTCGTCCGGCTGTCTGCGCAGCTGGAAGCCGCCGCGCCGTGGGCACACCGCCGACCAGAGTGCTGGTAGCGCCGATGAATTCGATAGGTTCTCGCGAGTGAGAACACGCATCGCCCAACGAATCGCCGTCCTTGCGGTCGGCACGGCGCTGCCCGTGCTGGTCGGTGCCGGCACCGCCCTGGCGGACCTCAAGCCAGATGACGGCCAGGTGCACGGACCCTCGCTGGGAGCGGGCGACACGCTGTTGCTCTTCGTGGTCATCCCGGTCGGCCTGTTCCTCCTGATCGCCGCGCTCTCGGTCCTGCCCTCGGCCCTGTCTCGACCTCGGTACCGGCCAGGCAAGCCGTGGGATCACGACGCGGCCTGGATCGGCGACCCGATGGAGTCGGCGCCGGCACCGACCGGAATCGAGCCGTCTGCCAGAGGTGGCGCAAGTGCCGAGTGGTGAAGCCTTCACCAACCAGCAGGTCCGTGACATCGAGCGGGTGGTGAGAACCGCCAACGCCGAGACCGACCTCAACTTCTCCGTCTTCATCGGGGGCGCGGAGGGGGACATTCGAGATGCGGCCGAGAAGCTGCACGCCGAATTCGGTGCGGATGCGACGCGGACGGTTCTCGTGATGGTGGCGCCGGGGGATCGGCTGCTCGAGATCGTCACCGGCGAGGAGTCGGCCCGCCGGCTCTCCGATCGGGCGTGTGCGCTCGCCGCGTTGTCGATGACGACCTCGTTCGCGGGCGGTGACCTGGCCGGCGGGATCCTCACCGGAGTGCGGATGCTTGCCGAGGCGGCAGGTAGGCCGCTGCCGGCGCCGCGGTAGACCCCAGTTCAGCATTCGGCGCTGACCCGCGCGTAGATCCCGGGGCTGGCACCGGTGGGGTGTCAGAGTGGGCCGATGAGCGATCGGGCGGCACCTTCCCCTGCTGCATCCCGGTCCCCGATGCCGGTGCCGCCGCTGCTGCGGGATCTCGCCGGCTGGGCCTGGCGCGTCATCGTGCTGGCGTTCCTCCTCCTCGAGTTCCTTCACTTCCTCAACCATCTCTACTTCGTCGTGCTGCCGTTCGCGGGCGCCGTGCTCGCGACCTGTCTCGGCTATCCGATGGTGCGGTGGCTCAAGGACAAAGGCGTGTCCCGCCCGCTCGCCACGTGGCTCACGATCCTGTTGGCAGTGCTCATCTTCGGTGGGTTGGCGATCTTCGTCGTCAATCGGGCCGACGCCGAATACCCCGACTTCGTCAGCCAGCTCAAGGTCGCGGTGGCGCACTTTCGCAACTTCCTCGTGCACGACCTGCATGTGAAGGCGTCGTCTACGGACAGCGTCAACAAGACGATCACGGACTACCTTGACGCCCACAGCACGAGCGTCGCCGCGGGAGCGCTCACCGGCATTGCGACCGTCGTCGAGGCGCTCGGCGCCCTCGTCCTGTGGTTCTTCCTGACCTTCTTCATGTTGTATGACGGCGACACCATCTGGAACTGGATCGTCGGGCTGTTCCCGGCCGGCGCACGTGACCGGGTGAGGGGTGCGGGCGACGAGGCGTGGTCGCGGCTTGCCGGTTACGTGCGCGGCACCTTCATCATCGCGGCCGTTCATGCCCTCGTGGTCGGCATTGCCCTGTGGCTGCTCGGCGTACCGCTGGTCGCGCCGCTCACCGTGCTGATCTTCTTCGGCAGCTTCCTGCCGATCGTGGGGTCGTTCATATTCGGCGGCCTTTCAGTGGCGATCGCCCTCGTGACACAAGGACACGTCGCGGGGCTCATCCTGCTCATCGTTCTCATCGCGGACAACCAGTTCGACGCCCACGTCCTCCAGCCGTTCGTGGTCGGCCGATACGTGCGCCTGCACCCGATGGCGGTCGCCATCGCCATCGCGACCGGCGGCGTCGTCGAGGGCATCGCGGGCGCCATCCTGGCGGTCCCGCTGGTCGCGGTGATCTATGCCGTGCTGCACTTCCTGGCGACCGGCGAGACCGGTCGTGAGCCGGATCCAGAGCCAGGAGAGCCGGACGGCAACGTGCCGGGTGAGGACGCATCCGCACCAACGGCGGAGGAGAAGCTCGTCCCCGAGGCGGGCTGAGGGCGCGGGCATCCACAGATCACTGATCCGTGCGATGTACGGCTGCTGAGCCGTCGATGCTCGGTCGATGCGCCGGCCCATCGTTCGTCTCGCCGCGGTTCTGGTCGTGGCTGCCGTCGTGATCACCGAGAACGGCAGTCGGACGCCGTCCTCGGCTCGGGCCGAGCTGCCAACCGTGGCGCCCCGTGCTGCCGGTGCCGACCAGCTCATCGTCGAACCCGACGCGGGGATGCGTCCCGTCTACGCACTGCTTGCCGCTGCCCACAGGTCACTCGACATGACGATGTACGAGCTGGTCGACCCGACCGCTGAAGCCCTGATGGCGGACGCGGCCAGCCGAGGGGTGCGCGTCCGAGTCGTGCTCGACCATCGGCTAGAAGGCACCCGGAACCGCCCGGCGTACGACTATCTGACATCGCGCGGGGTCACTGTTCACTGGGCGGCGTCGCGCTTCTTCGCCACCCATCAGAAGACGTTCGTCGTTGATCGGTCGGTCGCTGTCGTGATGTCGTTGAACCTCACCGAGCGCTACTACGCGACCAGCCGAGACGTGGCGCTGGTGGACCGGGACCCAGCGGATGTGGCCGCGATCGAGTCGGTGTTCGAGGCCGACTTCGACTGGCGGACGACAGGTACGCCGGCCGCTGACGACCTCGTCTGGAGCCCGGAGCAATCGGCCGCCGACCTCGTCGCCCTCATCGGCGCTGCGCGTCGAAGCGTCGCGGTCGAGTCGGAGGAGCTGACCAGTCGATCGGTGATCGAAGCACTTGTCGCGGCCGCGCGGCGTGGCGTCGCCGTGACGATCGCGATGACATATGACGAACGCGCTCTACCAGGACTGCGGGCGGTGGCAGCCGCTGGCGGTCGAGTGGCAGTGCTGTACGGCGAAACTCCGCTCTACATCCACGCGAAGTTGTTCGCTGTCGACGCGGGCACCCCGAGCGAGCGGGCGTTCATCGGCTCGGAGAACCTTTCCGACGCCTCGCTGTTCCACGACCGCGAGCTCGGCGTCGTCCTGTTGCAACCTGGCCTCGTGAACCAGGTTGCGGCGACGATTGCGGCCGACGTCAGCTCGGGGCAGCGGTGGCCGTGATGTCACGGGCCTGCGCCCGCAAGGCGCGGGCGAGGGCGTCGCGAGCCTCGAGCAGCATGCGGCGCAGTGCCGGACCTGGCTGCTCGTGGCGCAGGTAGGAGTCGGTGCGGTCGATCGTCCCCTGCGACGTGGCGGCGTACGGGTAGAGGCCGTTGATGATCTCCTGTGCCATCTCAGCGGTCCGGGTTCGGTAGATCTCCGCGATGGCAGCGAAGTACTTGTCGGTGTACGGCGCCAGGAGCTCGCGCTGGTTGTAGTCGTGGAAGCCTGCGAGCACCGCGGCCTGGTCGGCGTTCGGCAGATCGCCCTGCTCCACCACGAGCCGCCACGCCTCGGCCTTCGCCGCCGCGGTGGGTTGCGCGGCCCGCAGGGTGAGAGCGTGCCGACGCCCGATCGACGTGTCGTCCCGGTCGAGCTCGGCCTCGATCGCGGCTTCGCCTCGCCGGCCGGTTGCGACCAACCGGTGCAGCAGCGTCCATCGGAGCTCGGTGTCGACGACCAGCCCGTCGACCGTCTCCTCGCCGTCGAGCAGGCGGGCGATCCGATCGAGCTGCTCGTCGGTGCTGGCGTTGGCGGCGGCCGCACGCGCGAAGGCCAGCTGCAGGTCGCCGCCCGGCTCGGCAGCGTCCAACAGCTCGAAGGCACGGTCCGCCAGCCGAACCCGTCGGACCGCAACCTGCGACGGGTCGCCGTACGGGTCGATCGCCTGGCTGGCAAGGCGCAGCAGCGACTGGACGGTGCCGACCTCCGTCTCCTGCGCAATGCCGGCGAGCACCAGATCGAGGTAGTCCGTGGCGGCGACCTCGGCGTCGCGCGCCATGTCCCACGCCGCGCTCCAGCACAGGGTGCGGGCAAGCGGTTCGCGGAAGTCGCCGATCGAGGTCACGAGCGTGTGCCACGAGCGGTCGTCGAGCCGGACCTTGGCATAGGTGAGGTCGTCGTCGTTGAGCAGGACGAGGTCCGGCTGGGCGATTCCGATCAGGTCAGGGACGTCTGTGGTCGCGCCGGCAACATCGATTTCGACCTGATGCGTCCGGACCACACCGTTGTCGGTGCGGTCGTACAGACCGATCCGGAGCCGGTGCGAGCGAAGAGTCGGGTAGTCCTCGGGCGCCTCCTGCAGGACGGCGAAAGAAGTGAACGATCCCGAACCATCGACCTCGAACCGAGGGCGCAAGGTGTTGACGCCCGCAGTCTGCAACCATTCCTTCGACCAGGTCGACAGGTCTCGTCCGCTGGCTGCCGACAGGTGGTCGAGCAGGTCCTGCAAGGTCGTGTTCGAGTAGGCGTACTCGTCGAAGTACGCGCGGGTCGCGGCGAAGAACGCGTCGCGTCCGACCCAGTGCGCCAGCTGCTTCAGGACCGAAGCGCCCTTCGCGTAGGTGATGCCGTCGAAGTTGGTGGTCACCGCCTCGATGTCCGCGATGTCGGCGGCGATCGGATGTGTCGTCGGCAGCTGGTCCTGCCGATAGGCCCAGGTCTTCTCGATCGTGCAGAACGTGGTCCACACATCCGGCCATCGGGTGGCCTCCGCGGTGACCTGCGTGGACACGAACTCCGCGAAGGACTCGTTGAGCCACAGATCGTCCCACCAGCGCATCGTGACCAGGTCGCCGAACCACATGTGCGCCATCTCGTGGAGCACCGTCACGGCCCGGCGCTCGTATGCGGCGTCCGTCGTGC
This sequence comes from Frankiaceae bacterium, assembly GCA_019239875.1. Taxonomy (GTDB): domain Bacteria; phylum Actinomycetota; class Actinomycetes; order JAFAQI01; family JAFAQI01; genus JAFAZI01. Next base: position 6,407 of record JAFAZI010000018.1, read on the forward strand.
GCGAACGGAAGACGTAGTCCTCGGTGATCGTCACGCAGCCCGCGTTCTCCATGGCGCCCATGTTGAACTCGGGCACGAAGATCTGGTCGTACTTCGGCCATGGGTACCGGGTGTCGAAGATCTCGTGGAAGGCGTCGAAGCCCTGCTTCGTGACGATCAGGATCTCGTCCGCGTCGAGATGCTCCACCAGCGACTTGCGGCAGAAGACGCCGAGCCGGATTCCGTCGTACTCGTCCTCGACCCCTGCGTAGTTCCCGGCGACGATCGCGGTGATGTATGTCGACTGACGCGGCGTGGGCGGGAACGTCCGCCGCTCCTCCTGCTGTGTCCCCGGCATGTTCGACAGCACTCGCCAGTCCTCTGGCGCATCCACCGTAAACGCGAAGGTCGCCTTCAGGTCAGGCTGGTCGAAGCACGCGAACATGCGGTGCGCGTCGAAGGTCTCGAACTGGGTGTAGAGATACACCTCTTTGTCCACCGGGTCGACGAATCGGTGCAGGCCTTCGCCGGTTCGCGAGTAGACGCAGTTGGCCACGACATGCAGGACGTTGTCGGCGGCGAGGGGAGGCAAGGCCAGCCGTTGACCGCTGAACCCGTTCTCGACATCGATCGGCTCGCCGTTCAGCGTGGCGATTGCGATCTTGTCGGCGGTGATGTCGAGGTGCGTCGAGGCACCCGGGTCGCTGCAGGAGAACCGGATCGTGGACGCGGACCGGAAGATGGCTGGCTCGTCCAGGGCGGTCGTGAGGTCGAGGTGGATCTCGTATGAGTCGACCGTGATGAGGCGGGCGCGTTCGTGCGCTTCCTCGCGGGTGAGGTTCTCAGCAGTCACTCGCCCGAGTCTGCCACGCCGCAGTCGCCGGAACGGCGCGAAATTTCCGACCGAGTTTGGCCATCACCGGCCACGGCTAGTTTGTTGTTGTGACAACTACTGCGGACTTCTGGTTCGATCCGCTCTGTCCGTGGGCGTGGGTCACCTCGAGGTGGATGCTCGAGGTCGAGCAGGTGCGGGACGTCAGCGTGCGATGGCACGTGATGAGCCTCACGCTGCTCAACGCCGGCCGCGACCTGCCCGCCGATTACATGGCGAAGATGGCGTCGGCGTTCGGGCCGGTTCGAGTGTGCATCGCGGCGGAGGCGGAGCACGGCAACGCCGTTCTCGGCCCGCTGTACACCGAGCTCGGGACCCGGATGCACGACAACGCCGAGGAACGAACCCCAGCGATGATCCAAGCCGCGCTCGAGGCGGCCGGCCTGCCGGGCGAACTCGTCAAGGCAATGGACCAGACGACGTACGACGATGCGCTTCGCGCGTCACACGACGAGGGCATGGCGCCGGTTGGCCTGGATGTCGGCACTCCGGTGATCCACGTAGAGGGTGCGGCATTCTTCGGGCCGGTGGTCACGCCGATCCCGCGGGGCGAGCTCGCCGGCCAGCTGTGGGACGGCGTGCGGATGGTCACCAGCGTGCCCGGGTTCTACGAGCTGAAGCGCACGCGTGACGTTCGTCCTTCCTTCACCTGACCGCACTCGCGCGGGTTACCGTTCAGACGGACGGCCGACGTGGGGGGACGTGACGTTGTGATCATCATTGCTGGGTCGGTGACGGGCACCGAGGCCACCATCGACGAGCTCGCGCGGCTCAGCGTCGAGCACTGCCGTCGCTCCCGGCTCGAGCCGGGGTGCCTGGCCCACAGCGCGTCACGCGACGTCGAGAACCCGTTGCGAATCATCTTCACCGAGCGCTGGGTCGACATGGCTGCGGTCCGCACCCACTTCGCCGTGAAGGCCTCCGGTGACTTCGTTCGCACCGTGATCTCCCTGGCGGAGCAGCCACCGACGCTCGAACTGTTCGAGGCCGCGGCGACCGCGGCGTAGGTCAGACGTACCGGAAGCGGACGAATGTGGGATCGATCGCCGCCTGGCCGCCGGCCAGCCGCGCGTAGGGGTTGAAGCGGCGGACAACGGCCGGATCCACCGCCTCGATCGTCGCCGTACCGGTCAACCACCTTCCTTTGTGACGAATGCGCATCTGTGGGTTCGCAGCGATGTTGCGGACCCACCCGGCGGCGCGGCCATGGGCGGCGAGCAACAGGATCTCGCCGTCGGACTTCAGCCCGGTGGCGAGCGGGACCCGCCGTACCTTTCCCGTCTTGTTGCCGGTGGTCTCGATCAGCATCCACCACGGCATGAAGCCGGCGAGGGGTCTCACGATCGGGTTCACCACGTGCCGGAAGGCGACCAACGCCCTTCGCTTCATTCCTGCAGTCTGGCGGATGCGGCCTCCGCCATCGACGGTCGGTCCATGTGCGGCATAGGCTCCGACCATGAGCGAGCAGACGAACTACCGCGACCAGATCTACATCGACGGCCAATGGGTCGCCTCGACGGGCACCGACACGATCGACATCGAGAACCCCGCCACAGAGGAGATCATCGGGCGCGTGCCGTCCGGTACGGCGGAAGACGTCGACAAAGCGGTCGCTGCGGCAAAGGCCGCCTTCGATGGTTGGGCCGCGACGAGCCCGGAGGAGCGCGGCAAATACATCACGCGACTGCAGGAGGCCGTGGCGGCCCGGGTCGAGCTGCTCGGAACGACCATCTCGCAGGAGATGGGCGCGCCGGTGAAGTTCTCCCAGCTCGTCCAGGCCGGACTGCCGATCGCCGACATCGCGACCGCGGCGAGTCTGGTCAGCGAGGTGAAGTGGACCGAGCAGCTCGGTAACTCCACCGTCGTCATGGAGCCGATCGGGGTGGTCGGCGCGATCACACCGTGGAACTACCCGCTGCACCAGGTCACCGCGAAGATCGCCTACGCGCTCGCCGCCGGCTGCACCGTCGTCCTCAAGCCGAGTGAGGTCGCACCGCTCTGCTCGTTCATCTTCTTCGATGCGATTCACGAGGTCGGGCTGCCCGCCGGCGTGGTCAATCTGGTCACCGGCTACGGCAACACGGTTGGCGAGGCGATTGCCTCCCACCCCGACGTCGACATGATCTCGTTCACCGGCTCGACCCGGGCGGGCTCTCGGGTCGCGGAGCTCGGCGCCCCGACGATCAAGAAGGTTGCCCTCGAGCTCGGTGGCAAGAGCGCCAACGTGATCCTGCCGGATGCGGACCTCGAGAAAGCGGTCAAGGCAGGCGTCGGCAACGTCATGATGAACTCCGGTCAGACCTGCACCGCCCTGACCCGGATGCTCGTGCACGAGGACCAGTACGACGAGGCCGTGCGGATCGCCGCCGAGGCGGCGGCGGACTTCCCGACCGGCGACCCCAATGCCGACGGAACCCGGCTCGGGCCGCTCGTCTCCGGTGCGCAGCGGGAACGTGTCGTGGGCTACATCAACAAGGGCATCGAGGAAGGCGCTCGCGTCGTGGTCGGTGGCCCTGACAACCCGCAGGACAAGGGACACTTCGTCGCCCCGACGATCTTCGCGGACGTGACCAACGACATGACGATCGCCCAG
>JAFAZI010000060.1 GCA_019239875.1 Frankiaceae bacterium
GATCGAGGCGGAGACATGGTGTGGATCATCATCGGCGCATGGATAGTCCTCAGCCTGCCGCTCGGACTTCTGGCTGGAGCCGCCCTGAGCGTCAGCGAGCGCAACTCGGTGTCGAACCTTCCGACCACCTTGAGCCCGCGCCGCTACGACGAGCCCGCTGAGCTCAAGGTCGCCGCCTGAGGATCTAACCCGCTCGTCAACCTTCCGGCGCTGCGGCGCATTGATGTTGCGAACGAGGTTCGCGACTGGAAGGCGCCTTTGGCATGATCCAACCGCTACGGCTCGGTGTCCTTCTCGCAGCGATCGCGACGTCGGCGGCCGGTGCCGTGGCGCCGAGCGCGGCCGGCGCACCCAGCCGCTTCGGGCATATTGCCTTCATCGACCACGTCCGGGTCTCGGGCGGCGACGTGCGGTCGCTGGCCGTCACCAGATCGGGCATGCGGCATTGGCTCGCCTTGGGGCAGGAGTACTACTCCCTGGCGCCCGGAGCCTCGAAGGCCACTCGACGGGTGCTCCACGTTGACAAGTCATTCGAGGGCAGCACGCCAGAGTTGGCCGAGATCGTGCCGTCGGTCGACGGCAGGCGAATCGACGTCGTGTCGGCCAACTGCTCGTCGATGCAGGTCTTTCAGGTCGGGCAGAACCGGCGAATGCCACCCGAGATCACACCGTCGCAGAACGTCGCGAGCAGCTCGTGCAACGGCCCGAATCTGACCTCCGTCATCTCGGCAGTGGGTCTCGCCCACAACCGGGTGGCCGTCGTCGTAGCCGATGACCCGAGTGGCACGTCGTACGGGCGCCCGGCGCTGTACATCGGCCGGCCTGGTCAGCAGTTCCGACATGTCACCTTGCCGAACACCGGCGACGGACAGTACTTCGCCTTCGCGACGATCACGCGCGACCCGCACGACGGCGCGCTGTACGTGGCTGCCATCAGCGGTCGCGACCTTCGCATTTGGTATGCGCGAACGTCGCATCGGCCGTTTCGCGAGCTGCCGTCGAGTGACGCCCACTTCTCGCTCCGGTACTTGGAGTCGATCGCCGCAAGTCACGGCGCGGTGTGGCTGTCATTCAGCGGCGCCCGCAACCATCGTGGAATCACTCTCTTGCACCGCAGCCCGGCCGGCCACTGGTCGCACCTGATGACGATTCCCCACTCGACACGGCAACTGGCTTACGTACTCGTCGCCGCAGGCCCCAAGCGGAGCAAGCAGCCTCGATTCTGGGAGGCGAACACGGTTGTCCGCCGATCGAACGGCTTGCTGGCCAATGAGGGCGTCGACCTACGCCGGCTCACGAGCCAGATCGGTCGCGTCCACCACTACACGCAGCGGCGCCGCGACCGTCTGGAAGGGCTGGCCGTGGGATGGCACGGACAGCATGTCGTCGGGCACCAGGTCTACTGAGCGGCCGCCTATCCTGGTCGGCAAATGCCCCTGCCGCGCAAGCTGATCACGGTCGGACTACTGCTCGGCATTGTGGCGGTCGCAGGTCTCGGTGCCGTCGTGACCATTGCCCGGCACAACACCGCCAAACCGGTCACCGTCGGCCAGGCGATCCAACGATTCCGCGCACACACCGAAGCCCCCATCGACACCTCTGCGCTTCCCCCGCCCGGGGTCTACTCCTTTCGCACCTCGGGCGACGAGGAGGTCGGCCTCCCAGGCGGACACCGTGACCTGCCGAACACGACGACCATCACCGTCGCGGCGACCGGATGTGGCGAGAGTGAGGAATGGGCGGCCAGCACGCAGCACTCGGAGTCACGGGTGCTGTGCGCCGACGGGGACACGGTCCGACTCGACTCCTTCACCTCGAAGATCTCCTTCTTCGGTCTCGGCAGCACCACCACCTATGACTGCGCTGACGACGCGGTCGTGTCCTCGCAACAGACCAGGCTCGGCGAGCCGCTGTCCTTCACCTGCACGAGCGACAAAGGCGGGGCGCGGCAGACCCTCACCGAGATCGGTTACCGACGTCTTGTAGTCGGTGGGACCCGAGTGCGGGCACTCCACGTCCACGTCGATGCCACTCTCACCGGCGCGAACTCCGGTACGTCGGTGCAGGACCTGTGGGTCACCGTCGCCCGGTCGATCCCGGTGCGCACCGAGGTGCACACCGAGGCGACCAGCCAAGGCGTGTACTACACGTCGAACTACCGCCTCGACCTGCTCGACCTGGAGCCCTCGACGTAGCCCGCTAAGACAGCGGGGCTGCCGAGCCAGAACCTTGTCCAGTCATCGCTTGTCGGAGTCGACGCCTCAGGCCGACACGAGGGGACGGCGGGTGAGCACGACCAGGTCAGTCGCGTCATCGATCGCCACCGACCCAACCGGTGACGGGTTCACCACGACCGGCTCACCCTCCCGGCGGAAGCCGATGGCCACATCACCACGGTCCCGGAGCGCCAGGACGATCGATCCCCACGAATGCTCGCCGGCCACGACGCTGCGAGCCGCCGGCTGCATGGCGATCGTCGCACCGCCGTCGGCGAACAGCTGCTCGAAGACCGACGCGAGGGTCGGGTTCTCCGCGAGCTGGGAGATCAGCAGACTCGCCAGCTCGTCACTCACGACGAAGTCGTCCACACCGGTCGTCTCCGCGATCGGTACGGTCCGCGACTCGAGCACCTCCGCGACGATTCGCGGTCGGCGCTCGAGGTCTGAGACCACCCTGTTCAGCGTGACAAGCGTGAGAAGGGTGCGCGCATCCGCGTCGCCGTACCTGATGTGCCCGCGGTAACCAAGGACGAAGACCTGGTCGTAGTCGCCGGTGGCCACATCTCCGATACCCGCATCAGCCACGACGTCGACCGACATCTGCTCGGCACTGACGGAGATTGACTGCGGGTCGATCAGCGTGGGGTCCACGAGGATGCGCATCGTCGCCGACGTGCCCATCAGGACGTCGAGCGCGTGAACGATCTTGTGTCCCAGGTCGGACCAGCCGATGACGAGCAGGCGACTGGGAGCGCCGGTGTCGCCGTGATCCGGCACAGCGGCCGGGGCCGGGCGGTCGACGCGGTGGCTTGCCGGACGGATCAGGCTGTCGTCCTCGGCGATCACCAGCAGCGAGTCATCAACCGCGAGCGGCGTACCCATGGCTGGCACGAGCTCGACGCTTCCGTCGGCGAGCTGGACCCCCAGGACGGCGCACCGCTCATAGGAGAGCAGGACGTCGCCGAAGGTCTTGCCTGCGTGCTGGCCGACCGGCGTCACGTAGATCTCATCGCCGTCGAAGTCGAGGAGCTCGCGATAGACCGCGCCGAGTCCCGCCTGGTAGCAGGCCTGCGCTGCGACTTTGGCGATGATGTCGTCCGCCTGCACCGGTACGACGCGGTCGCCGCAGGCCGCGACCAAGGCGAAGACGGTCGCGGGTGAGGCGAGCTCGACGACGATGGGTACGGCGGCATCGGTCGCCATGCTGTGAGCGGCGAGCGCGGCCTTCACCGCACCGGCATCGCCGTCGCCGCCCTCGTCGGCCAAGACGATGATGGACCGCGCCTGCGTGACAGCCACCCGCTCGAGGTCCTGCGGGCTGCTCGGATCACCCGTGCGCAGGACGACTCGAGTGCCCCGCAGATCCGGCACCCGGGCTTCGATTTCGTCCTCGAGTGCGGTTTTGTCGCCGTCGGCGAGGATCACGATCGCGGGTCGGCGTCGGCTCTCGTTGGCGACGACCAGCTCCGCGACGATCGAGAACACCCGCGGCGACCACCCGAGGATCAACGTGTGGCCGGCTTCGATCACGCGGCTCCGCCCACGCCGGAGGGCCTCGAGGCGCTGCTCGAAGCCGGTCGAGATGATGCCGATCAAGGCACTTGCGATGAAGATGCCAGAGAGGGTGACGATCAGCGAGACGACGCGCACCGGCCATTGCACGTCGCTCGCGAACGTCCCGGAGTCGAGCACTCGCAGCATGCTCTGCCAGAAGTCCTCGCCGAAGCCGCTCGTGTCGCCGCCGTAGTGCATGTTGGCGAGCGCGAACACGAGGCTCGCCAGCAGGACGAAGCCGAGGGTCGCGGCGAGCAGCAGGACGATGACGCCCATCGGCCCGCGTGACAACACTGCGTCGAATCGGTAGCGCAACGTCTGCCGGAGGCCCGGCGATGTCGGCATCACGACGATCGGCTTCTCTGCCGGCGTACCGGTTGTCGCCCCTGTGCTCGGGCGGCGTCGGCGCCGCGTCGACTCCCCAGCCACGAAGGCAGATTAGTGGTCGGTTCAGCGACGGCGGGTGGATGCCGCGCGGTTGGCGGCGTCGAGTTCGGCGTCGGATAGCGCCCGATGAGGCAGCGCAGGTTGATCCGGACGGGCACGCAGGCCGTTGAGCACCACCTCGAGGTAACGAGCTCCGACCCGAGGGTTGCCCGCCGCCACGAAGTCCGCAGTGGTCGTCACCATGACCAGGAGCGGTGATACGTCGTTGAAGCGGATCTCCGGGCGCAGCACGCCTTCGGCCTGTGCTCGCTTGAGGATTCGGGTCGCGGCCGGGCGGATGGCGTCGATCAGCCGGTTGGCTGACTCCTGACCGGGGTCGGCGATCAGGATCTGGCCGAGCGCACGGTCGGAGAGCAGTTGACCGGACACGTCCTGCAGGAACCGGACGAACGCATCCCAGCCAGTTGCTTCGGTTTCCGCCGCCTCCACCGTCGCAGTGACAGCCACCAGCTTGTCGTCCATGAGTGCAGCGACCAACGCGCCCTTGTCGGCAAACCGGCGGTAGATGGTTCCGACGCCGACTCCGGCATGATCGGCGACGTCGGCGAGCGTGGCATCGAGGCCTCGATCCGCGAAGACTGCGTCGGCAGCAGCGAGCACCTTCTCGAGATTGCGGGCGGCGTCACGGCGCATCGCCTTATCGGCAGCGGGGGCCGAAACTTGAGCCGCTGGCATGTGACGAAGGTTACTCCTTCAACCGGAATCGAGTCTTCCGTTTACGGGTATCGTGATAAGCGGAACGAGTGATTCCGTTACGTGGGAGTTAACAGAAGATGACCGTCCTTGAAGACCGTCCCGTCGCGATCGCGCCGACCGAGGTCGCCCCGATGGCAGCAGCGCCCGACCGGCGTCGCTGGCTGATTCTCGGTGTACTCACCCTGGCGCAGCTGATGGTCGTGCTCGATGCGACGGTCGTGAACATCGCCCTGCCTGTCGCGCAGCATGCGCTCGGCTTCTCCGACGGCGGCCGGCAGTGGGTGGTGACGGCCTACGCATTGGCATTCGGCAGCCTGCTTCTGCTCGGTGGACGGCTTTCCGATGTCTTCGGGCGTCGTACCGTCCTGCTGGTGGGGGTTGCCGGCTTCGCCGTGGCGTCTGCCGTCGGCGGCTTCGCGACGACCTACACGATGCTCGTGGTCGCGCGAGCCGCCCAAGGTGTGTTCGGCGCACTCCTCGCACCGGCCGCGCTTGCCATGCTGACCACGACGTTCACTGACGACAAGGAGCGCGCCAAGGCCTTCGGCATCTTCGGCGCGGTAGCAGGCGCCGGTAGCGGGGTCGGCCTGCTGCTCGGCGGTGCGCTCACGGAGTACGCCTCGTGGCGCTGGTGCCTCAACGTCAACATCGTGGTCGCCGTGATGGCGATCGCCGGCGTCTTCGCGCTGATCCCCCACGATCGACCAAACCTGCGCTCTCCGCTGGACCTGCCAGGTACGGCGACGGTCACCGCCGGCCTGGTCGGCATCGTCTACGGCTTCGCGCATGCCGACAGCGCTGGCTGGACCGACCCGATCACGTTGGCGTGCCTGGTCGCCGGCGTCGCCCTCGTCGGAGCGTTCGTCGCGATCGAGCGCCGAGTGTCGAACCCGTTGCTCCCGATGCGCGTCGTGCTCAACCGCACCCGCGGCGGCGCATACGTGGCGTTCTCGCTGCTCGGCATCGGCATGTTCGGCACTTTCCTCTTCCTCACCTACTACTTGCAGTCGACGCTCGGGTTCAGCCCGGTGAAGTCCGGGCTCGCATTCCTTCCGATGATCGGCGCACTGCTGGTGTCGGCGAACGTCGCGACCGCTGTCCTCGAGCCGCGTTTCAGCACGCGCTCGATCATGGCCACCGGCATGGGCCTCGCCGCTGTGGGCGTCGTACTCCTGACCGGCATTGGCGTGACCACGTCCTACGGGACGCACGTGGTGCCGGGTCTCGTCGTCGCCGGTCTCGGCTTCGGCATGGTCTTCGCACCCGGGATGAACGCCGCGACGCGTGGAGTCTTGGACTCAGACGCGGGTGTCGCGTCCGCGATGATGAACGTCACCCAACAGGTCGGTGGCTCGATCGGGACCGCGCTGCTCAACACCGTGGCGACAAGCGCGGCGGCGAGTTTCGTGACGAGCCACGCACCGAGTACAAGCCTCGTCGCACAGGCGGCGGTTCACAGCTACGCGGTTGCGTTCTGGTGCGTCGCCGGCATCTTCGCGGCCGGCGCGGTGATCACAGGGCTGCTCCTCGACGGCAAGGACACCACAGTGTCGCCCGAGGATGTGCGCAGTCGTCAGCTCGTCGGCGTCGGCTGAGAACCAGTCACCAGTTCCGACCGCGGCCGAGCCTGATCGGTCCTGAGGCTTCAGCGGGCTCGACCTCGCGGCCGGCTTGCCGGACCGTGATGACGCCCTCGCGAGCAAGGTCCGCGGCCACCTCCCTGGCCTGCGCCATGAGATCTCGCCAAGCCGCACCGCCGACGACCCGTGCTGCGTCGCTCGGGCAGATCGTCGCCTCTGGCGCGCGGTTGCGGAGCAGGACTCGCATCGCGGCGGCCAGCCGCTGCCGCTGACCGGCATCCGTCGGCTCCCACCAGGCCGCGCCGCGTTCCCCCAGCGCGATCTTGGCGTCGTTAACCCGCGGCCGGGCCGTCTCGGGATCCCGACGTACGTCTCGACGTGCAGCCATCAACTCCGACACCAGCTCGGCGCGGAGCGGCTCAGGGATGCCGGGATCGGACGCGCGCCACTTCCTCCCGCCGATCACCAGGTATCGACCGTCTGGCGTCAGCTCGGTCGGCGGAGTTGCCACGAGGAAGTTGTTCCGCACGGACGTGATCGTTATGCACCCATGGGCCACGCGCCCCCCGCAACGCGCAGCCATGGGCCATACGCCCCCCACAACGCGCAGCCATGGGCCACGCGCCCCCCATAACGCGCAGCCATGGGCCATACGCGGGGCTGCGAAAAGTGGGTCTGCGAAAAGTGGGTCGTGTGGGACTCGAACCCACAACCTACGGATTAAAAGTCCGCAGCTCTGCCAATTGAGCTAACGACCCGGCGCATCGAGGCTAGCCCGCGCCCCCTGGCCGACGATCGGCTCAGCGATCTTGACGCTTGTGGTCCTTAACGGCGCGCGAAGGACGATCTTCGTCAAGGTCGCTGATGGTGACCGGCCAGATGACGTGCGAGACGCATCACCACCGCCATGATCGTGAGCGTCGGGTTGCTCGCGCCGGAGGTCGCGAACACGCCGCCGTCCGCGACATAGACGTTGTCCGTGGTGTGGATCCGGCCCCACTCATCGACGACGCTCGACTTGTGGTGGGTGCCCATCTGCATGCCGCCGAGAACGTGCTTGGTCGCGGGGATGACGCCGTCCGCTCCCATGAGCGGAGTGTTCGCCGGAACCGCTGCGGCGAGGGTCGCGCCGGCCGCCTTGAGCAATGCCGACAACAGCGGCATGTAGAAGTTCTGGGCAACCGTCTCGTGCTTGCCGGGCGCATAGGTGATCCGCGGCACCGGGAAGCCATGCCGATCTCGGATCTTCGGGTCGAGCGTCACGTTGTTCGACAGGTACGGCAGGTCATGCCCGATCAACGAGATGCCGGCAAGCCGCTCGCGCAACAACGACGAGCGCATGAGCTCCTTGAACGAGCGACCGAACGGCTGCTGCGGCGCCATCAGCCCGAGGATGTACTGGTAGAACGTGGCCTCGGCCATGACGTCCTCGCTGCCACCCAGTTCGCAGAGACCGCCGCGGATGTAGGGAAGGCCATTCGACTGGGCGGCCTCCCTCGCGCCGTCGAAGTCAGGGTCGCCGAAGTCCTCCATGCAGTTGGTCTCTGCGCCCCACGTCTTGTACGAGTGAAGCCGCTGGTCCAGGAAGACGCCGAACCCACTCGTGAAGTAGTGGAACATCAGCCGCTTGCCGATTCGGTGATGCGGGTCGCGGATGTCGGACATCAACGCGAGGCGGGCACTCTCGATCGCCGATGCCGCGAGGACGACGACATCCCCGTGCTCTACTCCCTTGTGCCCGTGCTGGTTGACCCACCGCAGTCCAACCGCTCGCCGCCCCTTCATGACGACCTCGTGGACCATGGTCTCGGGCCTGATCTCGACCCGACCGGTGATCAGCGCCCGATGGAGCAGGTCGAGGGCGCTGCCCCGAGCCGTGGTCGGGCAGCCGTATGCGTTGCAGAACCCGCAGTTCGCGCACTTCGGGCGGCCGGCATACGGCTCACTGTTGATTGCACTCGGGAACGGATACGGGTGATAGCCCAGGCTGCGCGCACCATCTGCGACGAGCTTTGCCGAACGTTGCTCCGGCCCGGGCTTCATCGGGTACTGCTTGGTCCGCGGGGAGTGCTTGCGCACCGGGTCGTGCGGGGTCTGGTGGATGTCGCCCTGGACACCGATGAGGTGCTCGAGCTCGGTGTAGTGATGGGCGATGTCGGCGTACTCGAACGGCCAGTCGGCCACGTCCGCGTCCGGTTGCGGACCGAGCATCGACAGCTGCTTGAAGTCGATGTCCCAGAACCGCGGCATCGCCGCGCCGTAGTGCACGGTGCCGCCCCCGACCGTTACCGGGAGCTCGTTGACCGCACCGACGTAGTAGCCCTTCTTCTGGCTTGCACTGGTGCGGAAGGTCCGCGGATAGGCCGACGGGTCCGGGTTCTCGAAGTTTCGGCGCGCCTTGATCTCGTCGTTCGAGAACACCGTCGTCGGCGGCCAGCTCTTGCCGAGCCCATGAAAGTAGTTCGGTCCTTTCTCCAGCATCACGACGTGCCACCCGGCCTCGGCCAGCGTCATCGCCATGACACTCGCGCCCGCGCCGGTGCCCGCGATCACCGCCTTACGCACGGCGCCAATCCCCGCTCGCGAACGCCTGGGCGGCCGTCGGGAACAGATCGATCAGCTGCGCGACGATGCCGGTCGGCTCGATCACCGAGAGGTCGGGGGCTGCCATCTCCGCCGCTGTGTAGCCGCGCGGCATGCTGTCGCCCGGATATCCGATCTCCTTCCACCCGACGCGGTGCCGGTTGCCGCCGTACTCAGGGACGCAGTACATCCCCTCGATCGTGTGCTGGAACAGCACCGCCGTGAACTCTGCCGCTCCCGCGGAGGCGAGGATCTGATCCTGCTTCGACCTTGAAGCCTTCGCGAAGTTGCCGCCGGCCTTCCTGTCCAGCATCGCGATCCCATGGTGATAGGTACGACGGAGCTGCCGGATACGTCTGCGCCAAGCCTGGGCCTGGGCGCGGTCCGGCATCACGAACGTCGCCATGTGGTTCTTGCCGTGGGTGTGCCGGTTGCTCCACGGCCCGCCGGCGAACAGCTTGGGCGTGCGGTGCTGGAACATCGACAGCATCGTGTCGATGTAGTGAACGACGTTCGCCTCGTGCGCGCCCGGGTGACCGGCCTCAAGAGGATCGTCGTCGGGACCGGGAGCGATCCTGCGGGTCGCGGCATCGACGACCGCGGCCTGGTGCGCCGTGAAGAAGCGATGCGCCCGCTTCTTCTTGTCCGCCGCCGCCTCAGCGGGCGGGTCGAACAGGGCCGGTGAGACGAGCACGAGCGGTAGCAAGCTCGCGCCTTCGATGAGGCGCCGACGTGACACTCGAAAACGGACGACGGCGCTCATCTCCGCAGTATGACGGCAACGTCAGGTTGGCCGCAGCAGACCGCAGACATTTCGCGTCGGCATCCTGGGTAGGCCGATGTCATGGGTGAATACGTCAGTAGCAACGGCGGCTACGACCGGGACGAGAAGTACCTCACGACGCGGATCACCCGCGATGGTCACGACGGCTACCCGGTGGAGCCGGGCCGGTACCGGCTGATTGCGGCACGCGCGTGCCCGTGGGCCAATCGCGCGATCATCGTTCGTCGTCTCCTTGGACTCGAGGACGTCCTCTCGATGGGGATCTGCGGGCCGGTGCACGACGAGCAAAGCTGGACGTTCGATCTCGACCCCGGTGGCCGCGATCCGGTGCTCGGAATAGAGCGGCTCGAGGAGGCGTACCTGCGCCGTGATCCGAGCTACGACCGCGGCATCACGGTTCCGGCGATAGTCGAGATCTCATCCGGTCAGGTGGTGACGAACGACTTTCCGCAGATCACCCTCGACCTGTCGACCGAGTGGCGCGAGCATCATCGCGACGGAGCCCCGGACCTCTATCCGGAACCCCTTCGCGACGAGATCGACGAGGTGATGGACCTCGTCTACCGCGATGTCAACAACGGGGTGTACCGGGCTGGCTTCGCCGGATCACAGGACGCCTACGAGGCGGCGTACCACCGGCTGTTCGATCGGCTGGACTGGCTGAGCGACCGCCTCGAGGGGCAGCGCTACCTGGTGGGTGACTCGATCACCGAGGCAGACGTGCGTCTGTTCACGACCCTTGCGCGCTTCGACGCCGTCTACCACGGCCACTTCAAGTGCAATCGGCAGAAGTTGTCCGAGATGCCGACGCTGTGGGCCTACGCGCGGGACCTGTTCCAGACGCCTGGCTTCGGCGACACGATCGACTTCGACCACATCAAGCGCCACTACTACTGCGTGCACCAGGACATCAATCCGACCGGCATCCTTCCGGCTGGCCCCGATCTGTCCGGCTGGCTCGAACCGCACCGTCGAGAAGAGCTGGGCGGTCGGCCATTCGGCGACGGCACGCCTCCCGGGCCGCCGGTCGAGGAGGAGTCGGTACCAGCCACCCACACGCCGCTGGCTGCCTGAGCGAGGCTCGCTAGCGGGCGCGCTCCACCGTCGTCGCGTTTCGGCCTTCGCCGCTGGCGAACCTTGCGGCGCCAGAGACCGCGTCGGCGAGCACGTCCTGGCCGTACTGCGCCTCGACGGCGAGCGCCTCGTCTCGCGGCAGGCCGTAGCCGTCGTAGACCGACGCGCGATCCGACAGCATCGTCGCCTGCGGGAAGACCGCGAGTTGCTCGGCGAGCTCGAGCGCCGCGGCGACCGGATCGTCGGCGATCGACGTGACCAGCCCGATCGCGAGCGCCTCACCGGCTTCGACCACCCGGCCGGTCAGGATCAGGTCCATCGCCCGACCGAGCCCGATCACGCGCGGCAACCGCCAGGTGCCGCCGTCGACGAGGGGTACGCCGAAGCGCCGCTCGAGGCAGCCGAACCTCGCGGTCGGAGACGCGATCCGAAGGTCGCACCACAGTGCCAGCTCGAGACCGCCGGCCACCGCCCAGCCGTCGACGGCGGCGATCACCGGCTTCGACGCGACCCGGCGGGTGAAGCCGAGCGGACCCTCCCCGGCCATCAGCCGCGGCGAGAGCGTCTCGATCGCCGTCAGATCGGCGCCGGAACAGAACGCGCCGCCGGCCCCGGTGAGGACCATCACCCGGGCGTTCGCATCCGCCTCGAAGTCCTCCAAAGCGGCGACCAGTGAGTCCGCGGTCTTGCCGTCGATGGCGTTGCGGCGCTCCGGGCGGTCGATGGTGACCAGCTGCGCCGTACCCACCCGTCCCGAACGAACTTCGTCGATGGCCATGCCACATGATCGGACACCGCAGGCATCGGCCGCGCACGTTTGCCGATTCGTCCCCTAGACTGGCTTGGTCCCCGACGGCAGGCGCCGAGGCGTGGATATGCCCTCATCGTCTAGAGGCCTAGGACGCCGCCCTTTCAAGGCGGTAGCACGGGTTCGAATCCCGTTGGGGGCACGATCTCGCAAGAGGTCACGCTCGAGCAAGGTCCTGTGGAGCAGTTGGAGTGCTCGCCGCCCTGTCAAGGCGGAGGTCGCGGGTTCAAGTCCCGTCAGGACCGCCAGATCTGAATCGAAGAGCCGCGAATTCGAGGCGGTGAGTAGTTACTGCCGTTCCAACGGCACCCGCTACTCACGACCCACTCCCCGGCGAGATCCCGTCAGGACAGCCGGGCGATCTTCGACAGCAGGAACGGATGGCCACCATGGCGGCGATAGGCGCCGAGCGCACGCCAGTCGATCGGATGCACCTCCCCCGTCATGCGGAGGCCGTGGGAGCGCTGCCAGCGGGTGACCAGCACCGCGGTCGCCGGGCCGTACTCACCGGTGACCACACCTCCGACGCGCCGCTGCACCGCGCGTACCGCCCGGCCGCTCGAGGACAGTCGCTGCACCGACTTGCGGTAGGGCCACAGCTTGCCGTGATGCCCCGGAACCCGGTCGAGCACTGGACACGTGAG
Organism: Frankiaceae bacterium; assembly: GCA_019239875.1. Classification (GTDB taxonomy): domain Bacteria; phylum Actinomycetota; class Actinomycetes; order JAFAQI01; family JAFAQI01; genus JAFAZI01. The sequence goes on from JAFAZI010000060.1 coordinate 12,390, forward strand.
GTCGTTGTCGAGCGCGCGGGTGTACTGCACCAGCCAGGTGACGCCGCCGGTCGCCGTGGTGGTGCACATCGCGAGCGCCTGGCGCGGCCCGCCGTGCCCGACCGGCAGCCAGTTCGGGACGTTCAACCGATACGTCCCGACGATCGCGTGCCACATGTACGACGTGGTGTACACACCCATCGGGACGTGCGCGAGTTGCAAGCCGCGGACGATGCCCTGGATGACAGCGGCGTTGGCCCGATGGTGGCGAGTCCATCGGTAGGTGTGGCGGAACTCGACGTCGATCCAGACCCGAGGCGAGTTCAGCGCTTGCGAGCGCATGGTCGCGACGGCAGACGCCGCCTGTGCCGCGCCATCGTTGCGCAACCGGCAGCGCTTCGCACCGTCGCAGGCTCCATACACCCCGGTCTCGGCGACGCGTCGTTGCGCGGCGTCCGGGTAGGACGCGACGAGGTAGGCGCCGGTCTTCACCCCGTGAGAGCGCGCCCACCCGAGCTGCGAGCTCAAACACGGGTTGGCCGTGTGCCCGCGCCCATAGGTCAGCCCGAGGATCACGTACGACGGTCGACCACTCGGCATGTTGTGCGCGGCGGTACCCGAGCACTGCGGCCACGAGACGTCGTACCCGACCGTGGCGGCCGATCGACCCTTCGGAACCGGCGGATGGGCGAAGGCTGCGGTCAGCGCGAGACCGCTCAGGGCAAGCGCGGGAAACCAGATGAGTGGTCGACGCAACGCCTTGCCCCCCAAACGCCCCCGCTAGGTGCAAAAAACGCTAGCCGAGTTGAAGATCAAGTGAAACCACGGTGCGCCGACCGCTAGGCCATGGCTGCGGCGGCTGATCCAGCGTTCGATCGGTGGGTGCCCAGCCACGCCGGCAGAGCGTCCGCCGGCATCGGTCGCGCAAGCAGATACCCCTGCGCGATGTCGCAGCCCAGTGCATTCAGCGCATCCAGGATCTGCTCGGTCTCGACTCCTTCGGCGACGACTTCGAAGCCGAGGTTGTGCGCGAGATCGATGACCGATCGGACGATCGCTGCGTGTGACTGGTCGCTCAACATGTCGAGCACGAAGCTCTTGTCGATCTTCAGCTCGTGCAACGGAAGCGTGGAGAGATACCCGAGCGACGTCTGGCCCTGCCCGAAGTCGTCGATGCTGATCCGAACACCCGCGGTGTCGAGTCGCCGCAGGCTGCGGCCGGCGCGCTCGGGATCGGCAACCAGTGCCGTCTCGGTGATCTCCAGCAACAGCCGGTTCGGCGCGACGCCGCTTGCGGCCAGCGCGCGCAGCACCGATTCGGAGAAGTCGTGCCGCGCCAGGTTGCGCGCCGAGATGTTGATCGCGACTGCGAGGCCGTCGACCGCGTGACCCCAACGATCGATCTGGGCCAAGGCGGTCGCGAGCACCCACCGGGTGAGGGAGTCGATGATCCCGGTCTGCTCGGCGATCGGCAGGAAAGCATCGGGGTAGAGCAGACCGCGCTCGGGGTGGTTCCACCGGACCAATGCCTCCACCGCGACGATGTCGCCGGAGGACACCGACGCCTTGGGCTGGTAGTGAAGGACCAGCTCGTCGGCCGCGATCGCTCGGCGCAGCTCGCCGACCAGCGCGAGCTTGCTCGAGTCGTAGTGGTCATGACCCGCGTCGTAGCGGACCACCCCAGCGTGAGTGGCCTTCGCGACGTACATCGCGACGTCCGCGTGCTGCAGGAGGTCATCGACCGTCGTACCGTCGTCCGGGCAGAGCGCGAAGCCGATGCTCGCATCGGCCGCGAGCGGCAGGCCGGACACCTCGACTTCCTGCTGGAGCAGGCGGCGGAGCAGGGTCAGGGTCGAGTGGACGTCGTCGACATCGCCGGGATTCACGAGCACGAGACCGAACTCGTCCCCGCCGAGGCGTGCGACCGTGTTGCCGTCGCCAACCGTGTCACCCAGTCGATGCGCGAGCTCGATCAGCAACGCATCGCCATTGCCGTGGCCGAGGGTGTCGTTGACCTCCTTGAAGCGGTCGAGATCGATCACCGCCACCGCCACCTGCTCACCGGTCCGAACCGCGCGCTCCGTGGCTTCAGTGACCCGCTGCTGGAACAGCGCTCGATTCGGCAGTCCGGTGAGGACGTCGTGCTCGGCGAGATACGCGTTGCGCGCTGCCTGCGCGCGCAGCCGTCGCGTCGCGGAGTAGGAGATGGCCGCGAGCAGCAGCCACAGCAGGCCGAGCCCGATTCCCAGGTCCCGGTAGAGCGCGCCCATGCCGGCCGTGACATCGCTCGCGATCGGCGCGTACGGCAAATAGAGCTCGAGGATCCCGACCTGGCGATGCGCCGGCCCCGCGAGCAGCGGCTGGTAGATCTCGACGGCGCGAGCGCCGGTCGGACTGTCGGGGTTTCGGTCCGCATCGAGCCGGGTCAGGAGGCTGACGACCTCCCCGTGTGCCGCCTCGCCGATCTCGCCGTCATCGGATTCGTGGCCGGCGTTGGCGTCGGGCCTGGTGTCCCCGTCGCTGGCGTACAGGACGTCGCCGCTGAGATTGCGGACCGCGAGCCGCACGATCTGGCCCGAGGCGACCGCCGGTCCGCTCATCCGTTGTAGCGCCGCGATCTCGTCGTCCGATAGCTGCTGCCCGAGCCGTTTGCCGGTGAACAGCGGGGATACCGAGGTCTGCGCGAGCAGGCTCGCTTCCGTGCGGCCTTCAGACACCCCGCGCGCGGCGGCGTTGCTCCGGTAGCTGTGCGCGAGGACCATGCCGAGCGCGAACACCGGCAGCAGGCTGGCGATCGCGTACATGGCGAACAAGCGCAGCACCGAGCGAGGCGCCGCTCCCGCGGGAGAGTTCACCTCATATATGTCGTCTCCGAATGCCCAACATGAATCACCCAAACGGCGCAGTCGCCGTTCCCCTGCGCTCGCCAAACCGTCTCGAATCGTTGCTTCTGCCCTCGCAAAACCAACGATTCAAGACGGTTGGGCGGAGGTTGGGTGGGAGGGGGCGGCGGGGGCGGAGGGGTTCAGCTTGGCGTTGAGCGCGGCGACGAGGTCGGCGCCGGACCGGCGGGAGACGGTCGCGTTCGTCGCGAGGGATGCCCCGTGGAACGCCCCGGGGTAGTTGTGCAGCTCGACCGATACGCCGGCAGCCAACAGGCGCATCGCATAGATGATCCCCTCATCGCGGAGCGGGTCGAGCTCCATCGTCGTGATGTAGGCAGGTGGCAACCCGGCAAGATCCGCCATTCGCGCCGGTGCGGCATAGCCGTCGGCGGCTTTACCGCCGAGATAGAGCTCCCACGACTGCACCGCCTGCGGGCGGCTCCACATCGGCGTGTTCACGAACGCCTGCATGGACGGGGTCTCGAGCCGGTCGTCGAGCTCGGGGATGCCGAGGGACTGTACGACGAGGGGCGGACCGCCGCGGTCGCGAGCCAGCAACGCCGTCGCGGCAGCGAGCCCACCGCCGGCGGACTGGCCATGCACGCCGATGCGCGCCGGATCCACGATGTCGAGGTCGGCGAGATACTGCAGCGCGGCGTAGCAGTCCTCGAGGCCTGCGGGATACGGGTGCTCCGGGGCGAGGCGGTAGTCGACACTGACCACCACCGCCTGCAAGGCGTATGCAAGCTGCACCGCCCCGCCGTGCTCCGTGTCGATGCTGCCCAGGCAGAACCCGCCGCCGTGGATGTACAGCAGCCCCGGGCTGTAGCCCGGCGCGCCCGACGGGCGGTAGAGCCGGACGGCCGGCCCGCCGGGCAGTGTGACGTCGGTGATGTCGAGGTCGTCCTCGTGCGGCACCGGGCCCTTCGGCATGAAGCTCGCCATCATCTGACGGGCGGCGACCACGTCCGCCATGCCCTCGCTCATGTCGGGTAGCGCCTCGACGAGATACGCGAGCTCGGGATCGAGGGTCGGCCACAGTGATGGGTCCACGTCTCTCCTTAACGAAGGCCGGGCAGCAGGAACTGGTTGAGGAAGCGCCGCACCGAGCGCGAGTCGTCAACGTCGACCGCGTCACCTGGGACCGTCACCAGCGACAGCACCACCCGCATCACCCACTCGGCCGCGGCGGCGACGGGAAGGTCGGCTCGTACCTCGCCACGGGCCCGCGCTGACTCCACGTGTGGCCGCCAGAACATCGCCATACCCGGCATGGCCTGCCGCAAGCCGGCGCCGAGGATCGCTGCGCACTCGGCAGGCTCCGTCGCTCGGAGGCGGAGCACCAGCGCGCTCGCGTGCTGCTCGCGGGAGTACCGCACCGCCTCGGTGACCTGCGCGACCAACGAGGTGCGCCGGGAGATCCGGGCGCTCGCATCCGCCCAGAACTGCTCGTCCTGCCGGATCAGCGTGGCGCCGAGCAACGCGGCCTTGTCAGGGAAGTGTCGATAGAGCCAGGCCCGCGACAGTCCGGCCTCGTCGGCGACTTGGACCATGGTGGTGCGACGGATGCCGTTGCGCTGAAGGCAGCGTTCCGCCGCATCCAGGAAGTGGGTCTGCACGCTGGGCTCGGCCGCGTCGAGCCGCGCTGCGGCGGTGCCGGTCATGCGACCTGAAAGTCCGAGAGGTCGAGCTCGCGGGTCCACGACCAGTAGTCGACCAGGCGCCATGGACTCGCGGTGTGAATCTCGCCGTACGCGTTCTTGAAGTAGGTGTGTTCGATCGTCGGCTGCGCCCAGACCAGGCCCTTCATCTCAGCCTGCGTGCGGGCGTGCCAGTCGGCGTACCGCTCGGGCAGCGGCTCCATCGTGTTGCGGTCACGCGCGATCAGCTCGGACAGGCAGTGCGCGATGTAGCGCATCTGACATTCGGAGTGGAAGATCAGACTGCCACCGTGCGCCAGGTGCGTGCCCGGGCCATACATCATGAAGAAGTTCGGAAACCAGGGAACCGTGATTCCCAGGTACGCCGCCGGGCGTTCGCCCCACATCTCGCGCAGATCGACCCCGTCCCGCCCGATGATCCGCATCGGCGCAAGGACTGCCGTGTGCTGGAAGCCGGTCGCATAGACGAGAACGTCCGCGGGGTGCCGCTCACCGTCCGCCGTCACCACTGCGTCCGGCTCGATGTGGTCGATGCCGGCCTGCACCAGCTCGACGTTGTCTCGACGGAGGCAACGAAGCCAGCTGCCGTTGTCCTGCAGTGTCCGCTTCCCGGTCGCCGGGTAATCGGGGACGACTCGCGCGATCAGATCCTCGTCACCGTCGCACTGGCCCACGATCCAGTCGGTGAACATCTGCCGCGTGAACTCATTCGTCGCGCTGATCGCGCGCTGCTGGCCGCTGCCATCGGCGGCCGAGTAGTCGGGATCGACTCGGGCCGCGGCAAGGCCGGTGTCGCAGCCCGGCCAGAAGATCAGGAAGCGGTACCAGCGGCCGTAGAACGGCAGATGGCGCAGTGCCCATCGAACGCCAGGCCCGACCGTCTCGTGGTAGTTCGGGTTCGGGAACATCCACTGCGGTGTCCGCTGGAACACGGTCAGGTGCGCGACCTCCGGCGCGATCGTCGGCGCGATCTGGAAGCCGGTCGCACCGGCACCGATCATCGCGACGCGCTTGCCCGCGAGCTCGACATCGTGGTCCCACCGTGCGGAGTGGAACGCCGGACCCGCGAACGTGTCAGCGCCCGGGAACTCCGGCAGGTTAATACGGTTCAGCTGGCCGACCGCCGAGATCACGGCGCGTGCGACGAGCGTGCTGCGCACCCCGTCCGGGCCTTCGGTCTCGACCAGCCAGGTCGAGTCGGCGTCGTTCCACTCCGCGCCGATGACTTCCGTGCTCCAGCGCACATGCGCTCCGACGTCGTGCTTGGTCATCACCCGCTCGAAGTACGCCTGCAGCTCGGGCTGTTGCGCGAAGTACTCCGTCCACTCGTCACTGGGCTCGAAGCTGTAGCAGTAGAAGTGGTTGCCCACGTCCACGCGGGAGCCGGGATAGGAGTTCTCCCACCATGTGCCGCCGACCCCGGGGTTCTTCTCGACGATCGTGAACGGGATCCCAGCCGCCTTGAGGCGAATGCCCGCGAGCAGGCCGGACTGGCCGCAGCCGATCACGACGACGGGGAAGGCCGCCTTCTGCTCCGCCGTGCCGGCGACGTCCACCCAGCGGTCGTCCTCGCCGGAGAGCTCCATCTCTTCAAGGAGCATCGGTACGTACTCCTGTGGCACGTCCTGGCAGACGAGCCAGCGCATCATCTCGTGCAACTCGTCGGCGGTGATCGGACGCGGCTCGGGACATCCCGCGTCGCGATAGGCGCGGATCACGTCGAGCGCAATCGCCCGGGCTTCGGCCTTGTCCGCCTCGCTCATGTAGCCCTGGACCTCGTTGAGGAACAGACCGGCGGGCTTCAGTCGGCCGCGAATCAGGTTCAGGTCGCCGGTCATGTGGACCAGCGACAGCATCAGGGTCGGAATGCTGACATCGAGCAGGGCAGCAGCGATCTCCTCATCGGTCGTGTCGAACGGCTCACCGGCATGGGGGTTGCGCACGCGCCGCCTCCCATCGACATCCCGACCTTGCTGTGTGACAGTACACAAGATCCAGAATCTGTCTACAGATCGTCGGAGGTCACGTGCGTCAGGTGATGATCAACACCGATCGCACCGTCGTCGTCGTCGAAGCGGCTGATCCAGTACCGCCGGGACCGGGTGGCGCGGTCGTCACCGTCGACGCCACGTCGATCTGCGGCTCGGACCTCCACTTCTACGACGGCGATCTCCCGTTGATCGCACCGCTGTCGATCGGTCATGAGTTCGTGGGCACGGTCGCAGCGATCGGTGCCGAGGTTCGGACGATCAAGGTCGGCGACCGGGTGATGTGCTCCTGTCTGGCCGGCTGCGGTCAGTGCGACGGCTGCCTGGCAGGAGACCCGGCGACCTGCGCGAGCGGCGTCGAGGTGTTCGGCTCAGGCGTCCTGCAGGGCGGCCAGGCGACGTCGGTCGCCGTACCGGGCGCCGACTTCCAGCTCCGCGCGCTGCCCGACAGCATCGACGACGATGCCGCGCTTCTGCTCACCGACAACCTCTGCACCGGGTGGACCGGCGCGAAGCGCGCGAACGTCCCGCCGGGTGGGACCGTGGTGGTTCTCGGACTCGGCGCGGTCGGCATGTGTGCCGTGCGGTCCGCCGTCGCCCAAGGTGCCGGGCAGGTGCTTGCGGCCGACCCGGTGGCGGGTCGTCGCGCGATGGCCGCGGCGTCCGGCGCCACCCCGATCGAGGGGCCGACCATTCCGGCGGTGATGGACGCCACGGGTGGTCGCGGTGCGCACGCGGTGATCGACGCCGTCGCCCTCGACACCACCCTCGACGACGCGTTCGGCGCGGTCCGGGCCGGCGGCACCGTGTCCGTCATCGGGGTGCACGATCTGAACCCGTATCCGGTGCCGATGCTCACCGCCCTCTTCCGCAGCATCACCCTCACGATGAATACCGCGGCCGTCCACCAGTCCTGGAAGGAGCTGATCCCTTTGGTCGAGAGCGGCGCGATCCGCACCGACGGGATCGTCACGCACCGATTCCCGCTCGATGCTGCGGCGGCGGCTTATGCGCTCGCCGCGGAACGACGCGGTGACTGCCTGAAGGTGGCGTTGCAACCATGAGCGGAGTGGTCGTCACCGGTGGCGCATCGGGCATCGGCCGCGCCTGCGCGGAGGTGCTGGTCGATGAAGGGCGCCGAGTCGTCCTGTGGGATCTCAGTCCATCGGTGGTGGACGTCGCCGCCAGTCTTGGTACGACGGGGATCGCACTCGATGTGACGGATGAAGCCGCCGTCGCGGCGGCCGTCAGCCAGACGGTCGACGTGCTCGGCGGGGTGGATGGTCTGGTGCACGCCGCGGGCATGGTGAGTGTCGATCCGATCGGCTCGCTCACCGCCGAGCTGTGGGACAAGGTGCTCGACGTGAATCTTCGCGCGCACGCGCTGATCGTGCAGGCACTGTTGCCATCGCTGCGTGCCGCCGAGAACGCGTCGGTGGTCGGCATCAGCTCCATCGAGGGTCTCGTGGGACAAGGGGCGATCCCGTCGTACTGCGCATCGAAGGCGGGCCTGCTCGGCCTGACTCGAGCCCTCGCCGACCAGTTCGGCCCGGAGGGAATCCGCTTCAACGCCGTGTGTCCGGGCTTCATCGAGACGCCGATGCTTCAGGTCGCTCTCGATGTCGGGCTTCGCGAGCAGTTCGAGAAGGCGTCACCGCTGGGAAGGATGGGCCAGCCGATCGACGTCGCCCACGCAGTCGCGTTTCTGCTGAGCCCGAAGGCGAGCTTTGTCCACGGCACTCATCTCGTGGTGGACGGCGGGAACATCGCGGTCAATCACTGACCGACGCGGATCGACTACGGGGCCGGTGCGGCCAACCACGCGGCAAGCAGCTCCCAGACGCGGGGGTGATTGAGCAGGTCGAAGTGATTGAGCCCACCAAGGTGGCGGCCGCGGTCGACCTCGAGCGCCAGCTTGCGGCGCGGGCTGTCACCGGACGCGCTCGGGAAGGTGACGAGGGCGTCACCGATAATCCGAGCGACGAAGTGGTCCGGCTCACGGGTGAGCGTGGCGCCGATGTAGAAGTGCTCCGCCGACTCCAGCAGCGGCGCGCACTCCGTCGGCGCCTGCCGCCAGGCATCTGGATCCCGGACGTCCGCCCAGTCGTCCGGACGGATGTCGCCGAACCGCAGGTCCTTGATGCCGACACTTCGGCTGGCCAGCGCGGTCGCGAGCGGCTTGGTCTCGGGCAGCCGGCGTAGGGCAACGCCGGCAGCTGTCGCGGCAACCTCGAGCGGCGCGCCGAGGTGCGGCGAGCCGAGGTAGACGATGCGACGTACGGCGGGCACCCACTGTTGCGACTCCTCGAGTCCGAGGCAGCAGGCCGCGCGGATGACCAGCCCGCCCATCGAGTGACCGATCAGCGTGAGCGAGGTCACCTCCACCGGCCACTCGGCGACCAGCGCCCCGAGCAGCGTCGCGAGCTGCGCGCCGTTGTCGGAGATGTGAAGGCCCGAGTTGTACCGGAGGTAGATGGGCGTTGCCCCCGTCAGCGCCGCAAGTCGGGAACCGTGCGAGGACGCGGGGTCGCCAAAGTTCTGCTCGGCATGCCGCCACCAAGCCCGGTCGGTCTCGCAGAGCCCGTGCAGGAAGACGACGAGGTCGCCGCCCCCCGCTGGGAACGCTGCCGCCAGCTCGTCACGGACCGGCGCGACGTCGTGACCCCCCGACCGGACCGTCATCTCCAGAGCGAGCGGGTTGCGCCACCTGGCGAAGCGATCACCCCAGGCGCCGTTGAGCGCGCCGACGACGAGCGAGGCATTCGCGCGGTCAGTGAGGCGGACGTAGTCCGCGGTGCGCGCGCGCTGCGTCGCGACCACACCGGCCACCTGCCCGGCGGCGAACGACGCCACCTTGGCGCCGTTCTCCACGGCGGCATACACACCCTTGGTGATCCCGTCGTGCACCACCTTGACGGGGATCGACGGCCGGCCGGTTCGAGCAAAGACCCGCGCGGCCACCGCCGAGTGGATCTCGCCGATCGCGGCCGTCGTCGCCGACAGTCCACGCCCGGCGATGGCCGCGGCCGCGGCAGCGTCGGAGCGAGGCGTCACGCCCTCTATTAGACGTCAGCCGGAGGCTCGACGGGTCCGTCTGGCTGGATCCGCTTGAACACGATCGCGAGGATCGTCGCGCCGACCACGATCAGGCCGGCCGGCAGTAGCGCGATCCAGCGCAGGTTGACGCCGCCGCCGTGGCTCAGCGCATAGCCGCCACCGACGAGGACGAAAACCAGCCCTGCGACGAGAGACAGCGGGTCGATCTCATGTCGCTGCATGCTCCACCTCCACGTTGCCGAATCCCATCTCGATGTCGACGGTCAGCGTTTTTGGATGCTTGACCGCCGGGCCGGGCAGCGTGCGGTCCACCTCGACCGACGTGCCCGCCTGCTCGCGGCCGAACATCTCGATCCGACCGGCGCTCACGCTGGCGTGCACCACAACGGTCACGTCGGTAGGCACGATCACCACGAGTCTTCCGGCGCCGACCCGTGCCTCGGCTCCATTGCTAGAGCTGCGGCTCATGTCGAGGTTCGTGAGATCCAGGCGCGCGTCACCGGTCCCAAGGGCGTAGCCGCCGGGCTTCGCGTACGCGACCGGTGCCCACTCCCGGTTGCCAGCCGTCCACGTGAGATTGCGGGGCAGTGCGTTCGCGACGGCGAGCGCACCGATGAGGAGCAACCCAACCGGTATCAACGACCACGCGCGGCCGTAGACGGTGCCGACAAGAAGACCGACGCCGAGCACCGCGACGCACGCAGCGAGGACGTCCGCCGGTTGCGGGTGGGCCCAACCGGCGGCGGCCACGATGCTGAACACTCCGGCGACCAGCATGGTCACGCCGATCGTGGCCCAACCGAGCCAGGAGCGAGGCCGCCGAGGCGGCGGTAGCGGCGCCGTCCAGGCAACCGTCGGGTCGGCCGCCGGCGGCGGGCCGTACGGAGTGGTCGTCGTACCGAACGGTGCTGTCGTGAACGTCGCCGGCTCCGGCGCCCGTTGCCAGGGATGACCGCTGCGGTCGGCGCGACGCCGCCCGGCGACGGCCGCGACGGTGAACGCGATCACGATCACCAGCGCTGCAAGGCTGACCCGGTGGGCGAACGGGTCGCTGTCGACCACGAACCCGAGTGCGAACAGCACGAGCACGACGATCATCAGGTCGCGGCCACGATCACCGCTCTTGCCCTCCAGCCAGCGTTCCAGCCGTGTGCTGGGGCTTCCGGCTCCAGGGATCAGCAACCAGCCGAGCGCGTAGAGGACGAACCCCGCCCCGCCGAAGACGGCCAGCGCGGCGACGACGACCCGCGGGATGACGGGGTCGATGTCCCAGTAGTGAGCGGCCCCGGAGCAGACGCCGGCGACCATTCGATCGTCGCGCGACCTCGTGAGCCGGCGCGGCTGATCGGTGGGCATGTCTGTAGTGGTCATGGTCCCGATCATCATCTCGCCGCCCGCTGCCGCCATCAGGGTTTGACCCTGAGGGCCACCCTGATCTTTGCGGCGCCGGGTCGCTCAGTGGCCTCCGCCATGTGACGATTTCGGCATGGCCTTGGCTCAGTCACGCACCACACGCCGGCTGTACCGGCGTCGTGACGGGCGCCTGGTGGCAGGCGT
>JAFAZI010000173.1 GCA_019239875.1 Frankiaceae bacterium
ATGTCTGTCATTCGCCCTCGGTCGAACACGAGACGATCGAGCGGCGAGAGCAGTGCGGCCCGGCCGACGAACTCGCCGTCGAGGTACGACGGGTCGACCCGCCACTCGCCCCGCACGCCGTTGATGACCGCCGGCTCGCCAACCTGGCGGACATCCTGCGGTTCGACCTGGCAGTCGGGTCCGGTGGCGCGTGCGAGGCCTAGCGATCGGAGCCGGCGCTCGTCGCGGATTCGGGTCGCGTCCGCACGTGACGGCAGTGGCTGTTCGGGGTAGACGCGCGCGGCGAGATCCCACAGCCGGTCGCGCCCCTTTCGCCCGGCCACCGCGACTTCGCCCATCCGCTCGAGCACTTCGAGCATCCGGATGACATTGCGGTTGTCATTCCAGCCAGAGGACTTCCACGGCTTCACGCAGGTGTCCGGCAGCTCGCGTGCGGTGTGCGGACCTTCCAGCTCCAGCCGCTCGAGGATGTCGCGGCGGCACGCGTCGTTGGTCTGGACCCAGCTGTGAAAACCCTGCTGCCACGGCGCGAGGTCCCGCCCCTCGCGGAAGTCCGCCATCTCCCTGCGATACAGCGCAACGTCGTCGGCGGGGCGGATGACCAAGCTGATTTCGAAGAGCTGACGCGACTCCAGCGCCGCCTGAAGCTCCGGGCGGTAGTACGCCGAGCCGAGCCTGCTCCAAAGAACGAGATCCGCGTTCGGTGCCACCGCGTCCGTGGGCGACACCTGCAGGAGGGTGAGGTGCTCGACGACGTCGTAGAGGTCGGCCGGTCGAGCCTCGGTCAGCAGCTGGGCCCGAACTGCGATCCGTCGGGCATCCGCCCTCGACAGCTCATGCACCACGCTCCGACGCTAACCCCGGCGGTCAGCGAGCCGACGCGAGGCCTAGCCGACTCCCGTGCAGGCCCGGAAACACCTTGTGGGCCGAGATCCCGCAACGCTTCTCCAGGATCTCGGCGAGGATCGTCCGGTAGTCCGTCGCGCCCTTGAGGTTGCCGAGGACCAGGTTCGCGTCGGCGAGACCGGGCCAGCGCCCGTAGACCTTCCCGCCGTTGATCCCGCCGCCCATCACGAACACGGCATTGGCGTGGCCGTGATCGACGCCAAGGGAGTCGTTCTGCTGAACCCGTCGGCCGAACTCCGAAAGTGTCACAAGGACCACCCGGTCCATGATCGGGCCAAGGTCCTGCGCGAAGGCCGCGAGCGCCTTTCCGAGTCCGGTCAAGTTGTCGAACATCCAACCGCCGGTCGGCAGGCCGAGGTCGACGTGCATGTCCCAGTTGCCGCAATCGACCGCCGCGACCCGGAGGCCCACCCCAGCTTTGATCAGCTGCGCGACGTTGGCGAGCGATCCACCGATGTCGTTGTCCGGGTATGACGCGAGGTTGGCTGGGTGGTAGGTCTTCGAGGCCAGGGCCTGTGTCGTCTTGAGCGCTTCGATCGTCGTGAGCGCGGGCTTCATGACGACGTCGTGCGCACCGTGTTGCAGTTTTCGCAGCGCCGTGTGCCAGGCCGCACGGTCGTTGTCGCCGGAGCCGCTCAGCGAGAACGATGACAGTGACGACATGGCCGTCGCCGGGTAGCCACCGCTCATCGACGCCGGCGCCGTCGCGGATCCGATTGAGGTTTCCGCGAATGGCGTGCCCGGGCCGGTCGCGCCGGACATCCGCTCGATCCATCCAGATCGCAGGTTCGAACCGGGCGCCGCGCGCTCCATCTCCTCCATTGCCTCGAAGTGCGACATCGTCGGGTCCTTCTGGCCGACGGCGTGGACGAACGCGAGGTTGCCCGCGTTCCACAACGGGATCAGCGCTGACAACGCCTTGTTCATGCCGAACATGTCATCGAGCTTGAACAGCAACGAGCCGGGGATTCCGATCGTCGGACGATTCGAGTGATAGTGCGGATCGCCGGACGGTACGACGGCCGACAGCCCGTCGAAGCCACCGCGCAGGCTGACCACCACGAGGATGTCACCGTCGTACTTGCCGTCGGCGAACGCCAGCTGAGTGGTGCCAAGCGGGCCGAAGCCGTTGACCATCCCGAGCGCGGCGAGCCCGGCGGTGCCACCCAGGAAACCGCGACGTGAGACGGTCATCGTTCCGCCTGATGCGAGCTGTTCAAGACAAGCGCGACGAGGTACGGCAGCCGCCAGTGCAATGCCTCGTCGGTAGCCGCCAGCGCATCACCCGGCTTGTGTCCCAGGAACTCGGTGACGGCGGCGCGCTGTACGGAGTTGAAGGGCGGGACGCTCAACGAGCGCACCAGCCCGTCGACGAGGTGTCCGTAGGTCTTGGGGGCCGGCTTCGGCACCAGCGCCTCGACCTTCGTGTAGTGCAGCTCCTTGGGCCACCACTGAGCGGCCAGCGACATGTGGACGTTCCACTTGCCGAGCGTCGCGGACGTCGAGGACCAGGCCGCCGCCGTGTCGGCGTAGCCGTTCGGGGCATGCCAACCGAGCGGCGGCTGGCCGGTGTCGCCTGACATCCACTGCAGCGACCTGATGCCGTCGGTGCCCTTGTGTGGCGGGCGCACGCGCAACACGCGCAGCGTCGCAATGAAGTCCTCGTACGGCGTGCGCACCTTCGCGCCCTTCGAATGCTTGAACTCCGCAGACGCGAACAGCGCGCGGAGCACCGGGACGATCTGCGTGTGGTTCCGCCGGTACACGGTCGCCAGGTGATCGACCAGCGACGGGGATGGCTGGTCGGACACGAAGCGAACGGCGAGCTTGTACGCGAGGTGCTTCGCGGTGCTCGGATGATGCGCCAGCCACCGGAGGTAGTCCATCGCGAGCGCCTCGCCCTTGGCCGCTGAGTGATTCCCCGCCGAGAAACCCATCACCTTGACGCGACCCGTGTAGTGCATCCATGGCTTGTACTCGTAGCTGCCGCCGTCGGGTTCGACCGAGAGACCCGACAGGATGAGAGCGCTGTTGTGGACGTCGGTCTGCGAATATCCGGCGTTCACACCGACGGTGTGGAGCTCGAGCAGCTCACGTGCCCAGTTCTCGTTCGGCTCGGCGCCCGAGCTGAACGCGTTGCCGAGGTAGTTGAGCATCGCCGGCGACTTGCCGCACGCCACCAGCATGTCGGAGAACGAACCGAGCGCATGCCGCCGAATCACATCGCGGTCGTAGAGGTGGCGGTTGTCCCACACGTCGCTGCTGGGACACGTGACGTTGAGATGGTTCGACCAGAAGTCGACCATCACCTCGAACAGCTGACGGTTCGACCAGGTCGCGCGCGCGATGTGCGCATCCACGAGGTCGAACATCAGGTCCCAGGTGCCGAAGTGCTTCTTGTAGTGCCGCCGCACCTGCCAGGTGTTCCAGTGCAGCCGCGGCCACCGCTTCAGCAGATGGTCCATCGCGCCGTCATGCACGTGATGAGGGTGCAGTTGCGCCTCGAGCCAGTGACTCGTGCCGCGGCGCTCCACCTCATGTACCAGCGCGGGTGTCGCGCCGTACGTCGTCCGTCGCAACAAGTGCTCGACATCGCTCACCGGAGCACGTTTCGCGGCCGTGACGGCCGAGGCGGCGTCGAACCCGGACGGGGCAGCCGTCGCCAACACGGTCGCGCCGGTGATCGCACCGAACTCGCGACGCGTCATGCCCACGGAGGGACTATCGGCAGGCCCAAATGCCCACTTCAGTTGCCCCAGACGGCCCAATCGGGCGAATACCGGCAAGCGGGACGAAAGAAATGGTGTGCGCGGCGATCCGGCGGCTCGCTACCGTGCGCCGGGTGACAGAGATCGACGACGACGCGCGCCGGGTCGCCAAATTGCTCGAGGCGCAGCACCACGCCGCCACGCTGTTCGACGAGATCGAGCGACGCGCCTTGGTGTCGCCCGGCCGGCTCGAGTCGCAGGTGAGCAGAGAGATCCGTGACGTCGCCGCGAACGCACTCGGCGTGACACGACACTGGCACAAGCGCGTCGTTCGATCCGGCCCCAACACCTTGCAGCCGTACCACCAGAACCCGCCCGACCGGGAGATCGAGGCAGACGACATCGTTTTCGTTGACCTCGGCCCGATCTTCGAGGACTGGGAAGCCGACTTCGGCCGCTCCTACGTCCTCGGCGATGATCCGGTGAAGCACCGGCTGGTCGCCGACCTGCCGGTGCTGTTCGACGCCGGCCGCGACTACTTCCTTCACCACCCGGAGGTGACGGGCGAGGAGCTGTTCCATCACGTCGTAGCGCTTGCCGAGGACCGTGGCTGGACCTGGGGAGGGACCATCGCCGGTCATCTGGTCGGTCACTTCCCCCACGACGCGGCACCCGGCGGCGACGCCTTCAGCCGAGTCATGCCTGGCAACGACCGCGCGATGCGGACCGTTGACGCTTCCGGACGGCCGTGCCATTGGATCCTCGAGATCCACATCGTGGACGTGGGCCGCCAGATCGGGGGATTCTTCGAAGAGCTGCTCGACGTCGGGACCGACGCTGCGTAACCGGCCCGCGGGCGACGTCGACTACGACGCCCTGGGGGCGGGCTACACGGCGCATCGTCGACCGGACCCGCGGATCGCGGCTTATGTCCACCGCGCCCTCGGCGATGCCCGAACCGTCGTCAACGTCGGTGCGGGCGCCGGGTCTTATGAGCCATCCGATCGAGAAATGACAGCCGTCGAGCCGTCGGCCGCGATGCGGGCGCAGCGCCCGGTGCACGTGGTCGAGGCGATCGATGCCGTGGCAGAGGACCTACCGTTTCCCGACAACGCATTCGATGCCGCGATGGCATCTTTCACGATTCATCAGTGGCGGGACACCGACACCGGCCTTCGCGAGCTGCGACGCGTCAGCCGCGGACCGGTGGTGATCCTGACCGCGGATGCTGCCGCGCTCACCGACCTCTGGCTCGCGGACTACGCACCAAAGGTCGTCGAGGTCGAGGCTCGCCGGTTTCCCTCGATCGACCACGTCTGCGAGGTGCTCGGCGGACACAGCACAGTGACGTCTGTCCCGATCCCTTTCGACTGCACGGACGGGTTCGGCGAGGCGTTCTACGGTCGACCGGAGCGACTCCTCGACCCGGCGGTCCGAGCGAATCAGTCCGCGTGGAGCTTCCTCACCGATGCGGAGACGACGGCTGCCATCGACCAGCTACGCAACGACCTCGGCAGCGGCAAATGGGACCGGAAGTACGGCGAGCTCCGACGCCAGCCGCAGTACGCCGGATCGCTCCGACTGATCTGCGCAAGGCCCTAGACAGCCCAGGTCACGAGACGCCGGCGGCGAAGGCGCGGGCGATGCGACGAGGCATCGGGGCGATACCGAGCACGCCGAGACTGAAGCCGGTCGCAAGCCGGTGCCAGGTCCGCCAGCGAAACACCATCGCATGCATCTCCAATGGCAAGGAGATGTAGCCCACTCTTGCGGCCACCTGCGCGGCCCGACGGGCGAACGCACGTGACGCTTTCGGTGATGTCACGACATCGGCGCTGCCGTGCACGATCAGCACGGTCCCGCCGGCGAGCTGGCCGACCGGATCCCGGTCCTCGGTCCACGGCGCCAGCGCGCAGACCCCCTTCACCGTCGGGGCGCCCGCGCAGGCAAGCGCGGTACGCCCACCCATCGAGTGACCCACCAGCACCACCGGTACGGTCCCGTGTCGGCGACGTACTTCCTCCAAGGCCCAGTCGACGTCGGCCACCGGCGAGCGATCACGGCCGTTCCAGCCGCGGTAGCGATACCGGACCACCCAGACCGCGACACCGTGTTTGGCGCCGCGGCGATGAAGGCTCGAGGCGAACGGCCGCATTCGCACCGCGGTCAGCTGGCCTGGGTCGGTGACGGCGTAGCTCTGCGCCTTGCCACCTGAGAGCACGAGCACCACTGCGGACGTCTCGCCGTCGGCCGGCAACACGGACACGGTCGGGACGACCGCTCGAACGTCGCTGATCGGGCCGGTCACGCTTGCGGCCGGCGACCGCGACGCTTGCGATTCTTCCTCGCTTCGATCGCCGCCGCTTCGATCGGCGCAGCTGCTTCGAGGGTCGGCGCCGTACCGCCGAGGAAGGCCGGTTGCCACCACGTCTCCTCACCCGGCGCGGGTGCGGGATATGCGGACTGCACCTCTTCAGCCAACTTGGTGAGGCGGTCGTGGAGGACGGCGGTGAGCGCGGCTGCGCTCTCCTCGCCCGTCACCTCGATCGGCGCTCCGACGGTGATGACGATCGGCACGTGACGACGCAGCTTCGGCTTGCGTCCCGTGGTCCAGATCCGCTGTCCGCCCCACACCACGACCGGGATCAAGGGGACTTCGGCCTCCAGCGCCATGCGGGCAGCGCCAGTCTTCAGGGTTCGTGGGACGAATGCCCGGCTGATCGTCGACTCCGGGAAGACCCCGACCAGCTCGCCGTCGCGTAGCGCCGTGACCGCAGAACTGTAGGCCGCCGCGCCTGCGGACCTATCGACCGGGATGTGATGCATGCCGCGCATCAAGGGACCGGCGACCTTGTTGTCGAACACCGCCTGCTTCGCCATGAAGCGGACGTAGCGACGCTTGGGGTAGGCCGCGAGCCCTACGAACGTGAAGTCCAGGTAGCTCACGTGATTTGACGCGAGAACGGCACCGCCGAGCTGCGGAATGTTCTCCTCACCGTCGATGGTGAACTTGAAGTCGAAGACGCGGAAGAGGCCCAGCACCGTCCGGATCACCGATGGATAGACACGTTCCGCCACATCAGAATCTTCGCGTGCGCGTCAGAATCGGTTCGACCCAGGGGGGCCGCAAGGACATCAGGCCGGAAGCAGCGCCTGGGCGACGCGGGACAGATGGGACAGCCGGGTGAGCTCCGCCGGGCGAAAAGCCGGGCCGCCGATTCGGCCGAGCACGATCGCTGACGCGCCGCGGAACGGCACGCCCGCGAGTTCGCAGTCCGGTCCCGCAGCAGTCGGGTCCTCCCAGACGTCCGTGGCGGCAAGTTCGCGGGGCTGGTCGAGCGGAAGCCATCCCGCCCGGCAGCGGCTGTCCGGCGCCGACGGCGTCGCTGCCACGATGGTCGCGTCACCCGAGCTCTCCATCACCATCAGTCCATAGCTCGCGTGCAGGAGTGCCGGTATCCCCGTGATGAGAGTTGCCAGCGGATCCGCGCTCGACGCGGCCGCATCGAGCAGGGCGAGGTCGTCATGCATCCGCAGCCGCCCGTGGTGGCGTTGAACGGTCTCCACGATGACTCCCGGCACCGACGCCGCTGCACTCACGAGGCGGTCGGCGAGGGCCGCCACCGGCAACGTCACCACCAGGTCGTCGACGGCGTACTCGGCGGCGCGGTCGACGACGACGATGCTGTCGATGTCGGCACCGGCCGACCCCAGCGCCGACGCGACTCGACCCAAGACGCCGGGCTGGTCAGGCAACCGGATGCGAAGCAGATACGTCGACGTCGTCACACGACCGGCGTCTCGGGTAGTGCGGCGCTGCCGGCGTTGGCGGCGTCGACTCGGATCAGGACGAGCGCGGCGACCAACGCGATGAACGCGAACCCGGCAGCGGCGCGGATCCCCATGTCAGCGCCGTGCGTGAAGACGTGATGCGCGAAGGCCGTCCCGGACAACCTGCCTGCCTGCGATTCAGCGTCGTGTCGCGCCGCCGTGCTGAAGACGGTGACCAGAACCGACAGGCCGATTGTTCCCCCCACCTGCTGGCCGACGTTGAGCAACGCAGAGGCGATGCCCGAGTCCTCTGGGTTCACACCAGAGACGGCAGTCACCGTGATCGGCACGAAGATGAATCCCATCCCCGAGCCGAAGAGCAGGATCGCCGGGAGGATGTGGACCACGTAGGAGGACTCCGGCGTCAGCAACGACAGCAGGTAGAGGCCGAATCCCGCACAGATCGTGCCCGTCAGGACGAGCGGTTGCGGGCCGAGCCGGCCGACGATTCGGCTCGCGACCTGGGCCATGATCACGATCACGGCGCTGATCGGCAGAAAGCCGAAGCCGGCTTGGAGCGGGGAGAACCCCTTCACGAGCTGCACGTACTGGGTCAGGAAGTAGAACATGCCGAAGCCGCCCGCCCCCATGATCAGCATGACGAGATAGCTGCCGAACCGGGTGCGGTCCTGGAGCAGGCGCAGCGGCAGCACCGGACTGGTCGTCACGGTCTCGATCACCACGAAGGTGGTGAGCAGGACTGCGGCCAGGATCAGCGCCGCCACGGTGGTGAGCGAGCCCCACTCCTGCGATGACGCCGCGTGGATCAGGCCGTAGACGAGCGACGCCATGCCCAGCGTCGAGGTCAGCGCCCCGGGCACGTCGAGGCGGCCAGCCGGCCGACGCTCGGTCTCCGGAATCACTCGCGGCGCGAGCAGGGCGAGGGCGAGACCGATCGGCGCATTGACGAAGAGCACCCATCGCCAGGACAGGAAGTCCACGAGGATGCCGCCCAGGATCAGACCGATCGCGGCGCCGGCTCCTGACACCGCGGCGTACACACCGAGCGCGCGATTCCGAGCCGGGCCTTGCGGGAAGATCGTGGCGATCAGCGACAACGCGGTCGGTGACGCGATGGCTCCCCCAACGCCCTGCGCCGCGCGCATCGCCAGCAAGAAGCCCTTGTCCTGAGCGAAGCCCCCCGCGAAGCTGGCGGCGGCGAAGATCGACACACCGACCACGAACATCCGGCGGCGGCCGAACAGGTCGCCGGTGCGACCCCCGAGCAACAGCAGTCCGCCGAAGACCAACGTGTAAGCGTTGAGAACCCACGACAATCCGGTCGGCGAGAACCCGAGGGCGGTACGGATGTTCGGCAACGCGATGTTCACGATCGTCGCGTCGAGCACGACCATCAGTTGTGCCGCCGCGATGACGGCGAGGGCGAGGTTCATGTGCTCCGTCGACGCAGAGCCGCCGGACGCGGACTCGCGACCGACTGCCGCGGACGTCGCCACGTTCACCCCTTCGCTCGACGGACGTGACTGACGCTAGTGGGTGAGGAGGTCGGTCAGTATCGTCAGCCCACGTGCCAACGCTCGCGGCCAAGCTGGGCTTCAGCCAGGAACGCCGCTGCCTCGTGGTCGGGCCGGCGCCGGCTGCTGTGGTGGCCGAGCTGTTCGAACCGCACCGTCGACCGACAGCGACGCCGTACGACGTCATCCTCGCGTTCTGTCCTGACCGCAAGACTCTCGATCGCCACCTCACGAGTCTGCCGGACCGGATCACGGCCGCTGGCGCTCTCTGGCTGTCCTGGCCGAAGCAAGCCAGTGGCGTCGCGACGGACATCAACGAAACCGACGTGCGAGAAGCCGGCCTGTCGACGGGGCTGGTCGACAACAAGGTCGCCGCCGTCGATCAAACCTGGTCAGGCCTCCGGTTCGTCCGGCGCCTCGCCGACCGCTGAGATCGACCGCCGCCCCTGATCGGCCGCCACGGCGCCAATCACAAGGGCCGCAACTGCGTCGGCCCACCACCACCCGAGACCGCGATCCAGACCGAGGCCCAGCAACGACAGTCCCGCGGTCGAGGTCCCGACCATCGTGATGTGCGCATCAGTTCGCAGCGCAAGACTCCCGACGGCCGCGGCCACTCGGTACTTCCACTGCGCCAAGATCGGCAGGACCACGAGGTTCGCCGCCGCGAGGCCGAGCGCCAGCACCGGCGCATCAGGCGTGGCATGCGCGGCCAGATGCTGGATCCCGGTCACGATCAGAGTGCCGCCGATGGCGAGCAGGCCACCGGCGGCCACCAGCTGAGCGCGCCGTTCCGCCGTCTCAGGGAACTCCCCCGACCCCTGCTCCCGACGGAACCGCCAGATGAGCACGACCGACGAGATGACATCGATCAGGACACTCGCTCCGAGCCCGCCGAGTGAGAGGCTCCCGGCGACGACGCCGACGACGAGCGAGGCCGCCCCTGACACCAGGCTCCAGATGACACACGACCACGACACTCGCAGCGCGCTCGCCACCGGCCCGGTCACTGTGGTCAGGTTAGTGATCGCGTCATGTGGCAGGAAGCCGCCGACCAGCGGCGAACTCCACTCCGACCGCCCCTTTGGATCGAGAGGCCCACACCCGTGATCAGGAAGATCTCCGCCCTCATCGTCGTCGCCCTTGCCGCCACCGCTCTGCTGGTCGGTGGACACGGCTCCAGCTCGGCGGCGCCGTCTGCGCTCAGCCACAAGAAGTTCACGACGAAGGTCCACTACACAGCCAAGACCGTCTCGGTCGAGAAGCTCGACCGGCTCGACGCCGTCACGAACGTGCGGCTCACCCGGCGTCACCTGAACCGTGGCGGAACGGTGAAGGGAGCGGGAGAGTTCACCTGCCATCGCAAGACCGTCGGCCAGAACTACGAGCACTGCCGCGGCGCACTTGCCCTGAAGCAGGGTCTCATCTACATCAACGCGCGGCTGCCATTCTCGACCTTCCGGCTCGCGGGCGACATCACCGGCGGCAGCGGGGTCTACAAGCACGTGGTCGGCCGGATGTCGGCCGTGATCGGCGACACCAACCACGCAAGCATCATGACCGTGAAGTACCGCTACCGGCACAAGCACTGAGCCAGAGGATCGCGATCTGTGACTCGATCTCCACGACTGATCGGGGCGGGAAGCGTCATCATCACGGCCGTCGCAGCGGCGACCGCGATGATGGCGCCGTCGGCTGCCGC
>JAFAZI010000181.1 GCA_019239875.1 Frankiaceae bacterium
TCGGCAATTACCTGTTCGGCCCTCCGAACCTCGCGGGTGCGGATGAGGTCTTCGGGTACCGCATCGTGAAGACGACGGCGATCACGGCCAACACGGCCCTCGCCGGCGCGTTCGCAGCCTGCGCGGAGGTCTTCCGCCGCTCCGACCTGTCCCTGCAGGTCGGCTGGGTCAATGACCAGTTCGTGAAGAACCAGCGGACGATCCTGGTCGAGGAAAGGCTTGCGTTGGTTGTCTTCCGCCCGTCCGGCTTCACCAAGGTCACCGGCCTGTCGTAACCCACCCGTTCCGCGAGGCCGGTTCCGACCGCTCCGGCCTCGCGGGACCTCATCTGAAGGAACCCACTAGATGAGTGTCATCAAGGCAGCCGAGGTCTCGATCACCGAGACAACCGGCGCAGGCGTCTACACGGGCTCGGTCAACATCCCGGCCGGGTCCACGATCCACGACATCATCGTCAACGGCGTGGCGCTCTGGACGGCGACGACCAGCGCCACCCTCAAGGTCGGCGACGCCGCAGACGACGACGGCTTCTACACCGGCGTCGACCTGAAGGCGACGGACCTGCTCGCCGGTGAGTCGATCTCGTTCGCCCAGGCGGGCGGCAAGGCCGGGGCGTATATCGCCAACAGCCAGGTCAGCCCGCGGTACTCCGCGGCCGCCCGGGTCATCTCAGCGATCGTCACGACGGTCGGCGCCGCCGGCAACGCGGGTCGCACCCGAATGATGGTCCTGTACTCGACCACCGGCTCCGGCGTCGTGCCGGCGGCGACGAAGGTCTAGCGCGACGTGGCCCTGCTCTCGCTCGAGTCCTTCGGGCTTCGCCGGGAGCAGGGCCGCCTCGTGCCCACTGGAGGCAACCAGATGTCTGACGACGCAACCCTGATCTACGTGGACGCCGACGGGAACGAGGTTCCCGAGGGCGATCCCCGGGCAGTCAAGCAGTACCGCTCCGACGACGAGGCCCGGCCCACGGTCAAGACCAAGACGTCGAAGTCGAAGGCTGCTGCAGACGCTGCCGCCGACGATGAGCCCGAGACCGACGACGGCGCCGAGGCGAAGGCCAAGACCACGCCACCCGAGGACAAGGCCGTCAAGGCCCCCAAGGCGACGAAGGCCCGGACCGCTCCGGCCGAGTCGAAGTAGCCACGCCCCCATGACGACCCTGGCCGCCGACATCGACGAGACGCAGACGCTGATCCCGGTTGACGCCGGGCTCGAGAACGAGCGCGACGTCTATCCGCTGTTCTGCACGATCGACGCCGAGTCGGTCAGGGTCGTCGGGCGTGCCATCGAGACAACCTGGCTCGTCGAGCGCGGCGTCGCTGGCACGACCCCCGCCGCGCACTCCTCCGGCGCGACTCTGACCCGCTACTACCCGGACGCACCGGGCGGTGGTGACGGCATCGCCAACCCAATGACGGCCCCGCTCGTCACGGGCGGGCAGAGCATTCAGGGCGCGGACGACCCGTCTCGGGGCGGGGCGAGCCTGCAACTCGACGCCGGCGCCGACGATGGCACCGCGGCCCTCATGGGAGGCAACGGCGATACGGGCATCGCTGGCGGCGCGCTGCTCCTTCAGGGAGGGAATGGCGACGCCGGGAACGACGCCGGCGCCCGCGTGATCCTCGACGGTGGCGACGGCGAGGGCAACCCGGGCGCGGTGAGGATGACGGCTGCGGCCCTCAGGTTGAACGACGTCGACGTGACGTTCGGCATCTCGGCCGCGGCCGACCCTGAGGACATCGCGGATCCCGGCACCGCGACTGCCGAGGACGTCGCGACGAAGCTCAACGACCTGATGGCGGCGATGCGCGCGGCTGGCCAGGTCGGCGGCTTCGGATGACCCACCACATGGCCGGGAACGACCGCGACCCCGTGGCGAGAACTTGCCGCCGCGTGGTCGATCCTCCCGTTCCCGGCCGCCAGCCTCGGTGGCAGCGATGATCCGCGTCGACATCTGGCTGCCCGATCCCGCGTCGATCCTCGCGACCGGCGCGTTCGGCACGGGCGCGCTCATCCGCCTCGAGCGAGCGGCGACCATCGGCGGCGTTTACAGCGAGGTCACCACGATCCCGGTCGTGGCCACGACGCTGCAGTACACCTACTGGGACGCCGCCGGTTCGGCGAGCTCCTGGTATCGCTGGCGCGTCTCGAACGCGGGCAACAGCAGCCAGTCCGACTACTCCGACCCGTTCGCCGGCACGAACCCCGCGGCCACCGTGTTCCCGACCTCCTACGCGCCCCTCAGCCGTCTGCTCGGGATGTTCAGCACCGCGCCGACGCAGCCGCGCAAGATCGCCCGCCTCGCCGAACTCCTCGGGGTGGCAACGCAGCAGCTGATCGAGGCGTGCGGCGGCCGCGACTACTTCGCCCATCCGAACACCGGCATCGCGACTCCCTGGACGCTCTCGTTCGGGCCGGTCCGGCGCGATCGCAACCACATCCTCCACGCCCACGACGGGATCGTGTCGATCGACTCGCTCGAGGCCAGCGACGATCGCGGCAGCACCTTCAGCGCGATCGCCGGCGGCGACTACGTGCTGCGTGGAGAGGATCCCTACAGCGACGCCGCGATCCCCGACGGCGAGCCCGCCTTCCACGTCGTCCTGACGGGCTACGGCACCCGGACGTTCTTCCCGTGGGGCACCAACGTCATCCGCCCGACGGGCATCCGCGGCTGGCCGGCCGTCCCGGAGACGCTCATCGAGGCGACCGCCCAGCGCGCCCGCCAGCTCGCGTGGGCGGAGGGCAGCTTCTCGGGATCCCAGGCGGGCGGCATGGACGAGTTCGGGTCGCCGGCGCCGACCGACCGCTTCTGGCCCCAGTCGACCTACAACTTCATCGCCCGCCAGGCGAGCCGCTTCAACGGGTGCCGGGCATGACCTTCATCCGGGTCACCGGGACCGACGCCATCGAGAAGGCGCTCGAGCAGCTCGACGGCAAGGATCGCCAGAACGCGCTGCGCCGTGGCGTCCGCGCGGCGACGAAGCCGTTCATCACCGCGATGAAGGAGGTCGCCCGCTCGAGCAACGTCCCGCGATCGTTCCAGAAGATCCCGGCGGCGAAGGTCTCGACCCGGGGCGGCGCGTCGGGTCGCGAGGTCGGGGCGACCGTCCGGCCCGCGAGCCCGCTCTTCAACATCTTCGAGCCCGGCGCCGGCGAGCACGAGATCGCCGGCGACCTCATGGTCGGAGCGGCCGGATCCGGCTCGTGGAGCTCCGAGGGTCGCAAGCGCCCGAGCGCCTTCGCCGCCCGGGGCAGCGTCACGCATCCCGGAATGACCGCCCGGCCGATCACGCCGCGCGCCTTCTCCATGGGCGAGGAGGCCGCCACGAAGGCCCTCGCCGACGTCCTGCTGGGCGCCGCCGGCGGAGGTGCGCAATGACCGCGATCTCGACCGCCCGGATCGTCGACGGGGCGGCCCGTGTGATCGCCAACGTGATCAATGGCCAGGTCTTCGCCGCCGGCGTGGCGCAGGACGTCATGGACGCGCAGCCCTACGTCGTGCCGATGGCCGACGACTTCACCGAGGTCGGGTTTCCGATCGTCACCGTGGCCGCCGGCGCCTGGACGCAGCTGGCGCAGCCCGGCAACGAGCGCCTCCACCTGACGCTTAACTGCGCCGTCTGGCGCGATCGCGAACTGCTCGCCGATTCGGTCGTCGCGCTCTACGGCGACCGCGACGCGATCGCCGATGGCTGGGTCGCCCACTCGAAGGACTACCTCGTCGAGGCCCACGTGCAGTCCGCGCTCCTGACCGGCGGCCCGGGCATCGTGCCTCGCGCGATCCCCGCCGGGCAGGGGGCCCGGATCCTTCTCTCGCTCCCCTTCTCGGTGGAGATCGTCTGCAACCGATCCGTCGTCTTCCAGCCCGCATAGGAGTCCAACCGTGGCCAAGATCGCAGCCGCCGACATCGACGTCAGCACCGACGAGCCCGTCCTCCACTACACCGGCGAGACCGCGCCTGCCGACGTCCCGCATCGCGACCTGAACGCCGCCGACCTGCTCCGGATCCACCACGTGCGGGCGCTGCAGGCGAGCTCCGGCGAGCCCGTCGCTGCCTCGCGGCCGATGGACGCGGCCGCCGTGGCCAACGACCTCCTCGACTGGCCGGGCTTCTCGGCCCGGGCTGTCTCCGACAAGCCCGCGAAGGCTTCCGCGCGGAAGGCCCCCAAGAAGCAGGCGACAGCACCGGCAGCCGCCCCGGCGGTGGCAGAGCCGGCTGACCCCGTGTCGACCGAACCAATCGAAGCGCCGGCCAGCCCGGCACAGGAGGGCTAGCCAGGTGAGCGAGCGTGTTTTCGATATCTGCCAGATCGGCACCCAGGGCGGGTCGTTCACATCGCCCGGGTCGGCCGCCGCGGCAACGTTCCTCTACCCGATCGACTCGGCGGTGAACCCCGAGCTCGATCGGGCCTCCCAGTACCCGGTCCAGGATCGCGGCCGCAACTCGCGGAACGCCGCGGGCCAGGGCTATCACGGCGTCCGCGGCTCGAGCGTGACGCTGCCCTCGCAGCTGCGGTTCGAGGACTTCGCCGACCTGGCAGAGATGCACTGGGCCGGCGGCATCGCCGCGACCGGCTCCGGGCCGTACACGCGGGTCTATCCGTTCGAGGTCGGCGCGCCGACCCTCGTGCCGGCGACAATCCAGCTCGCCGGCATCGATGCGACCGAGGCCTCGATGCGCCTCGTCTCGTGCCTCATCGACTCGATGACCCTGTCGTTCGGCGACATCACCGCGCCTGGCGCCTCGCCGTGGACGTTGTCCGCCTCGGTGATGGGCCTCGACCGCGAGATCTCGGCCTACACGGCATCGCTGTCGGCCAAGGCCGGCCTCGAGACCGTCCAGGGCCACCTCACGAGGCTCTACGAGGGCCCGACCGGCACCGCGTTCGCGTCGCTGACCGAGGCGGCCTCGTCGCTCAAGAGCTTCTCCATCACCACCAACCGATTCCTCCGCCGCCGGGCCTACGGCGGGAGCACCGACGTCGCGACGAAGTTCGGCTTCGGCGAGCAGTCGAACGGCACGATCGAGGCCAAGGTCGCGGTCAGCTCGACTGGCAAGAGCGACTATCACGACATCTGGAACGCCGCCGCACCGGCCGCCCTCGGCGAGCGGCGCTGGCGGGTCAAGGCCATCGGCACGGGCACGAAGGCGTTCACCCTCGACTTCCGGATCGGCATCACGGCCGTCCCGTACGACGAGGCTGACGGCGAGCGCCTGTTCAAGGTCACGGGCGAGCTCGTCGACGACTCGACCCTGAACGCCCTGGCGCAGGCGACGATCGTCAACTCGATCGCGTAGGCGAGCGATGGAACCGACCACCACCGCCCGCTACGCGGATCCGCGGGCCACGAAGGAGCTGCCGCTGGGGCCGTGCCGATGCGAAGGCACGCCCCACTCCGGCGGCGACGTCGCGACCGTTCGGACCGAGGTTGGCTGGAGCGAGCTCAAGAGCGCCTGGAGCGCGGGCACCATGACCCGCGAGGACGGCACCGGGTACTACGACGAGGCCTACGGCGACACGATGGCGATCAGCCGCTTCACGGTCGCCTGGAACCTCGTCGACGTCGACGCGAAGGGGCGTGCCCAGGCCCGCCCGATCGACGTCCAGACGGTGAGCCTCCTCGACGAGGAGACCTTCGCTGTGCTGAAGAAGCACACCGAAGAGCTCCTCGAGCATCGAGGGCGACTCCCAAATGGCTCAGGCGGTCAATCAGTGGCCTCGTCACCAGAGACCGCATCCCCGACCCGGCGACCGCGGCGTTGACCTACGACGCCGTGCTCGCCGCCAGGCGCGGGCTTGGCGTCGAGGAGCAGCGCCTGGCATCGCCCGATCTCGTCGAGGCGATCCACTGGGCCGTGTTCGCCGAATCGCACGCGCCGCGCCTGGCCGAGCTCCGCGAGGTTGCCGAGATTGATCCGCCGGATTCGCTGACGGGCTCGGAGCTCACCGAGTTCATGCAGAACCGCACCCGCGTACGCGATGAGATCAAGCGCGTCGAGGCGACCCTCTATCCGGACGACGAGGGCGCGTAGATGGACCTGATGCGCAAGCTCGGCATCACCGTCGAGGCCACCGACAAGGCGTCGGGGAAGCTCAGCAACGTCAAGCGCGAGGTCGCGGGCATCGACCGCGCCGCGATGACGTCCGGCTCGGGCTGGGGCCGCTTCGTCGGTGGCGTCGAGCGCGGCGCATCGCGGATGAAGGCGTCGATCGGCGGCGCGGTCTCGCACGCGAAGAAGCAGCTCACGAGCCTCGCCACCGTCGGCCTTGCGGGCCTCGGCATCGGCGGCATCTTCGCGATCGGTACGGTCCTGTCGGACAGCATCAGCAAGAGCAAGGAGTTCGGGAAGACCTCGATCAACCTCAGCAAGGTCATCGCTCAGAACGTGACCGACACGAGCCGCCTCGTCGATGCCCTCGACTACTACGGCATCGGCGCCGATAAGGCGATGAAGATCGGCGGGCTGTACGAGAAGACCGTCGCGAAGATCAGCTCGACGAGCAAGACCGCGGCGAAGTTCGAGAAGGACTACGGCCTGGCTGTCGTCGACAACCGCGGCAAGGTCCTCTCGTTCAACCAGCAGCTCCTCGCGTCGGCCGACTTCTTCAACAACAAGGCCATCCCCGCCCAGGCGAAGGCGGCCGCGCTCTCGAAGCTCTACGGCCGCAGCTGGCAGGACCTGATCCCGCTCCTCAGCCAAGGCCGCGCCGGGATCCAGAAGGCCCTCGACGACGCGATGCACCTCTCGAAGCAGGACATCGCGAACGCCAAGGCGAACGAGGAGGCGACGCGCCGGTGGAACGACGCCGTCGGCGACCTCGAGACGACGATCGGGATCAAGCTCATGCCCCGTCTGACGAAGGTCCTGAACGGCTTCTCGGACTTCGTCGACAAGCACAGCGACGACATCGTCAACTTCTTCGACAACGCCGCCACGGGGGCTGGCAAGGTCGTCTCCGCTGCCGGCGAGGTGGTCGGCGGGCTCAAGAGCGCCTGGGACTCGATCCCGGATCCCGTGAAGGACCTCTTCATCAAGGGGTTCGTCGCCGACCGCACCGTCAAGTTCCTGTTCGGCTTCTCGCCGGCGGGCCTGGCAATCAAGCTCGGCCAGGAGGCCCTCGGGGGCATCGCCGGGGCGGTGGGCAAGTCCGTCGCCGGCAGCGTGCTTGCCGCCGGGATCGGCAAGGCGTTCGTCCAGCCGGTCTTCGTGACGAACGCCGGCTTCGGCGGAGGCGGCGGAGGCCTTCCCGGGCCGGCGGCCGCGGGCGGTGGACTCGCGAACATGATCGGCGGCGGCATCGCGACCGCTGTCGTGATCGAAGGCGTGCGCGAGGGCGTCAACCTGTTCGGAGACTTGGGCAAGGTCATCGACGCCAGCAAGAACGGCGACCAGGCCGCAGTCCTCGCGGCACTCAAGGACGCGACGGACAACACGATCCTGATCCCGAAGGTGCTCCGCGACATCGGCGACTGGCTCATCGACCAGGTCCCGCCCAAGCCAGCTGGCCCGAAGAGTTCGGCCAATAACTCGCCGGATGATCGCGACAACCGCAGCAACATGAACAAGCGGCATCTCGCTGCGGACCCGAAGGCGGAGGCAGTCAAGAACGCGGTCGACCGCACAACGGCTGCCATTCAGGACGGCACGGCCCGGACGGTCGCCGCCCAGAAGACGGCCAAGGACGACATCACCCAGTCGACCTCGCGGCACCTCGCCGTCGTCGAGCAGAAGCTGCAGGCCACGAAGGATGCGGCGATGGGCACGACTCGCCAGATCGCGAACTCGGCCCACGCCCAGGTCGCGGCCACGGACCGGACCCGGGCGACGTTCGGCACCAAGACCGAGCAGATGATCGCCGCGATCCACCGGATCAAGATGGCCGTCAACCTGACGATCCCGATCACGCTCAACGGGGTCGCCGGTCGCCAGACGATCCGGGTGCGCGCCGACTCCGGCGGCACGCTGGCGAGGTACAACGGCAAGCCGGTCCCGATCTGATGGCGGAAACGATCAGCGTCGACGGCGTCGATCGCTCGAGCGTCGTCCATCGGGAGGACTGCGTGTGGGCCGAGTCGGCGTACCTCGGCGAGACCGGCGAGGGCAACGTGGTCTACCACGACGACGCCGGGACGCTGACCGAGAAGGGCCGCAAGGACGTCGTCGTCGAGCAGGACGCCTCTGATCCCGCTCGGATCATGACCGGCTTCGTCGGCAAGAAGAGCATCAAGGCCGGCGGCTACCGGTCGAACCCGAGCACGTCCCGCGAGTACGCCTTCGGCACCTTCGACGGCAACGACCTCCTCAGCCGCCTGAAGATCCGTGCCGACATCGGCAACCGCCACACCGAATCGGCGGCCGCCACGCTCGCCTGGCTCATCAGCGACGAGCTGTCGCGTGTCGGGATCTCGGACTATGGCCGGGTCGAGTACCCGGCCGACGTCCAGATCGACTCAACCGACCGGCGCGGCCAGTATCCAGGTGACG
Source organism: Frankiaceae bacterium (assembly GCA_019239875.1). Taxonomy (GTDB): domain Bacteria; phylum Actinomycetota; class Actinomycetes; order JAFAQI01; family JAFAQI01; genus JAFAZI01. The sequence goes on from JAFAZI010000181.1 coordinate 8,496, forward strand.
TCCTCGCGGAGCTCGCAAAGCCCTGCCGGCGGAACTACTACGTGCGCTGGAACACCGACCATGCCGGCTGGGAGATCGTCTTCCGGGACGACAACGCCTCGACCGACGACACCTCGACGATCTCCATCAGCAATGCCGGCGACGACGACGGCGAGACGATCTTCGCGCCCCAGCTCGACGCCGAGCTCAGCCAGGATCCGGAGCACGTCTATTCCG
>JAFAZI010000193.1 GCA_019239875.1 Frankiaceae bacterium
CACCGGCGAGGACGAGGACGGGCGTGACCGGCTGCACATGATCGATGATCTCCGGACCGCGATCTCGGAGCGTCACCTGACGCTGCACTACCAGCCGAAGGTGGACGCTGCGACGTTCCGGGTCGTCGGCGTCGAGGCATTGGTGCGCTGGGATCACCCGACGAAAGGTTTGCTGTACCCCGGCTCGTTCCTACCTCTCGTGGAGGACTCCGGGCTGATGCACGAGATGACGGTCGCGGTGCTCGAGCAGTCCCTCGACCAGGTCAAGCGCTGGTTCGACAGCGGCCTCGCCCTGCCGGTCGCGGTCAACCTCTCCGCCTCGTCGCTGGTCGACATCGAGCTGCCGCAGCGAGTCGAGCGGATGCTCGCGCAGCGCGGCCTCAGTGCGTCCCTGCTGATGCTCGAGATCACCGAGGACGTGATCATGAGTGATCGCGAGCGGGCCCGTCACATCCTCGATGAGTTGCGTCGCATCGGGATCCAGGTCGCCGTCGACGACTTCGGGACGGGCTACTCGTCGCTGGCCTATCTCCGGGAGCTCCCCATCGACGAGCTGAAGCTCGACCGGTCATTCATCGCCTCGATGAGCGCCGACGATCGGTCCCGGGCCATCGTTCAGTCGGCCATCGACCTGGCGCACTCCCTCGGCCTTCGGATGGTGGCCGAGGGTGTCGAGGATGAGCACACCGCGCGCCAGCTCAGCGAGGGGGGCTGCGACGAGGCGCAGGGCTTCTACTTCAGCCGGGCGCTCCCCGTCGACGAGTTCGACTCGTGGCTCGCGCGATACGAGCAGTGTCTAGACACCGCTGAGTTGGAGCTGGGGGCGTGACGATCATGGACACCGTCCGACTTCAGGCGGGGCAGCTCGAGGTCACCACGATCCGGGGTGCCGAAGCGGTCGCCGCGGAGGGCGCCGCGATCCGTGCGCTCGCTGACGCTGTACCTGGCACTCCGGTCACCTCGCGGTGGCCCTGGATCGCTGCGTCGATCATCAAGCCTGCACCGGGGACCGAGCCGTGGCTGGTCGCCTTGCACTCTGACGACGAGCTGGTCGGTGCCGCCGTGCTGCTCGATGACCGCACCGGGTCGGTCCGCCGCACAACGCTTGCCGGTACGGCGGAGGAACATCGCGGTGGTCTGCTTGCGCTCACCCCAGAGGTCGGCGCGCACCTCGGCGCCGCGGTCGCGGATGCACTGTTGAGCGAGCTTCGCGAGTTCACGATCGGTCCGGTGCCGAACTGTCCGGCCGTCTCGGCGCTGCTCAGCTGTCTGCCGGTCGGCATCGTGATCGACGAGGTCGCGGTGCCGGTGGTCCACGCGGCCACCGGGCTGCCGGTGGGCATCTCACACGGCGTGGCGCGGACGCTTCGCAAGGCGCGGAACCGCATGGTTGCCGACGGTGTCCGCCCTGAGATCACCGTCACGACTGACCGGGGCGAGATCACGGCGATGCTTCCGTTGCTCGAGAGCATCTCGCGCGATCGCGACATCGCGGCTGGGCGCGTGAGCCCGCTTGACGACCCGTCAGGGCGTCGGCTCTGGCAGCGTCGCATGATCGCGCTCGCCGGGGAAGGCGTTCTCCAGCTCGCGGCACTTTGGCTCAACGGTGAGCTGGCAGCGTTCGTCCTCGGCGTCGACGACGGTGCCGTCTATCGCGTCCTCGGTGGTCGCTACGTCGCCCGCTGGGCGCGATACGCACCGGGCCGAGTGCTCGAGGCCGCGGTGCTCGACAGGGTCGTGGAGTCGGAGCAGCACGTGCTGCTCGACTGGATGGTCGACGTCGCCTCCGAGACACTGATCGCTCGGAATGGTGTCGACCCGCTCTTGGTCATCCGCGGCCGCACCTGAGCCGTCCGGCTCGGTAACGTCAGGGGTCATGACCGACGACAGTGCGACCCGCCCTGAGCTCGATGAGGTCCTGCATCGTCAGTCCTTGCTCTCCGACGACGCCCGGCCGGAGGCGGCGGCCAAGCGCCACGCCCTTGGCCGCCGGACGATCCGAGAGAACTTGGCCGATCTCCTCGACCCGGGCAGCTTCGAGGAATGGGGCGGCCTGACGGTCGCTGCTCAGCGCAATCGACGTGGTCTCGACGACCTAATCGTCGCGACGCCGGCGGATGGCGTCGTCACCGGAATCGGCACCGTCGCAGGACGTCGTACTGCAGTCATCGGGTACGACGCGATGGTGCTCGCCGGCACCCAAGGACTGATGGGTCACAAGAAGACTGATCGAATGCTCGATGTCATCCGTCGGGATCGGCTGCCCGTCGTACTGTTCGCCGAGGGCGGCGGTGGCCGACCGGGTGACAGTGACGTTCCGACCGTTGGTGGCCTGGACGTGCCCACCTTCACCCGATTCGCCGCCCTCTCCGGTCTGGTGCCGCGGATCGGCATCGCATCGAGCCGCTGCTTCGCGGGAAACGCCACGCTCTTCGGTTGCTGCGACATCACCATCGCGACACCCGAGGCGAGCATCGGCATGGCGGGTCCCGCGATGATCGAGGGCGGTGGCCTGGGGATCGTCGAGGCAGACGAGGTGGGTCCTCGGGAGGTCCACATCGCCAACGGCGTGGTGGATGTTGCGGCCGAGGACGACCGCCACGCGGTCGCGCTCGCCAAGCAGGCGCTGGGATTCTTCGCTGCCGTCGACAAGTCATGGAACGTCGCTGACCAGACCGCGCTGCGCGACGTCGTCCCCGAGAACCGACGGCGGGCATACGAGGTCAGGAAAGCAATCGCCCTGATCGCCGACGAAGGATCGGTCCTGGAGCTCAGGCCGCGGTGGGCGCGCGGGATGGTTACCGCGCTTGCGCGGATCGAGGGACGCCCGATCGGTGTGATCGCGAACAATCCGCTGCACCTCGCGGGTGCGATCACCAGCCAGTGCGGTGACAAGGCCGCGCGATTTATACAGCTCTGCGACGCCTTCGACCTGCCGGTCCTCTCGTTGTGCGACACCCCCGGCATGATGGTCGGGCCGAGCGCCGAGCAGACCGGGCTGGTCCGCCACACGGCTCGAATCTTCACCGCGGTTGCAACGATGACCGTGCCGCTGGTCTGCGTGATCCTCCGCAAGGGATACGGGCTCGGTGCCATGGCTATGGCGGGCGGTGACTTCCACGCCTCGTTGGCGACGCTCGCCTGGCCGACCGGTGAAGTCGGCGGCATGGGTCTCGAGGGTGCGGTCCGGCTGGCGATGCGCAAGGAACTCGCCGCTATCGCGGATGACGACGAGCGAAACCGCGTCTTCGAGCAGCTCGTCGCCGGGGCGTACGAGCAAGGGAAGGCGCTGTCGGCGGCGACCTATGACGAGATCGACGACGTCATCGATCCGGCCGACACCCGGTCGAGAGTCGCGAGCCTGTTGACAGCGTGGCAGCCGCCGCCTCGGGACGGCCGGCGCCGGGTCGTCGATACTTGGTGATCCAGCAACATGCATTCGTTGCAGCAGAGGGGGTCCAATTCGTGAGTACCCGCACGTTGCCGCTTCCCCGCACGCCGGTGGTTCTCGACGCTGCGGTCGACGATCCGCAGCTGGTTCGTGACCTGATCGATGCTCACCAGCCTTACTGGCCGGTCCAGCGTTACTTCGCGAACAGTGCGGAGTACGCCGCACTGTCGGGCAACTCCGCGTCGTCGATGGTCATCGCGCCAGTGTTCCGGGGGAACTGGGCGTTCGACGGCGAGGTCAAGCCCGGCGTGCAGCCGCTGCTCGACCACCCCCAGTTCATCGAGGCGGCGCGGCGGCTGTTCGATGCGGAGATCATCCGGCCGACAACGGTGTACGTGAACCTGACCTGGCAGCTGCCGTTCCCGCAAGGCGCCGGTCACACCGACGTTCCGGCATTCCGCGGCTTCGACCGGACGACGTACCCCATCACCTTCCTGACGATCATGGGCCTGTCTGGTCTGTTCGAGGCCGAGCGCGTCAAGGTCGCGACGGCGGTCGCGTGGTTCTACCGCGGCTCGGATGGCGGCTTCGAGTACTGGCCGCAGGGCGCGGACGGTTCGTCGGTGTTGCACGAAGGCTCGATCGACAACACGGCGATCGTCGCCGACAACGACTTCATGTGGCACCGCGTGCGTCCCACCGGCAAGCCCGAGGACGGAATGGTGACGCTGAGCCAGGACTCCGAGCTGGTCCGCCACGATGCGGCGACGTGGGCGATCATCGACTCAGGTGAGCAGGTCGCGACGTTCCCGACCGAGCAGGTGCGCGTCAGCCTGTCGTGGAAGGGGATCGCGTTCGATGACGAGGCCGACCGGCGGCGGCACGATGACCACCTGGATGACATCGACCTGGCGGAGGTGCTGCGACGGTTCGCGGCGGACTTCGCGGACCGGGGTGAGCCGCTCGACATTCCGGCGGACCCGGTGACCGACCAGGACTTCATCAAGATCCTGAGTGACGCGTACGTTCAGTACCCGACCTGAGCCGGCGCACCGATGCCCGACATCGTGCTCGCCACGGGGCGGGACATGCCACACGGCCCAGCAGCGGAGGATCCGGTGCTCGTCGCCGCACTCGCGGCGCTCGGCATCACGGCAGCGATCGAGCCTTGGGGCACGGCCGCGTCCTTCGATGCTCGGCTGGTCGTGGTCCGCACGACGTGGGACTACACCGAACACGTCACGGAGTTCCTCGGCTGGGTCGACGAGACCGCCCGCCGTACCACCCTGATCAATCCTGCTGAAGTGATCCGGTGGAACCTCCACAAGAGCTACCTGCTCGACCTTGCCTACGGCTCGGTGCCGATCATGCCGACCGCGCTGATCACCCATGAGTCGCCGCCGTCCGATCTCGCTGCCGCCCTCGAGGAGTACGACGGTGAGGTCGTCATCAAGCCCGCGGTGTCGGTCGGCGCTTACGACACGATGCGGGTCGTGGCGGGCTCAGCGGCAGCCGCGGAACACCTCCGTCGGCTCGTCGCGCAGGGGGACGCCCTCGTGCAGCCGTTCGAACCGAGCATCATCGATGGCGAGACCTCCCTCGTCTACTTCGACGGCGACTTCAGCCACGCGATCCGCAAGGTTCCGGCCGCCGGCGACTACCGCGTGCAGGTCTTCCACGGGGGATCGAACCTCGCGCACGAGCCGAGTGCGGCGGAGCTGGAGGTCGGCGCACTGGCGCTCGGCGTGGTCGACGCGGATGTCGCGTATGCCCGGGTTGACCTGGTGGCCACCGATCGCGGACCTGTGCTGATGGAGCTCGAACTGATCGAGCCACAGCTGTTCCTCGACGAGCCCAATGAGTCGGCGACGAGGTACGCCGAGGTTCTCGCGCGGCGGTTGCACGCGTTGGGATAGTGATCCCATGAGACGCCTTGTGGGGATCACCGCAGTCAGTGTGCTGTCGCTCTCGTTCGCTGTCGGGTTGCCCGGCGATGCGCGGGGACGCGCCGCTGCACCGGTGGTCAACAGAGTCGGTGGCTGCCCCGTGTTTCCGGCCGACAACGTGTGGCATGCAGACGTCAGCAAGCTGCCGGTCAACGCACACAGTGCTGCCTGGGTGAAGGCGATCGGCCGCGGCTACTTCTTGCACCCCGATTTCGGACCGTCGTACCACGCGCAGCCCGTGCCGTACGGGATACCGGTCACGACCGTCACCGGCTCGCACCGCAAGGTGCATGTCAAGTTCCACTACGCGCACGAGAGCGACAAGGTGCGCTACCCGCTCGGTCACGACACGCGCATCGAGGGCGGCCGAAAGGCACACGGCGATCGGCACGCGATCGTCGTCGACAAGGCGACGTGCACCCTCTACGAGACGTACGCGACAAAGAAGTCGAACGGGCACTGGCACGCCGGCTCCGGTGCCGTATGGGCGCTCGACAGTGACAAGCTTCGACACGACGGGTGGACGTCCGCGGACGCCGCGGGCCTCCCGATCTTGCCCGGCCTGCTGCGATGGCGTGAGGTGAAGCATGGGCACGTCGACCACGCGATCCGCTTCACGGCACCTGTGACCTCGCGGCACTACATCTGGCCGGCCCGCCACCAAGCCGGCAGCCAGAATGGCCTGAAGTACCCGCCGATGGGGGCTCGATTCCGGCTGAAGGCCGGCTTCTCGGAAGCGTCGTACAGCCATAAGGCACGGGTCGTGCTGGACGCAATGAAGACCTACGGGCTCATGCTCGCGGACAACGGCTCGTCGTGGTACTTCCAGGGTGATGCGAGCCATGGCTGGCACGGCAAGTTGATCAGCGAGCTCAAGACGATCCCGGCGAAGGCCTTCGAGGCGGTCGACGAGTCCAGCCTGCGGCAGTCGAAGAACAGCGGCGCCGCGCGGTAGAGCCGGCGACCCTTCAGCTTGTCAGGCGCAGGAAGGGTGATGACCCGTCAAGACGTGAAGACACGCGAAGCCCCTCGATGACATCCGCGTCAGGATGATCCGTCAGAATTAGTTACGTCCTCACACCAAATCAAATGCGTCGTGCTGCGGCGCGTCACGAAGGCGTCACATGACCGGGCTCGCACGCTGGTGCTACCGCAATCGCTGGATCGTCGTCGGCGTGTGGCTCGGCGTCCTGATCCTCACCTCAGCGGTCGCGGCGGTCACCGGCAACAAGTATCGGGACGACTTCAACCTGCCAGGTACTGACACGCAGCGCGCCTTCGATCTGCTGACGGCGGAGTTCCCGCAACAGGCCGGCGACTTCGACCAGATCGTGATCCATACCCGGACCGGCAAGGTCACCGACCCTGAGGTCAAGCGGGCCGAGGAGGCGATGCTCCAAAATGTCCGCGCCCTGCCTCACATCGTCGCGATGAGCTCGCCGTACTCGCCCGCCGGAGCCTTCCAGATCAGCCGGGACCAGCGGACCGCTTTCGCCACCATCGAGTTCGACACTCTGGCGAACGCGATCCCCAAGTCGGCGATCCAGAAGGTGATCGACACCGCCGAGACCGGAAGCAGCGGTCGGGTGCAAGTCGCGCTCGGCGGCCAAGGCATCGAGTACATCAAGCAGCCGTCGACCCTGGTGTCGGAGATCGCGGGCGGCCTTGCCGCCGCAGTCATCCTCTTTCTCGCATTCGGGTCATGGCGCGGGATGGTCCTGCCGCTGGTCACGGCGGTCGTCGCCCTCGGCATCGCGGCTGCAGTCATCGGCATCGTGTCGAACGTGATGTCTGTGGCGAAGTTCACCGAGCAGCTCGCGGCTCTCATGGGGCTGGGCGTCGGGGTGGACTATGCCCTGTTCATCGTGAGCCGACATCGCAACAACCTCATGCACGGGATGGACGTCGAGGAGTCGGTCATCGCATCGGTCGACACCTCCGGCCGAGCGGTCGTGTTCGCTGGTGCCGCCGTCTCGTTCGCCCTCCTCGGCCTGATGCTGCTCGGGATCAGCTTTCTCGTCGGGGTTTCGCTCGGTGCCGTGATGACCGTGATCCTCACCATGCTCGCCTCGCTCACGTTGCTCCCCGCCATGCTCAGCTTCATGGGCCGCAAGATCCTCGGCCGCAAGCTGCTCAGACAGCTCGAGTCGTCCGGTCCGACCGGCAGCCATGTCAGCGGTGGCTGGCTCACGTGGGCGCGGCGGGTCGAGCGAAGGCCGCTGCTGCTGGCTGTCGTCGCGTTCCTGGTGATCGTTTTCGTCGGCCTGCCCGCCTTCACCATGCGGCTCGGCTCCAGCGACGCCGGCAACGACCCGAAGGGCTGGACGACGCGGCAGGCCTACGACCTCCTGTCCGACGGCTTCGCGCCAGGATTCAACGGGCCGTTGATCGTCGCGGCGTCGCTGGATGGTGCCGGTGACAACGCTGCGGATCTCGCGAAGCTGCATGACGCGATCCGGAGTACGCCGGGCGTGCTCGCCGTGACTGATCCGATCCCGTCACAGAACGGGCAAGCGGCGACGATGACCGCGATCACCTACAACGCACCGCAGGATGCAGAGACCTACTCGCTGGTGCACAAGCTGAGGTCGACAGTGATCCCGCGGGCGATCGCGGGCAGCTCCGTGAAGACCGCCTACATCGGCGGCAGCACGGCGGCGTTCGTCGACTTCTCCCACGTGCTGTCGACCAAGCTGCCCTTGTTCGTCGGCGTGGTGGTGCTGGCGGCCTTCCTGCTGTTGATGGTGGCGTTCCGAAGCCTCGTCATCCCCCTGACCGCATCGATCATGAACATCCTGGCGGCGCTCGCGTCGTTCGGGCTGATGGTCTTCGTGTTCCAGCAAGGCCATCTGGGGAGCATCTTTGCGGTCGGCCGACCCGGCCCGATCGACTCGTTCATACCGGTGATGCTCTTCGCGATCCTGTTCGGCTTGTCGATGGACTATCAAGTGTTCCTCGTCAGCCGGATGCACGAGGAATGGATCCACACGAAGGACAACTCGCGATCGGTCATCGTCGGTCAGACGGAGACCGGTCGGGTCATCACGGCAGCCGCCGGGATCATGATGGTCGTGTTTCTGGCCTTCGTGTTCACCGGCCAGCGGCAGGTGGGCGAGTTCGGTCTCGGGCTGTTCGGCGCCGTTCTGCTCGATGCCTACGTCCTGCGGACGGTGCTCGTGCCTGCCGCGATGCACGCGTTCGGCGACGCCAACTGGTGGTTACCGGGCTGGCTCGATCGCATCCTGCCTCACGTCAGCATCGACCCGCCGTCGTCGACCGACCACGTCGAGGTCATCCTCGACGACGAGTAGCGCTCAGCTCGCCCAGGTCGGGCGCAACGGCATGCCCGCCTCACCGTGCTCGTCGACGCGCACGCCGAGCACCTGATGGAGCTCCAGAGTGTGACGCTCGAAGCCGAGCCGGGAGCCGGCCATGTACAACGCCCACACCTTCGCGCGGCCGAGCCCGACCTCGGCGACCGCCTCGTCCCAGTGGGCGGCGAGGTTGTCGCACCAGCCATGCAACGTGCGGGCGTAGTGCTCACGCAGGTTCTCGTCGTGCCGTACTTCAAATCCGTTGTCCTGCATCGCCGAGATGATTCGCCCGACGCCTTCGAGCTCGCCATCCGGAAAGACGTAGCGATCGATGAAGCCCCTGAGATGCACCGGTTCGGTCGTCGTCGGCCGCGTGATGCAGTGATTCAGCAGCCGGCCTTGCGGTCGAAGCTTGGAGCGTAGGAACCCGAAGTACGACGCGAGGTTTGCCTCGCCGATGTGTTCGGTGAGGCCGATCGATGACACCGCGTCGAAGCTGCCTTCACGGACGTCTCGATAGTCCGAGTATCGAACTTCGGCGACGTCGGCGAGGCCGTCTTCCGCGATCGCCTTGGACGCCCACTCCGCCTGCTGGCGGGAGAGCGTGACGCCGAGCGCTCGAACGCCGTAGTGCTTCGCCGCGTGCCGCACCATGCCGCCCCAGCCGCAACCGACATCGAGCAGTCTCATCCCGGGTTCCAGGGCCAACTTCCTCGCTACCAGGTCGTACTTGGCGAACTGCGCCTCCTCCAGCGTCGCCTCGGCAGTCGGGTAGCACGCACAGGTGTAGGTCATCGACGGGCCGAGGACCCACTCGTAGAACGTGTTGGACACGTCGTAGTGGTGACTGATCGCCTCGGCGTCTCGGGCCTTCGAGTGGCGGAAGCCGTGCGCCAGGCGCCGCGCGCCGTACTCCTCCGATGGCGGCTCCACCCAACGCAAAGCCTTCGGATCCAGGTTGCGCACCACGTCGAGGCGGTCCGCCCAGGAGACGATGGCGATGCGATCGCTCCAGAGCAGGGAAAGTGCGTCGTACAGGTCCCCGTCGACATCGAGCGCACCGGAGATGAACGCCCGCGCGAAACCGAGGGAGCTGGGCGCGGTGACGAGGTAGGTCAGTGCAGCGGGGGAGTTGAGGGTGATTCGGACCGCGGCGTCGGCTGGCCCCGCCGTGCTGCCGTCGTACGCGCAGATCTGGATCGGCGCCCGTCCGATCGCGTTGCGCACCACCTCGGCGATGGCCTTTCGCGGCATGGCTGGTCCTTTCAGCTAGCGACGTTGCACGGTCTTGGCGTACAGGTCGAGGAGCCGGTGGTCCGGGTCGTAGGTCTTCTTCAGGACCTCGTACGCCGGTCCGCCGTAGGTCTGCCAGAACTCCGCCTCGGGATAGAAGGCGGTTGAGTAGAGGGACTTGCGACCGCAAAGGTCTCGGACCTTCTCCTCGATTGCTCGATTGTGATACCCGTCCGTCTCGCCAGTAGGCAGCGGAGCCGTCGACCAGAAACCCACGTTGACATAGAGGGTCGCCGGGTCAAGCGGGTAGAGGTCCCAGGTCACGTCGGGGTCCCGCTGCTGGAGCGGGCAGAGCCAGACCGGCTGGATCCCGGTTCGCTTGTCGAGGAAGTCGACGAACTCGGCGACGCGTGACACCGGTACCTCGATGTCCTGGATCACCTCCTCTTCCGGCGACTTTCCGTGGCGCGCGTCGAGCCGGCGCTTCACGCCATACCGGCGCTCCAACCCGATCAGCTTCCAGTAGACGTCGGAACGGCGCCAGCGGCGTGGCCACACCCGACGTAGGTGAGGATTCTGCGCCCCGAACGCACGAGAGCACCAGAACCAGTCGGTGTCCCACCGCCAGAAGTAGTCGTGCGTGGTGAGCCAGTCCTCCGGGCGCTGTTGGATCGACCGGTAGTAGATCCCGCGACCGGTGTAGTCCGAGGCTCGCGGCGCCTCGGCGGTGTAGGTCGCGAGGGTCAAGTAGCTCTCGTTGGGGGAGAACCAGATGCCGTCGAGGAAGTCGACCGCTTCGCCGTCGTGCGACCGATCGCGGCAGATCGTCTCGATGGCGGCTGCGCACTCCTGCATCCGGTTGAACCGCAGATGGCGCAGATGAACGTACGGCGTGACCGGCTCGAGCTCGATGCGGAGTCGCAGCGCGTAGCCGAGCGTGCCATAGGAGTTCGTGAACCCGTAGAACAGCTCGCGGTGTTCGTTGTCCGGCCGGGCCGTGACGACCTGACCGTCCCCGGTGAGAATGTCCATCTCGATCACAGACTCGTGCGGGCACCCGTTGCGAAACGAAGCGGACTCGATACCGAGTCCGGTGACAGCGCCGCCGAGCGTGATCGTCTTCAGCTGTGGGACCACGAGCGGTGCCAATCCGTGCGGCAAGGTGGCGGCGACGAGGTCTTCGTACGTCGTCATGCCGAGCACGTCTGCGGTCTTTGTGGTCGGATCGATCGACAGCACGCCGGAGAACCCGGCAGCGTCGAGTGGCGAGTGCGCCGCATGCCGCGGTCGGAAGAGATTCGACGTGGGCTTGCGGAGGCGAACCGGTGCGCCAGGTGCCAGCGCGAGCAGCGCCTCGCGGAGCGCCTCCACGCGCCGCTGGTAGTCGCTCGGGCTGACAGTCCCGGTCACACCTCAGACCCTACGTCCGAGTGCAAATCTCGTACGGAGAGTAGAGGGCAAAAAGTTGCATGCCGATAGGCAAATAAATACTATGGTGCCATGGCTTCGGACCTCGACGTCGACACCGACGCTGCGGCGCGACTGCGAGCGATCGTCGGGCGGTTGTCTCGTCGAATGAACTCCCTGGCGCGTGGCTCCGACCTGACGCCGAGCCAGCTCTCGGCCCTCGGCGTCATCGCACGACAGGGTCCGATTCGACTCTCGGATCTCGCGGACGCCGAAAGCATGAACCCGACCATGGTGAGTCGGGTGGTCGCAGCGCTTGACGACGCCGGCCTGGTTCGCCGCCGGCCGGACCCCGACGATCGTCGAGCCGGACTGCTCGAGGTGACCGCGACGGGGCGGCGTACCCATGATCGGCTGCGAGCCGAACGAGGGCGCATCCTCAACGAGGGGCTCGACTCGCTGTCCGCCGAGCAGCGGGCGGCGGTCGAGGCTGCTGTGCCGGCACTCGAGGCGCTGGTCGAGGTGATCCGCAGCCGGTGAGCCCGATCCAACGTTTCCGGCGCGACACCTTCGCCTCGCTCGAGAACCCGAACTACCGGCGCTACTTCATCGGTCAGGCGATCTCGCTGACCGGGACGTGGATGCAGACGATTGCGCAGTCGTTCCTGGTGCTCCACCTGACCGGATCGGGGTTCCAGGTGGGCTTGGTCGTGGCGCTCCAGACCGTCCCGATCCTGCTGCTCGGACCGTATGGCGGCGTCGTCGCCGACCGGGTGAACAAGCTCCGCATGATGGTGGTGCTTCAGTCGTTGATGGGTGTGCAGGCGCTCGTGCTGGGACTGCTCACCGTCACCCACGTGATCTCCGTCTGGCAGATCGGAGTGCTTGCCGTCCTGCTCGGCCTCAACAACACATTCGAGAACCCGGCGCGGCAGACCTTCGTCTTCGAGATGGTCGGACCCGAGGATCTGCGGAATGCCGTCACCCTCAACACCGTCCTGGTCAATGTGGCGCGCATGGTCGGGCCGGCGGCGGCAGGACTGATCATCGATGCGGGCGGCTACGGCGTGTGCTTCCTGCTCAATGCAGCAAGCTTCGTCGCGGTGGTCGGTTCACTGCTGCGCATGGACACGTCGACCATCACGCCGGCGCCGGCTGCGCCGCGTACGAAGGGGCAGCTTCGTGAGGGCCTGCGCTATGTGCGTGGTGAGGTCGGCCTCGCGGTCCCGCTTGTGATGATGGCGATCGTCGGTTGTCTCGCCTACGAGTTCCAGGTGACGCTGCCGGTCCTGGCGACGCAGGGCTTCGGTGGCGGGTCGACGAGTTACGGCTTCATGACGGCGACGATGGGCCTCGGCGCCGTGGTCGGCGGACTGTACTTCGCCGGTCGCGGCACGACGGGCCTCCGCTCGCTGACGACGACGTCGGTCGTCTTCGCCGCGCTGTTGGCACTTGCGGCGATCGCCCCGACACTCCCACTCGAGCTCATCCTGCTCGCGTGCGTGGGGGTCGCGAGCGTGTCATTTTTGTCGAAAGGCAACAGCACCCTGCAACTCACCGCGGCGGCGCACATGCGCGGCCGCGTCATGTCGTTGTGGTCAGTCGCCTTCCTCGGCTCGACGCCGATCGGCGGCCCGATCGCGGGTGCCGTAGCGCAGTACGCCGGTCCTCGCTGGGGTATCGGTCTCGGGGCCGTCGCGTGCGCCGTCGCTGCCGCGCTGGGGTTGCTGGTACTACGTCGAGTACGACGCCCGGCGGTTCGCGAACCCCAGGGCGACGCAATGGCAGAGGTCGAAGATGAGACCGTTCTGGAGGTCGCTGAAGCCGCCCGCTAGCGTTGCGTCGTGGGGGATCTCCGCGAGCGCTTCGAGCAGCGCAAGATCGAAGCCAAGTTCTACTGGAGCTTCGGCAAGCAACGCACGAACGCCAACTGGCACCTTCGCCACTGCAAGTCGGTCGGCGCGCAGGCGACGGTGCTCGGCCGCCCGACTGTGGACGCCAGCGACATGGAGGTCGGCGACCATTTCAAGGTGTGGTCGACACACAAACGCACTCTGGTGACCGGTTGGGGCCGGCTGCGGGTTGGCGACCGGGTCTTCTTCAACAACGGCGTGTTCATCTCATGCGTGCACGAGATCATCATCGGTAGCGATGTCGCGATCGCGAACGATGCCTACCTCACCGACAGCGACAGTCACGGTGTCGAAGGACGCAAGGTCCGCGAGGCACCGATCCGGATCGGTGACGGAGCCTGGATCGGTGCCCGTGCGGTGATCTTGCCCGGCGTGACCATCGGTCGCCGCGCTCTGGTCGCGGCGGGAGCTGTCGTCACCCGCGACGTGCCCGACGACACTCTCGTGGGCGGGAACCCGGCACGGGTGATTCGGGAGCTGGTCTACCCGGAAGGGGTGACCCGCGCCTGGCACGACGAGCCCTTTCCGAGCGTCTGACCGGCTACGCGACCGCCGACTGCGGAGCGATCGGACCGTTGTAGTTGCGAAGCTCCTCCGGCCGTGCCCGCTTGCTCTGCCGAACCGGCGGCTGCGGCTCGGGGAATGCGCGCTTGGTCGGGAGCGAGAGCCGCATCAGGGTGCGGAACACCTGGCCGTACTGGCGGTACAACGGACCGGTCGTGTACGGCAGGTTGTACTTCTCGCACAGCACCTTCACACGCTCTGAGATCTCCGGGTACCGGTTGCTCGGCAGGTCGGGGAACAGGTGGTGCTCGATCTGGTAGCCGAGGCTGCCGGACAGGATGTGAAGGAACCGACCGCCGTTGAAGTTGGCCGAACCGAACAGCTGTCGGATGTACCACTCCGCCTGGGTCTCGTTCTCCAGCTCTTCCTCGGTGAACTTCTCGGCACCGTCCGGGAAGTGGCCGCAGAAAATGATCATGTAGGACCACAGGTTGCGGATGATGTTCGCCGTCGCGTTGGCGGTCAGGGTTGAGACGAACTGCGGGCCGCTCAGCGCCGGGAAGATGACGTAGTCCTTCGCGACCTGCTTGCGGACCTTGCGCCAGATCCCCTTCAGCTGACGCTTCATCTCGACGGGGTCCTTCTCGCGCTTGCGGATGGCCTCGATGTCGAGGTCGTGCAGCGCGACGCCCCACTCGAAGAGCAGCGCGAGCAGCGTGTTGTAGATCGGCTGGCCGATGTTGGCCGGGTGCCATTTCTGATCGCTGGTCACTCGCAGGATGCCGTAGCCGACGTCGTTGTCCTTGCCGATGACGTTCGTGTAGGTGTGATGCATGTAGTTGTGCGAGTGCTTCCACTGCTCGGCCGGGCAGGTGGTGTCCCACTCCCAGGTGCCGGAGTGGATCTCTGGGTCGTTCATCCAGTCCCACTGGCCGTGCATGACGTTGTGGCCGATCTCCATGTTCTCGAGGATCTTGCCGGTGGCGAGCATCGCCGTACCCGCGACCCAGGCCGGTGGGAAGGCACTCGCGAACAATGTCGCGCGGCCGGCCACCATCAGCTTGCGCTGCAGGCCGATGATTCGCCGGATGTAGGCCGCGTCCTTCTCGCCGCGAGAGCCCTCGATGTCTCGGCGGATCTGGTCGAACTCCTTGCCGAGCTCGTCGATCTCTTCGGGCGTGAGGTGGGCAAATTCTGCAATGTCAGAGATAGCCATTGTCGTGTTATTCCTCAGATCTCGATGACGCAATCACCGGCAGCAGCCGTGACGCAGGTCTGGATGTTCTGGTTCTCCTGGTACTCAGCGCCGTTGCGCAGATCCTTCACGACGCCCTTCTTCAACGGGAGGATGCAGGTGTGACAGATGCCCATCCGGCATCCGAATGGCATCTGGATCCCGGCCTCCTCGCCGGCCTCGAGCAACGTGGTGGCGCCGTCGAGGTCGACCTCCTTCTCGGACTTCGAGAAGGTGACGTGCCCGCCCTCGGCGGACGCACTCAGGTCAGCCGAGAACCGCTCGATGTGCAGCGACTTGCCAAGCTTGGATTTCGACCAGTGCTTCTCGGCGGCCTCGAGCATGGGGGCCGGCCCGCACACCCACGTCTCCCGCTCGCGCCAGTCGGGACAGACCTTCGTGAGCTTCTCGACGTCGAGGATTCCGTGCTCGTCGTCGAAGTTCTCGATCGTCTGCAAACCCTCATGCCGTTCGGCCAGTGCGAGGCGCTCGTCACGGAAGATCGCCTGATCCTGGGTGGGAGCGGAGTGCACGTGGACGACGTCAGGCATCGTGCCGCGGCGGTCCATCGTTCGCAGCATGGACATCACAGGCGTGATGCCGCTGCCACCGGTCCAGAACAGGATCTTGGCGGGCGGCGGGTCCGGAAGGACGAACTCGCCCTGCGGCAGCGCCAGCCGGACGATGGTGCCGGGCTCGAGCCCGCGCACGAGGTGCTCGGACAGGAAGCCTTCTGGCATCGCCTTGACGGTGATCGTCAGCGTGTCACGGTTGCTGTCGGGGGTGGAGCTGATCGAGTAGGACCGCCAGTGCCAGCGGCCGTCGATGTCGACGCCGATCCCGACGTACTGGCCGGGTGCGTAGTCCGCACGAAATCCCCAGCCGGGCTTGATGACGAGGGTGGCCGCGTCATCGGTCTCGGGGACGACCTCGATGACCTTGCCGCGCAGTTCACGAGCGGTCCAGAGGGGGTTGATCATCTTCAGGTAGTCGTCCGGGAGCAGCGGCGTCGTGATGCGAGCCGCGACGCTGCGGATCCGTTCGACAGTGCTGGAGCTCATCAGTACCTCACCCTGCGATAAAAAGTAACTGTTACTTTCAGTACCTGATACTATAGGTACATGGCGAACCAAGAGTCAAGCGAGCCGTTGCCCGACGGGCGGCGGGATCGCTGGCGGGCGCACCGAGAGGCGCGGCGCGCGGATCTGATCGGTGCCGTGATCACCGCGGTCGGTGAGCGCGGGCCCGACGTCGGCATGGATGACATCTCGGCCGTTTCCGGGGTCGCGAAACCTGTCTTCTACCGATACTTCGCGGACAAGACCGACCTGTTCCTCGCCGTCGGTCGGGCGGTCGCTGAAGATCTCGTGCAAACCGTGATGGCGGCGATCGACAGCCGCGAGGAGCCGAGGGAGAAGTTGGAGGCGGGCATCGAGGCGTACGTCGCGACCGTCGAGGCCAAGCCAGACCTCTACCGCTTCGTCGCGGCGCACCAGGCGTCGGGACGAAGCGGCAGCTCGGATCTGATGGGCGACTACGCAAGCGTCGTCGGCGCCCACGCGTCGCGGGTCATCGGTGGCTTCTTGCGGGCGGCCGGACTGGACTCGGGTGCGGCGGATCCATGGGGGTACGGGGTGGTCGGCATGGCTCGCGCCGCCACCGATCGCTGGCTCGAGAATCAGTCGATGTCGCGCGCGGACCTGGTGCGGTACCTGACCGACCTGGTGTGGCCAGGCCTCACGAGTCAGGCCCGGCGAGCGATGGCGGCGCCACTGCAGCGGTAAGGGGCGCGGCAACGTCGCGAGGCGCTCGGTTCATCGCCGTACCTCCTCACCGAAACCTGGGACGGTTACGGCGCGCTGGATACTGGTCGAGTGATCCGTCGCCGCAACCTGCTGATCGTCACGGTGGTGATGATCTGGCTCGCGGCTGTCCTGGTGCTCGACCACGGCATTGGCTGGGGCGCGGTCTCGCCGATCGAGCAGCGTCTGCTTGGCGTCGCGACCTGGCTGTTGCTGGTCGCTCTCCTGCTTCGGGAACCAACGCGCATCCGTGCGCAGGTCGGCGTCGTCGTCGGGTTCGCGACGGTCATCGAGTTCACGTTCTCCTATGCGTTGCACGTGTATGTCTACCGTCTGGACAACGTGCCCTGGTATGTGCCGCCGGGCCACGGGCTCGTGTATCTCGCGGCGCTGGCGATCGGCCGCTCGCCGGTGGTGATGAGGCGGCCGCAGGCGTACATCGGCGCCACGATGGTGGTCTGTGGCGCGTACGCCGGTTGGGGTCTGTTCCTCTCCGGGCGCACCGACGTGCTCGGAGCGTTCTGGTTCGCCTGCTTGGTCTTCTTCCTGCTGCGGTCACGGCAGTCGACCGTTTTCGTCGGCGCCTTCATCGTGGTGACCTATCTGGAACTGCTCGGCACCCATCTCGGCGCGTGGACCTGGCAGGTGAAGGAACCAATCCTCGATCTGGTGCCCATGGGGAACCCGCCCTCCGGTGCGGCCGGCGGGTACGGATTCTTCGATGCGGCGGCGCTGTTCCTGGCGCCGCGAATCGATGCAGCTCTACACCGGCGGCGCGAGCACCGCGAGGACCTCGTCGTGCAACCTCCCGTTGCTGCACACCACGCTCCCACCGTCAGCGCGGTCGACGCCTGACAGATCGCTGAAACGGCCGCCAGCCTCCTTGACGATGACTTGCAGGGCAGCGAGATCCCACAGCGACAGCTCCGGTTCGCACGACACGTCGACGGCGCCTTCGGCGACGAGGACGTGAGACCAGAAGTCGCCGTAGGCACGAGACCGCCAGACCGTGTCGAGGAGGCCGAGGAACTGGTCCTTGCCCCCTCGCTCGGCCCAGCCGGAGATCGACGAGTACGACAACGATGCGTCGGACAGCTTCGCGACGCGGGACACGTGGCACGGCCGCGTCGCGCCGGCAGCACTGGTCCACGAGCCATCGCCCGTTGCTGCCCACCAGCGTCGGCCGAGGGCCGGGGCCGACACGACGCCGACGATTGTCTCGCCGTCGAGCTGCAGACCGATCAGGGTCGCCCAGACAGGGACGCCGCGCACGAAGTTCTTCGTGCCGTCGATCGGATCGATCACCCAACGTCGCGGACCGGTGCCGGTGACGCCGTACTCCTCACCGAGCAGCGCATCTCCGGGGCGTTCTCGCTCGATGATCGCGCGGAGCGCCTGCTCCACGGCCCGGTCTGCGTCGGTGACGGGAGTCAGGTCCGGTTTCGCGTCGACGACCAGGTCGGCGGCGAGAAATCGGGTGGTGGTGATCGCGTCCGCCGCGTCTGCCAGCGCGAGCGCGAGCGCGAGGTCGTCCACGACGTCACTCTAACGGGTACTTGACACGGAGCGGGCTCGTGTAAAGAATGCTCGAGATGACCGAAGCCCGCAGCACTCGCGACGCGTTGCTCGATGCGGCGTACGACGTCGCCGTCGCCGGCGAGTGGCAGAGTGCGCGGATGGTCGACGTCGCCGCGGCCGCGGGCGTTTCCCGACAGACGCTCTACAACGAGTTCGGGTCGAAGGACGCGCTCGCACAGGCGCTCGCGATTCGCGAGGCGACCCGCTTCCACGAAGGCACCAATCGCTTCCTCGACGAGATGCACCCCGACGCGCCGGTCGATGCCGTCGCGGCCGCCACCGAGTGGACGATTCGGGAGGCGTCGAACAACCCGCTGCTCAAGGCGGTGCTGACCGACGACACTCACGAGCTGCTGCCGTTCATCACGACGCGCGGTGACGCGATCATCGCGGCCACCCGCTCCAACATCGAGAGCTACTGGCGTTCGCACTGGCCGGACGTCCCGGCCGAGGACGTCGCGCTCGCCGCAGAGGCGGTCGCCCGGCTCACCCTGTCCTATCTGGTTCTGCCGAGCGATGGCCCCGACGGTTCTGCCGAGGCCATCGCTGCACGTATGTCCACCCTGGTTGAACGACTGTTGATGAAGGGTTCGTCATGAGCACTGCCGAGAAGTACGCCATCCCGACCGACGTCACCGCGACGTGGGACGTGCCGGCGGACTGTTCCGCCCGATTCAACTGGGAGTACGACGAGGGCCGTGACCGGCTGCTCTCGCTGTACCAGAAGGGCAAGGACAAGCAGTGGGACTCGACCAAGCGGATCGACTGGTCGATCGAGGTCGACCCGAACAACCCGGTAGGCCTGCCGGACGCCTACAACCCGTTCCAGGGCACCGACATCTGGGAGAAGATGACGCAGAAGGAGCAGGACAACTTCATCCACCACCAGGCGGCGTGGTCCTGGAGCCAGTTCCTGCACGGCGAGCAAGGCGCGATGATCACCGCAGCCCGCATCGTCGAGACCGTGCCGGACCTCGACTCGAAGTTCTACGGCGCCACCCAGGTCATGGACGAGGCGCGTCACGTCGAGACCTTCGCGCGTTTCCTGCAGGACAAGGTCGGCACCGTCTTCCCGATGAACAAGGACCTCGCCGCACTGCTGAACGACGCGCTGCAGGCGAAGGACTGGGACTACGCCTACCTCGGCATGCAGGTGCTGATCGAAGGCCTCGCTCTCGCGGCGTTCGGTGTGCTGCGTGACCTGGCCGAGAACCCGCTCGCCAAGCAGCTGCTCGCCTACGTCATGCAGGACGAGGCGCGACACGTGGCCTTCGGCCGGCTTGCGCTTCGCGACGCGTACAAGGAGCTCTCCGACAAGGAGCGCAGCGAGCGCGAGGACTTTGTGGTCGAGGGCTGCTGGCTGATGCGCAACCGATTCCTCGGCACGGAGGTGTACGAGGCGCTCGGCATGCCGGTGAAGGAGTGCCAGGAGATCGCCGACCACTCCGAGTTCCAGCAGATGTTCCGCTCGCTGCTGTTCAGCCGGATCGTGCCGTGCGTCAAGGACATCGGTCTGTGGGGCGAGAAGGTCCAGAAGTGCTACGCCGAGATGGGCGTGCTGGACATGGCGGGCTTCAACCTCGACGAGCTGATGAAGGCCGACGAGGAGAAGGCCGAGCTCATCGACCGCGAGAAGGCGGAGATGGCCGCCCGCGTCGCGGAGGTCGACGAGACGATTGCTGTCGGCGCAAGCGCCTGATCGCTACTTGGCGGCGACGCAGCGCTGCTTGGACCACTTCGACAGGTTGCTCGCGGTGTCGCGAGCTCGCACCGACACGCAGTAAGTCTTGCCCGTCTTGACGTGCAGGTGCAACAGCATGTGTGTGGTCGCCTGCCAGCTCGACGGGTAGCGGTACTTGCCGAGTGCGTGGCGCGACGTGCCCTTCCGGTACCGGACGTCGTAGCTCTTGATGCCGTTGGCGTCGTGCGCGATGTAGTTGATCGCGACCTTGTGGTGCTTCGTCTTCCTCGGCAGGTGCAGGAGCTTGACCGACGGCTTGGTGCGGTCGACGTCGAACGTCCAGATGACGGTCGAGGCGACACCCTGCGCCGGAGTCGACGTCACCACGAGCTGGTGGCTGCCGCTGGCCAGGTCGAGCACCGAGACCCACTTCGACGGACAGTTGGTCGGCTCGCCACCGTCGATGCTGCAGACCGTGTTGGTGCCGGGGGCTGCGGTGATGCTGACCGAGGGACGCTTGCCGGTCACCGGGATCGGGTCGGGGAGGCTGACGGCGTTGCTGTTGATGTACGCCGGCCATTTGACGTTGTCGACGTCCGACGGCGAGATCGTCGACAGCGTGCCGGGGCCCGAGCTGGACGAGTAGGTCGCGCCCTTCACCTTCCCGTTGACAGACGCGAAGAGCTCAGCGCTGTCGGTGCGCCACGAGATGGAGCTGATCGGCTGCGCGCCCGGGCTGCTCGTCTGGGGGACGCCACCCGCGACGGGGCTGACAGCGAGTGAGTACGTGCCGCCGACACTCAGCTGGTAGGCGATGTGCTGGCCATCCGGGCTGACGGCAGGCTCGTGGCCGTCCGTCGTACCGGGAATGTCTGTGACGGTGCCGGACGGTAACACGGTCACGAGGTTCTGCCCCGTCTCCGGTGAGCCATCCTGGCTCTCCCGCTCGGCCACGAGCGTCCTGCCGTCGGGGAGCCACGACGGGTTGGTCACGCCAGTCGCCACCTGGGCGGGAGCGCCGCCCCTGACGGGAACAGTCCAGATGGACGGCATTCCTGATCCGTTGACGTGGACAAATGCGACCGTCGTACCGTCCATCGAGACTGCCGGTGCGGTTGCGCCCATCGTGGTCAGTCGGGCCGGGGGAACCGTGCCGAACGGGCTTGCGACCACCAGGTCGACATTGTCCGGATACTTCTGCGGGAAGACGATCCGCGTGGCCCCTGGCACGACCGCGACCCGACCGCGGATGTCGGGAGACGCAATCGACACCGGCTCGTCACCTGCGGTCGTCATGGCCTGGCTTGCATCGAGCAGGATTTCGTCACTCGGCGCGGTCGCCTCGACGACGGTGTCGATGCTGTCGCCAGCAGCATTCTCAGCGAGCACCGAGTACTCGAAGGTGATGCCGGTCGGGACGTTGGGATCGGTGTAGCTGCCGCCGACGTCCGGATTCTGTGGGGAGACCGTGGCGACGAGCTGCTGGCCTTGGCCCGGCGCAGTTCGATACACCCGATAGAGGGTGATCGGGGCGTCGCCATCATCGATCGGCGGTTCCCAGGTGATCTCGACGCGGTGGACCGCAATGCGGGCGGTCGTCGGCGGCGCACTCGGCGCGACCTGGCCCTGACCGTTCAACGAAATCGTGTGGGTGCCACGGGCACTGTTGTCGGCGAAGGTGAAGGTGGCCTTGCGGTGGCCGCGGTCGGACGGGGTGAAGACGGCGTAGGCGGTGCACGAGCTCCGCGCGGGGTAGTTGCGATAGAGGCAGTTCCCGTCGTTGAACGTCCAGTCGTCGGCATTGGGTCCGGTGATGGCAACCCCGCCGACGTGGGCGGTCTGCGTGCCGTAGTTCGCGATGGTGACGTCGAAGTACCGCCCGGAGCCGCTGACCGGCGTACCGCCCGAGATCGTGGCCGGCGTGACGACCAGGTCCCGGTACGGCTGCGTGGACTTGTAGCGAAGATCGCCGTACGTCGTCGGCTTGCCGTCACATGACACGGCATAGCTCGCGCTGAACAGCACGGGGTCGAGCGTGGCGTTGTATGCCGCGTCGATCACCGAAAGCGTTCCGGTCGCGGTCGTGCAACTCGTCCCGTCCGTCGTCAGGTTGAAGTCGATGCCGCCGTTGCCGATCGTGTAGTCACCAGGACCGCTGACCCGCGGGATGTCGGCGCTCGCGCTCTGACCGTTGCCGCTGCCGGTCAGTGTGTTGTCGACCAGGGTGACCGTCCCGTTGATCGAGGGATCGAAGTACTCGGTCGTCAGGCCGCCATCGGTGGTGGCGTCGACGGTGATCGCGTTGCTGGAGCCGGCCAGTGGATCCGTCACCGGACGGGTGACCGAGATGACATTGGATCGAGCCGACTCGCCGCCATTGTTCGATTCGGTGATCGAGTACTGCATGGTGTCGCCGTTGTCGATCGTCGCGTCGATGTAGGTGCCGCGCTGGCCGTTGACCGGCGCGCTCCCAAGGAACGTCCAGCCCGCACCGGCGTCCGGTCGCGAATAGACGGAGTACGACGTCGGTGTCGCGCCGCTGAAGTCGCCCTTCCAGTCCAGACCAATGCCATGCAGTGCCGGGAAGGACTCGAGACCGCTCGGCGCGCCGGGCGCGGCTGCTGCCGCTGGTGTCGCACCGATCGTGACGCCGGCGATCATGGCGAACGCACTGGCGGTGACGAGGCAGGAGAGGCGTACCCGTTGTCCCATGCCCGTCCAACGTCGGCAACACGCGATTGGTTGACACGCCGGCCGCGACGCACTCAAGCGACTTGTCAGGCGCTGGCTGGGCTATGACCCCTGCGCTATGACCCCGTGTGCGCATGACAAGTCGCATGCCGGAGCCGGCACGCGTCATGCTGATGCCATGGCGGAGCTCTCCGGCCTCATCACGAGCAACCGTACGACGGCACATCCGGTCGGATGTGATCAGCGGATGATCGACTGGTGAGCAATGTCGAGCCTGCGGCGGTGGACGGGGTCTGGGAGCATCCCACCGGTCGCCTGATCGCGGGAGCTCTGTGCGCGACCTTGATCGTGGCTGCTCTACGGATCACGCACGTCGTCCCGCCGATCTTTCTTTCGAATGCCACGATCACGCAACCGCAGATCAAGGTGATCAGCCTCTTTGCGGCGCGCCATGAGGGTCTGGGTCATCGTCGGCATGCTGGCTGCGCCGTCGACGTTCTTGGGGCGCGCAAGGAACCGCACGGGGTGGTCGCATACACGGTTGTGCACTGCTGGGCGGGTGACGGACGGTGCCACAACGACGAGAACTTCACCGACGGCGTCGTCGCGCACCTGGACGGAACCGACCTCACGGCTGCGGAAGTCGACGACGCGATCGAGTCTGAGGGCAGCTTGGCCGTGGCGAAACGGATCTATCCCGATGCTTTGACCCAGCGCGCCTTCGACCTGATGGACTCAGACGGGCCGCGAAGCTACGACGCAAAGGCCAGAGCCCTCGCAGGATGTTGAGCGGTCCGCACGTGGCGCCGCGGCCGTTGTCAGCCCACGAGGTGATGTCCGAGGAAGGCCAGAGACGGCCCGGCCTGGCTGCGGAAGAAGTAGTTGTCGTGACCGCCGGGCGGGAAGAGCACGCGCGAGCCTGTGGGGAGAACACGTACGAGCGACTCGAGGTACGGGTGGAAGGGGTCCTGCCGACCTGAGGCGAGCCGGACCGGGATACCGCGAAGTGCTGACGCGTGGCTGATGACGTTGTTCGCTGCGAAGTCGGCGGCACTCGTGAACGCCGTCGGGTTCGCGTTCTGGGAGTCGGAGTACGTCGTCCACACCGCAGGGCTGATCAAGGCCACGGCGGCGACCAGGCTCGGGTGCTGTTCGGCGAGCAGCAGCGCGCCGTATCCACCCATCGACTCGCCGACCACCCCGATTCTCCCGGCGGTGCCGAGGCCGCGGTCGCGGCACATCGGCAGGAACTCCTCGAGCAGCATGCGCATCGGGTCGTCGCCGGGATGCCGGTGCCAGTAGCCGTTTCCGCCGTCGACGGCAGCGACGGCCATCGCGGGCAGCGGACGACCGTGGACCCGCGACGCCAGCAGCTGGAAAGGCGAGGTTGGCCCGATCGGCCGGACGTGAGTTCCGGTGTATCCGTGCAGCGCCAGCACCAGGGGCAGTCGGTCGCCGGATCGGTGACCCGGCGGGTAGCTGATCGACCATCCGACCGTGGTGCCGCGCGCGGCGGAGTGAAAGGTCCCGTTCACCTCTTGGCCGACGCCTTGGGGCGTGACGTCGTGCGGCGTGCGATGGCCGCTCCCATCGCGCTCGGCGCGGCTGCCGTGGCCGCAGCCGCTTGCGGCGAGCACAAGTGCGCCCGTCCCACCGAGCAGGAGCGATCGGCGGCCGATCGTGGGCCGGTTCAGCCGCGACCCACCTGGTCCCAGACCATCGTGCTCGGCAGGCGCTCCTCGGCGAGGAGGTCGGCCGGGCGCTGCTTGTCGATGTGGCCGATCAGTCCTCGGTAGACGCCGTACCCGACGAGCTCCTGCAGTCGCGCGGGGAAGGTTCGGACCAGGTCCGGCGCCAACCCGAGCTGTTGGTTCTCTTGTTGGCGGACGTAGCCGGCGCAGTAGTTCATGGCGATTCCGTAGCGGCGCTCGTCACTGTGGTTTGCGCCGCCGCTGTGCCACAGTGCGCCGTCCCAGACCAGGACGCTGCCCTTGCGCATCTCGGCGGGAACCGTCGGGTAGTCGCCGCCGTACGTCGGATTGGGCTTCAGGTGCGAACCCGGCACGAGACGGGTGGCGCCGTTTTGCTCGGTGAAGTCCGTGATCGCCCACATCGTGTTGCAGACCAGCGGCGGGTGCGGCTTCGGCAGCGGGATCAAGATGTCGTCGCTGTGGATCGGCTGTGCCGTCTCGCCGGGACAGATGACGATCGAGGACAGCGAGGAGATCAGGCAGCCGGGGTCGAGGACTCCCTCGACGACGGGAAGCACCGATGACCACACCGGGATCTGCCGGTACAGCTCGTGGTGGGCGAGCAGGTTGTAGATCCGCAGCGTCTTCGTGCCCTCGAAGTCGTTGTCGGACGGTACGACGCCAAGCTCGTGCTCGAGGCGGTCGAGGTCGTCCCGGAGCTCGTCGGCCAGATCGTCGGGGAACGCGTCTTCGATGATCGCGTAGCCGTCGCGCTGCACGGCGGCGACCACGTCGGCTGTCTGGTCGGACATCGTCACTTGGTCGCTGGCCACGCCGGAAGTCTGTTGCCTCGCCATCGCTCTTGCAACCGGGCACGGGGTCTACGGGCGGCGGCTACCGTTGTCCCGTGGCCAGCAAGCGGGTTCCCGGCGGTGTCGTTCACCGGCTGCCTGCCGACCTGCGTAGCGCACTCAGCGCGAATCCGACGGCGCTCGCCGCCTGGCAGGACATCACTCCACTTGCACGCAACGAGTTCATCTGCTGGGTCGAAGACGCCAAGCAGGCACCGACTCGCGAGCGGCGGATCCGGCGTACCCAGGAGGAGCTCGAGGAAGGCATGCGCCGGCCTTGCTGCTGGCCGGGCTGTGGCCACCGCGAGCGCACCGGCAAGGCCTAGGCGACCGGCCTACATCGCGTCGCGGGTGACCAGCAGGCGGCGAAGCGAGTCAAGCCGTTCCGGGGCCGCATGACCTGCGGCGACCCAGGCGTCCAGCTCGCACACCTCGAGGTCGAGATGGTCGCAGTCCGTCGGGCAGTTCGCGACGCCGCCCGCGAGATCCGGAAAGCAGGCGACCATCCGGTCGCGGTCGACATGGGCGAGGCCGAAGGATCGGATCCCTGGGGTGTCCACCACCCAGCCACCGCCCGGTAGCGGGAGGGCAAGGGCGGCAGTGGTCGTGTGCTGGCCTTTGCCGGTGCGTGCGCTCACCTCGCCGATGCGCTGGTCGGCATCTGGGACGAGCGCGTTGACAAGCGTCGACTTGCCGACTCCGGACGATCCGACCAGCACCGTGACCCGCTCATGCAGCCGGCGCCTGAGCAGCTCGACCGCCGCCTCGAAGCCGGGCCGACCCGACAGGATGATCGGGACCCCGACCGGCCCGTAGATGCGGCGGAGGTCGGTCGGTGGTGCTTTGTCGTTCTTCGTGAGGCACAGGACAGCGTCGATGCCGGCGTCCATCGCGGCCACCAAGCACCGATCGATCAGTCTCGGCTGCGGGGTTGGGTCGGTGGTCGCGCACACGATGACGAGCTGGTCCGCATTGGCGACCAGGACGCGCTCGACCGGGTCGACGTCGTCCGCGCTGCGGCGCAACACCGACCGGCGGTCACTGATGCGCACGATTCGTGCCAGGGCGTCTGGCCCACCGGACACGTCACCGACGACCTCGACCGCGTCGCCGACCACGATCGACTTGCGACCCAGCTCGCGGGCCCGCATCGCGACGAGCAACGTGTCGTCGTCGAGAAGCACGCCATAGCGGCCGCGGTCGACGCTGACCACACGGCCCGGGGCCGCGTCGTCGTGCTTCGGGCGCAGCCGGCTGCGGGGTCGTGACCCCCGCCCCTGACGGCCGAGCCGATCCTCGTCGTCGACGGGTCGCCGGCTCAGTGCGTAGCTCCTTGGCCGTCGACGACGGACCGCCACATCGCGGCGAAGCCCGGCAGCGTCTTCGCCGTGGTGTCGATGTTCTCGATCTGCACGCCAGGTACGACGAGACCGATCACCGCTCCCGCCATGGCCATCCGATGATCGTCGTAGGTGGCGAAGACGTTGCCGTGCAACGGCTTCGGCGTGATCTCGAGACCGTCATCGACCTCTCGAACATCGGCGCCCAAAGCCGACAGCTCACGGGCCAGCGCGGCAAGCCGGTCAGTCTCATGGCCACGGAGGTAGTCGATGCCCACAAGTCGCGACGGCGTGCTCGCGAGCGCCGCGACTGCGGCCAGCACCGGCGCGAGCTCGCCGGCATCGCGGAGGTCGAGCTGCGCACCAGTGATGGTCTCCCCGCCGCTGACCGTGATCCCGTCGTCGTCGACGGTCGACCTCGCGCCGAACGCCGCGAGCAACGACGGCAGCTGGGCGCCAGGCTGGGTGGAGGTGGCCGGCCAGTCGCGGATCGATACCCGACCGCCGGTCACGACGGCGGCGGCGAGGAACGGTGCGGCGCTCGAGAGATCGGGTTCGATCATCGTGTCGAACGCCAGGATCGGCCCGGGTGTCACCGACCAGCGGTCAGCGCTCGCATCGACTTGCACACCCCGCTGGCGCAGCATGTCCACGGTCATCGCGAGATGGGGCGCGTTCGGCACCGACCGGTCGCCGACATGAGCGACCTCGACGCCGTCGTCGTACCGGGCACCGGCGAGCAGCAGTGCACTGACGAGCTGACTCGACGACGAGGCGTCGAGCTCGACCCGGCCGCCAGCGACCCGACCCGCGCCGCGGACGGCAAACGGGGCAGCGCCGCGACCCTCGTCGTCGATGACCGTGCCGAGCTGCCTGAGGGCGTCGAGCAGCGGACCCACCGGGCGACGGCGCACGGCGGGGTCACCGTCGAACGTCACGGTCGCGTTGGCGAGTGCGGCCACCGCCGGCACGAAACGCAGGACGGTGCCTGCGTTGCCGACATCGATGGCGGTTGGCGCGCTCGTGAACGACCGACCGTCGACGATCCAGGTCGTCTCGTCGCTGTCGTCGATGGACGTGCCGAGCGCCCGCAGGGCCGCAGCCATGATCGCGCTGTCCCGGCTTCGCAGCGGGCGGTGGAGGACGGATCGGCCGCTGGCGAGAGCCGCCAGGACGAGGGCACGGTTCGTCATCGACTTCGAGCCGGGGACGCGCACCTCGCCCACGACGGGTTCATGGGCCACGGGGGCGTCCCACAACGGCGTCGTCACACATCAATCGTCCCATCACGCACGGCGACTGCGACGATGGCGCGGTGGCAGCCAAGAACACGACGCGAGAGATCGAGACGCCGAGTGGCGTGGCTCGTGCGCACTTCAGCGCGGGTGCCGGCGCGAGTATCGGCCTGGCCGTGCTCGGCCACGGGGCCGGTGGCGGTGTCGACGCGCCTGATCTGCTCGCGGTCACCGCGGCGCTGAACGGGGTCGGCTGGACGGTCGCCAGGGTCGAGCAGCCGTATCGGGTCAAGGGCCGTCGCGCGCCAGAGGCGGCGCCGCGCCTCGACGCGGCCTGGGAAGCGACGGTCGCCGCGTTGCGGCAGCGGCGCAAGGGCGCGCTGCTCGTCGCGGGACGC
This sequence comes from Frankiaceae bacterium, assembly GCA_019239875.1. Taxonomy (GTDB): domain Bacteria; phylum Actinomycetota; class Actinomycetes; order JAFAQI01; family JAFAQI01; genus JAFAZI01. The sequence continues at coordinate 28,210 of JAFAZI010000193.1, forward strand.
AGCAGCGGCGCCCGAGTCGCCTGCCGCACCGCCGCCGCGGTCGGCGCGGATGCGGTGCTCGCGCTGGCCTTCCCGCTGCATCCGCCCGGCAAGCCCGAGAAGTCGCGGGTCGATGAGCTGGTCGGCGTTGCCGTACCGGTGCTCGTCGTACAAGGGGATCGGGACCCTTTTGGCACCGCCAGCGCCATCGAGCAGGAAGCCGGTCCTACGGCAGCGAGGCAGCGGACGGTGGTGTCCGTCACCGGTGACCATTCGCTGCGGCAGTCCGCCGACGCCGTAGCGGCCGCAGTTGTGTCCTGGCTGGCGGGAATCGCCATCTAGCCAGGGGTGTTGCACCCAGCGTGACCGGAACCATCGACCCGCAAACGACGCGGCGTCGGCATCGAGTGCCGAGGGCCAGTCGTCGCGATATACAGTCGGCGCGTCCCTCTGGAGTGACGTCGGCGAGGCCTGGGCGTCCCACTGCAGCGAGGGCTACTGCAGTGCGGAAGGGCGTCAGCGTGACCGAGGAGACCGTCGAGCAGCGCAGCGCGCGCTTCGAGCGCGACGCGTTGCCGTTCCTCGATCAGCTGTACTCGGCGGCGCTGCGGATGACGCGTAACCCGACGGACGCCGAGGATCTGGTTCAGGAGACGTTCGTCAAGGCGTTCGCCGCGTTCCATCAGTTCGAAGAGGGCACCAACCTCAAGGCCTGGCTGTACCGCATCCTGACCAACACGTTCATCAACAGCTACCGCAAGAAGCAGCGACAGCCGCAGGAGGCGGGCAGCGCCGATGTCGAAGACTGGCAGCTGGCGAGCGCCGAGTCGCACACGTCGTCCGGCCTGAAGTCCGCCGAGACCGAGGCGCTCGACCACCTGCCGGACAGCGACATCAAGGAAGCGCTGCAGTCGTTGCCCGATGACTTCCGGATGGCCGTGTATCTCGCGGACGTCGAGGGTTTTGCATACAAGGAAATTGCAGAGATCATGGGTACGCCGATCGGCACCGTGATGTCCCGTCTGCATCGTGGACGTCGCGCGCTTCGAGAGGCGCTCGAGCAGTACGCGGTCGATCGCGGATTCGTTCGACCCGAACAGGCCGGGAGTACGACGTGACTAGCAGTCGGAGATCGACGTGAGCTGTGGCGACTCGCACGCCGTCGACTGTGGCGAGGTGATCCGGCAGGTCTACCTCTACCTCGACGGTGAGATCGATGACGAGGCGCGGGCCGAGGTCCGCGATCACCTCGACGAGTGCGGCCCGTGCCTGCGGCAGTTCGGCATCGAGCAGGAGGTCAAAGCCCTCGTTGCGCGGTGTTGCGGCAGCGACGCCGCCCCGGACGGTCTGAAGGATCGGCTCCGGGTCAAGCTCCAGGAAGTGCGGATCGAGATCTCCTCGGTGGAGTTTCGCGCCGAGTGAGCTCGTGGCTTGTCACCGGCGGAGCCGGCTACATCGGCGCGCATGTCGTCAAGGCGTTGCGTGATCGCGGCGAGTCCGTCGTCGTCATCGACGACCTCACCACTGGATCGCCGGAGCGCACCGGCGACGTACCTCTCGTCACCGGCAGCATCCTCGACGGCGACCTCGTTCGCCGCACCCTCACGGACCACGACGTTGCGGGCATCGTGCACATCGCCGCCAAGAAGCAGGTCGGCGAATCGGTCGAGCGGCCATTGTTTTACTACCGCGAGAACCTCGGCGGCCTGATCACGTTGCTCGAGGCGGCGACGGAGTGCAACGTCAACTCGTTCGTGTTCTCCTCCAGCTCCTCGACGTACGGCATGCCGGACGTCGACCTGGTCACTGAGGACGTCAAAGGCGAGCCGATGAGCCCGTACGGCGAGACGAAGCTCGTCGGCGAGTGGATCTCGCGGGCGGTGTCGGCGGCGACCGGCATGCGGGTCATCGCGTTGCGCTACTTCAACGTCGCGGGCTGTGCCTCGCCCGACCTGGCCGATCCCGGCATCTTCAACCTGATCCCGCTCGCGCTACGGGCCCTGACGAGCGGCGAGGCGCCGAAGATCTTCGGCGACGACTATCCGACCCCGGACGGCACCTGCATCCGGGACTACGTCCATGTCGCGGACGTCGCCGATGCCCATGCGGCCGCGATGCTCCACCTCAACGAGGGCGGTGCATCTGGCGCGTACAACGTCGGTCGTGGCGTCGGGTCGAGCGTGCGCGAGGTGCTGGCGACGGTGGCGGCAGTGACCGGCAACGACATGGAGCCGGTCGTCGTGGACCGGCGGCCTGGCGATCCGGCCCGCGTCATCGCGTCGGTGGAGAAGATCCGCAACGAGCTCGGCTGGACAGCGAGCTACGACCTCGAGCAGATGGTCGCGTCAGCCTGGGCGGCTTGGCCGAAATAGATCGGCGCGCCCGCAACGAGTGCGCGGCCCGTCTCTGGCCTTGGCCACATCGAGGCGAGGGTAGGCGGGCGGGACGACGGGTAGGTCAGCCGTCACTTCGACCGAGGAGATTCAGGAGCACATCGTGACCGAGGCGCAGAACGAAGCGAACCTCAACGACGTCATCGAGACCTCGGAAGAGGCGCACCCAGACCACCGGGAGCACGGGAAGACACCGCCGCGGCCATCCGAAGCCGCACTCGAGACCCGTACCCGGCACGAGCAGGAGACGGTCAACGAGACCGACGGCGATCACTGACTGGGCCTTGGTTTCAGCCACTTCGCGCCGCGTTGGAACGGGCCAGATCGCTCAACTCGAGGCAATGACTGGTGCCGCCGGTGGTACTCGTGGTGGGGGCCGGGCAGGCTGACTGGATGCTGACTCGCGACCGTTGGGGTCTGAACGAACGCCTGTTCGCCTGGTACTACCCCCGTCTCGTAGGCCTCTCCGAGCGTGCAGGTGGCCAGGCGCTCCGTGCGCAGGTGCTCGAACAGGCGCACGGCCGCACGCTGGAGATCGGCGCAGGCAACGGCTACAACCTGCCTCACTATCCCGCTGCGGTGACCGAACTCGTCATCACCGAACCGAGTCCGCACATGCTTCGTCAGCTGAACAATCGTCTGGCTGACAACAGCGCGCCCGCGAGTTGGACGATGGTGCAAGCCGAGGCTGAAGCGCTGCCATTTCCCGACTCGACCTTCGACACCGTCACCGCCGGATACGTGCACTGCACAATTCCTGAGCCGGCTCGGGCGGTCGCCGAGATCGCTCGCGTTCTCAAACCCGGTGGCCAGTACCTGTTCGTCGAACATGTCCGTGCCCGCGACGGATCATGGCTGGGACGCGTCCAAGACGTGATCGAACCGCTACACGTGTACCTGGCTGCGGGCTGCCATCCGAATCGCCGTACCGAAGAGGTACTGCGTCGTTCCGAGCTCTCGGTCGAGTGGGTGGAGCACACGACGCTCCCGGCGGCGCTTCCCTCGGTCCGTCCGGTTCTGCTCGGAGCCGCACGCAAGCCGGGCTGACGGTCGTTGAGTTGTCCGAGCGTCGCGTTGCCGTGGCCACGTGAGGGTCGGACAACTCCTAGCCGCAGGGATCAGCAGTTGGGGCGCTTGCCGTGGTTGGCCTTGCTCTTCGCCCGCGCGCGGCGCTTGCGCTTCTTCTTCGCCATGTGAACTCCCGTGTCTGTTACGACAACGCTACGGCAGCGGGCTCTTGGCGCGCGGCGTCGGGCTGGCTCAGCCGCCGCCGGCCGCGCATGCCGAGGAAAACCAGCTCGCCGATGCCGGCCGCGATCAGCGCGTCGCCCGGGCTCACGACCTCTGGCTGCACTGGCAGCGGGAGCGGGATCACGTCGCCGAGGCGGCGCAACGTCGTGTTGCGGCCGGCAATCTCATGTCGCGCATCGTCGCCGGCCGCAATCGCGGCGACAGAGATGTTCGCGCGTGCCGCCGCGTCGATGGAGACGGGCATCGTGCCGTTGATCGCGACGACGAGCGCGTTGGAGAGCAGTCCCAGCGTGATCAGGGGTACCCCTGCCACCGTGAGATTGCGCGCGCAGAAGACAAGCGCTGTGAGAGCGGACAGCGCGAGTCCCGCGGGATAGAACCCGTGCAGGCCGGTGAGCCTGGACAGCAGATTGCCGAGGACCTGCGCGGCGACCGCGACGGCGACCAGCCGGGAGGAGCGGATCGGCAGCGCCGAGAAGTTCGCCCAGGAGCCGCCGAGCAACCCAGCGAGCACCGCTGCGCCGCCCAGCAGGATCACCGCCAACGCCACACCGCTAGTGTGCCGCCGTGTTCTCATCCCTGCTTGTCGCGAATCGCGGAGAGATCGCCCGCCGGGTCCTACGGACCGCTCGGACGATGGGTCTGCGCACGATCGCCGTACATTCCGACGTCGACGCCGACCTCCCCTACGTCCACGAAGCGGACGAGGCGGTCCTGCTCGGTCCGGCTGCGCCGGCCGAGTCCTACCTCGTGGTCGAGAAGCTCATCGAGGCGGCTCGCCGGACCGGCGCCGACGCGATCCACCCGGGGTACGGCTTCCTGGCGGAGAACGCCGCGTTCGCGCAAGCCGTCATCGACGCCGGGATCGGCTGGGTCGGTCCGCCACCCGAGGCGATCATCGCGATGGGCGACAAGATCAGCGCCCGAAACCTCATGGCGGACGCCGGCGTCCCGGTCGCCGCCGGCACCCGCGAGCCGGTCGAGGACGTCGAGGCGGCGGTCGCCGCCGCCAAGGACATCGGGTATCCGCTGATGGTGAAGGCGTCGGCCGGCGGCGGTGGCATCGGGATGAGCATCGCCCAGGACGCTGACCAGCTCCGGGCTGCGTTCGACACCGCACGCACGCGCGCCGAACGGTTCTTCGGATCGCCGTCGATCCTGCTCGAGCGCTACATCGAGGGCGCGCGGCACGTCGAGGTGCAGGTGCTCGGCCTCGGTAGCGGTCGGGTCGTTGCGTTGGGCGAGCGCGACTGCTCGGTTCAGCGTCGCCACCAGAAGGTCGCCGAGGAGACGCCATCGCCCGGCGTGAGCGAGGAGCTGCGGCGCCAGATGCTCGTGGGTGCGGTCCGGGCCGGTGAGGCGGTCGGATATCGAAACGCCGGAACGGTCGAGTGCCTGGTGGACCCGGCCTCGCAGGAGTACGTCTTCCTCGAGATGAACACCCGACTGCAGGTCGAGCACCCCGTCACCGAGCTCGTGACCGGCATCGACCTCGTCGAGGAGCAGCTTCGAATCGCGGCGGGTGACGAGCCGGCGGCCGACATGACCGACATCCAGCGCAACGGGCATGCGATCGAGATGCGCGTGTACGCCGAAGACCCCAAGCGCTTCCTGCCGTCGCCGGGACACATCGAGGTGTGGGAAGAGCCCGAGGGCGACGGCGTGCGGGTTGACGCCGGCTACCGGGCCGGGAACACCGTGACGCCGAACTACGACCCACTGTTGGCCAAGCTCTGTGTCTGGGCGCCGGACCGCGGGGGTGCGATCGAGCGGGCCAAGGCAGCCGTCGACGGCTTCCGGATCGAGGGTCTGAAGACCAACCTGCCCTTCTTCACGGAGCTGCTCGAGGCGGCGGAGTTCACCTCGGGTCAATACGACACGGCGATCATCGAGAAGATGAGGCAATGAGCGACATCGAGTCGAGCCTTGCCGATGGCGTGCTACGGCTGACCATCAACCGCGAGGACAAGCGCAACGCCCTGTCAGCCGACGTGATGCGCGGCTTGTTCGGAGCCGTCCGGGACGCGTCGACGAACGAGGCCGTCAAGGTCGTGCTGATCGGTTCCGCCGGTGAGCGAATCTTCTGCGCCGGAGCCGACCTCGCCGTGATGGCCGAGGACTCCACCGGCCTCGAGCAGCACGAGGGTCGCGGGACCCTCGCCAAGCTGGTGGTGGCGATGCGCGAGTGCCCCGTCCCCGTCGTTGCACGAGTGCAGGGGTTGTGTCTCGCCGGCGGCATCGGCCTCGCGACCGGCTGTGACGTCGTACTGGCCCGCGAGAGCGCTGCGTTCGGGCTCCCGGAGGTCGACCGGGGCCTCTGGCCGTTCATGGTCAGCGCGCTGCTCGCGCGCCATGTGTCACCGAAGCACGCGATGGACCGGATGCTCATGGGAGACCGGTTCGATGCCGCCACGGCCTGCCAGATGGGCATCGTGTCGCGGGTGTTCCCGGACGCGACGTTCGACGCCGACGTCGAGGAGTACGTCGCGAAGCTCGCAGCATCGCCGCCGGTCGCCGTCCGGCTCGGCAAGGCCGCGTGGATCACCGCCACCGAGAGCCCGTCGCTGCCCGTGGCCCTCGAAGCCATGCAGGCACAGCTCTCACTGCTCACCACCACGAAGGATGCCGCCGAGGGAATCGCGGCGTTCTTCGAGAAACGGCAGCCCAACTGGACCGGCCGGTGACCCCGGACGGTAGGTGACGCGATGCAGAGCGTTCTCGCCTTCGTCCTCTACATCCTGATCGTCCTGGGGCTGATCGCGTTCGGATACGGGCTGTACCGGCGCAAGGGGGGCATCTTCAGCGCCTCGAAGGGCGACGCCCTCAGCGATGAGATCGTGACCGGCCTGATGGCCGAGTTACGCAAAGCGCAGGCGGAGACGTCGTACTGGAAGCAGACTGCTGAGCGACTGCAACGAGAGGCCGACGACCGCTGAGCCGGGCTCGGTGGTTCGATGGCGACAGGTCGAGGGGCTGAGGAGGCAAGCGGTGGCGGAGATCCGCGCGGAGATGGTGGCGAACGTCTGGAAGGTCGTCGCGAACCAGGGTGATGCTGTCGAGGACGGCGACACGTTGGTGATCCTGGAGTCGATGAAGATGGAGATCCCGGTGCTGGCCGAGGGCGCCGGCACGCTCAGCGAGCTTCGGGTCGAGGAGGGTCAGGTCGTCCAGGAGGGCGATGTGATCGCCGTCATCACCTGAATCCGGACAAATCGCCACCGATCCAGAGGACCAGAAGGGTCAAGAAGGGTCAGCATTCGGCCGAAGCACCACAGGTGACGACAGGACTGATGATTGAGCCGTTCTTGCGGGCGCTGACCGAGTGTGGCGGTTCCGACCTCCACTGCAAGGTGGGTTCCCCGCCCCGGGTGCGGATCGACGGCCGGCTGCGCAAGCTGGAAACCCGCGACCTGACCTCGGCCGACACCGAGCAGATGGTGCGCGAGGTGCTCCGCGAGGACCTGATCGAGGAGTTCGACCGCACCAACGAGGCCGACTTCGCCTACTCGCTGTCGGGCGTCGGCCGATTCCGGGTGAACGCCTTCCGCTCCCGTGGTTCGGCTGGCCTGGTGTTCCGGCGGGTGTCCGTTGGCGCCATCCCGCTGTCCGACCTCGGTCTCCCGACCGTCCTCGAGTCGCTCGCACTCGAGCCCCGTGGTCTCGTCCTCGTCACGGGCCCGACCGGCTCCGGAAAGACCACGACGCTCGCGGGCATGATCGACCACATCAACGTGAACCGTGAGGTCCACTGCGTCACCATCGAAGACCCGATCGAGGTCCTTCACTTCGACAAGATGGCGATGATCAACCAGCGTGAGGTCCGCGTCGACACCGAGGACTTCGCCACCGCGCTTCGTGCCGCGATGCGGCAGGACCCCGACGTCATCCTCGTCGGTGAGATGCGTGACCAGGAGACGGTCAAGGCGGCGCTCGCCGCGGCCGAAACCGGTCACTTCGTCATGTCGACGCTGCACACCACGGACGCACAGGAGACGATCACGCGCGTCGTCGACTTCTTCCCGCCGCACGAGCAGAAGCAGGTCCGCCTGTCACTCGCCGGCGCGCTTCGCGGCATCGTCTGTCAGCGCCTGGTTCCGCGAGCCGACGGAGAGGGTCGTTGTGTCGCGATGGAGATCGCCATCAACACCGGCCGTGTCGCCGACGCGATCATCGACGCCGAGAAGCAGGGCAACATCACCCCGCTGATCGCCGACGGTTCGTACTACGGCATGCAGACCTTCGACCAGCACCTGGTGTCCCTGATCCGCGATGGTGTCATCAGCCTCGACGCTGCGATGACCGCCTCGACCAACCCGCACGACCTCACCGTCGAGCTCCGTCGGGTGGGTCTGGTCGCCTAACCCCTCCAGGCTTCACCTAGCCTCGCCGGGCTTCGCGCGCAACCCCTCCAGAGGCTGCGCGCAACCCTTCCGGAGGCACGCCAAAGCGTCCCGAATCGTTGGTTTCGCATGCGCCAAACCAACGATTCGAGACGCTTTGGCGATCGTTAGGCTTGGCCGATGCCGACGATGGACGAGCTGCTCGCGTCGGAGCTGCTCGGTCCCAGGGCTACGTCGTACCCGTCGCTCGCCGAGCAGGGCGCGCGGGCCGACGTGCTGCATCGGCTGGTGGGGGACTGGCAGCTCCTCGCCGACCTGTCGTTCGCGGACCTTGTCCTGTACGTGCCGGACGTCACCGGCGAGAAGTTCGTCGTCGTGGCGCAGATGCGGCCGACCACCGGTCCGACGGCCTATCAGGACGACCTCGTCGGCAACGTCGTCGTGGCCGCCGAGCATCCACAGCTCGCGATCGCTCTCGGAGAGGGCCGGATCGTCCGCGAGGGTGACCCGGTCTGGGTCGCTGGTACGCCGGTCCGCGAGGAGGCGTTGCCGGTCCGGGTCGGCGGCCGGATCGTCGCGGTCGTCGCGCGTGCCACCAACCTCGCCGCCGCCCGGACGCCGAGCCAGCTCGAGATCGCCTATCTGCGCTCCGCCAACGACCTCGCCCAGATGCTGGCCGAAGGCGGCTGGCCGTACCCCGGCGAACCGTCGCCAGAAGGCGGCCCCCGGGTGGGGGACGGCCTGATCCGTCTCGACCCGGAGGGCGTTGCGACATTCGCGAGCCCGAACGCCCTGTCGGCGTACCGGCGGCTCGGTCATGTCGGCGACCTGGCCGGATCGTCACTCGCGGAGATCACCGCGACACTTGCCGGCCGTAGTGTCCCTGCGATCGGTGAGCCGGTCGCGGTGATCGCCCGAGGCCGGACGCCGGGGATCGGCGACCTCCAGGTGGGCGATGTCGTGGTGCAGCTCAGGGCCCTGCCGCTACGGCCGGGGCGCGAGCACATCGGTGCGGTCGTCCTCGTCCATGACGTCACCGAGCTGCGCCGACGCGAGCGGGCGCTGATCACCAAGGACGCGACGATCCGCGAGATCCACCACCGGGTGAAGAACAACCTCCAGACCGTCGCGGCCCTGCTGCGGCTGCAAGCGCGGCGGATGGCCGTCGACGAGGCGCGGGAGGCGCTCGAGGAGTCGGTACGACGGGTGTCGTCGATCGCGTTGGTCCACGAGACCCTGTCCGGCACGCTCGACGAGGCGATGAGCTTCGACGAGGTCGCAGATCGCGTGCTGACGATGGTGGCGGAGGTCACCGACACCGCGGTCTCGATCCGGCGGGTCGGGAGCTTCGGGGTCCTCTCGGCTGATGTGGCGACCCCGCTCGCGATGGCCCTGTCCGAGCTGGTTCACAACGCGGTCGAGCACGGGTACGACGAGGGCGGGACCGGCGAGGTGCGAGTGATCATCACCGCGCCGAGCGAGGAACGACTTCGGGTCGAGGTCGTCGACGACGGTCACGGCCTGCCGGAGGGCTTCGACATGACCCGGTCCGAGCGCCTCGGGCTTCAGATCGTGAATGCCCTCGTGGAGGGCGAGCTCGGTGGCCGCCTGTCCCTCACCCCAGCACCGGGTCGGGGAACCATCGCGACGGTGGACCTCAGCGCAGCGCCGTAGCGGCAATGACCGATCGATGCGGCGCACCCTGCGGGTTGTCGGCGTTCTCGCCGCTGTTCACGATCACCTTCGCCACGAAGAACGCCCCAACAGCGATTCCCACGAGGATCAGGAGGATGATCAGCCGGAACCGCCAGATCGCGAACTTGTGGGAGCGGCGCTCCAGCGCGACGATCGGCGGGCGGATGTAGTCCTCCGGCATCGCCGTGACCCCTCGTCGGACAGTGCGAGGCGTTACGCGGTACGCAGTGCGGTGCGGACCCGGCGACGCTTAAGGGCGCGCCGCTCGTCCTCGTCGAGGCCGCCCCAGACACCGGCGTCCTGGTCGCTGTCGAGAGCCCAGGACAGGCACTCGTCGATGGCATCACAGCGGGCGCAGACGGTCTTCGCTTCGTCGACCTGGTGGATTGCTGGTCCCGTCGTGCCAATGGGGAAGAACAGCTCCGGATCTTCGTCACGGCAGGCGGCTCGGTGTCGCCAGTCCATGCGTTTCGTCCTTCCGTCGGGGCGGTCCCGGGGGAGGTACCGCCGCCACACCTGTCGTAATCCTGTTCGACTTTGTGAACAGTTTCACGATCTACTCCAGAGCATTCCGATCGTCACGTTCTGACTACCGGTCCTCGCGACGTTATTGCCTAGTCGCAAGGCTGTCCAGAGGCTTGCAAACCGACGCTAGAACCTCTGCTAGCCAAGAGCAAGCACGGTTGGCCACAATGTCCCGATAAGCCCTGTGGTACATGTCACACGTCGGTCCACAAGGACCCAAAACGGCCTGGTCAGGCGATGACGCGCAGCGCGTGCGGCACCGATACGAAGTCGGCGGCCTCGACCTCACCGATGTAGTCACCGTCCACCTGCAGGTGGATCGGCGACTCCGAGACGAGGCGGAACTGCGGCAGGTTGCGGTAGACGCGGGCGCGGCGGCCACGGATCCCGTCCTCGGTCAGCATCCCGCTCGCCGACCACAACGTTCCCACCAGACCCATGCGATTCAGCGCCACCAGGTCCAGCCCGGTGTCGAACGTGACGTCGCGCGTGAGAACGATCGGCTTCGAGCGGAAGTAGGTCCACGGCGAGGTGTTGGCAGCGATGCCCATGAACAGGCCCGGCTCAGGCTCCTCGCCTGGCAGCTCGAGCGTGAGCGGCCCGTGCCGCCGGTTCATCGAGAGCAGCGCGCTGGCGGTGCAGCGGGTGTAGAGGGACGGCGTCGCGCGTCGCCCCTTGGCGCGGGCCTTCTCCACCCGCCGTACGGCGTCGGCGTCGATCCCGAGCCCTGCGGTGAACGTGAACCAGCGGTCGTCGACGCGGCCGAGACCGATCTGGCGGCTCCGGTTGGCGCGTAGGGCATCCAGCAGCTCGCTGGTCGCCACCACCGGGTCGCGGGCCATCTCGAGGGCACGGGCGAAGACGTTGGTGCTGCCACCGGGTACGACGGCGAGGGCCGGCGTGTCAGGGGAGTACCCCTCGAAGGGGCCGCTGCCCAGCAGACCGTTGACCACCTCGTTGATCGTGCCGTCGCCGCCGAGCACGACGACGACGTCGAAACCCTCTTCCCTGGCCTGGCGGGCGTACTCGATGGCGTGGCCGCGATGGGTGGTCTGCGCGAGATCGACCTTGAGATCGCTGCCCAGGGCACGGGCGAGAATGTCACGCTGGCGCTCGGTGGTCGCGGTCGCCTTGGGGTTCACGACCAGCATCGCGCGCATTGATCGAGGGTATCGGCCAGCGCCGCGCGACGCTCCGGCCAACCGGGTGCCGCGTAGGCTTCGCCCGACATGAACCGACCTCAGTCGTTGAAGATCGCCGCCGGCTTGGTGCTGCTGCAGGCGCTGGCTCTTGTCGGGTGGGGTGCAACCGAGCTCATCCGGGCGCTGACCGGGGACCCGAACGACCGGGGGACCGCCGTCCTGCTTGGCGTCGTCGTGATGATCTACGCGACGGGAGTCGCCCTCGCGGCCCGAGGGGTGTGGAACGCGCGGCGCTGGTCGCAGACCCCGTCGTACCTCGTCTCGTTCTTCGCGGTCGTCGTCGGCTTCGGGCAGGTCAATCACCTACCGGCCGTGATGATCCCGATGATCGTGATCGGGATCGCGGCTTTCGTGGCGCTGTCCTGGCCGGACACGAGGGACGCGCTCGGCGGGATCTGAGCCCTACTCCTCGACGAGGAGATCCTCGCGAAGCTGGGCGAGGGTACGCGCGAGCAGCCGGGAGACGTGCATCTGCGAGATGCCGAGGTCCGAGGCGATCTGTGACTGGGTCATGTTGCCGAAGAAGCGCAGCATCAGGATCGTCTTCTCGCGGGTCGGCAGGCGCTCCAACAGCGGTTTCAGCGATTCGCGATAGACCACGCCTTCGAGTGCCTCGTCGACCGCCCCGAGCGAATCCGCCACGGCGGTCGAGTCGTCATCGGCGATGTCCGGCGCGTCCAGCGAAATCGCGGCATACGCGTTCGCCGACTCGAGCCCTTCCAGGACCTCGTCTTCGCTGAGCTCGAGATGCGCGGCCAGCTCGGCCACCGTGGGGGCACGGCCGTTGGACTGGGACAGGTCGGCGGTCGCCTTGGTCAGCGACAGCTTGAGCTCCTGCAGCCGGCGCGGCACGCGGATCGCCCAGCCCTTGTCGCGGAAGTGGCGCTTGATCTCGCCGACGATGGTCGGCGTCGCGTAGGTGGAGAACTCGACGCCGCGCTCGAGATCGAATCGGTCGATCGACTTGATCAGCCCGATCGTGGCGACCTGCACGAGGTCGTCAAGCGGCTCGCCGCGGTTCCGGAACCGTCGAGCGAGATATTCAACGAGGGGAAGGTGCATCGCGACGAGGTCATCGCGGACCTGCTTGCGCCGGATGTCGTCATCGCAGGTCGTCAGCTCGGCGAAGAGCTCCTTGGTTCGCGCCCGATCGGCAGCTCGACCGTCACGAGGTTCGGGCGCTGTGAGCTCCTGGTCAGTCGGCGGCGCCGTCGCGGTGGCGTCGTCGGTCATCGGTCCGGTCCGCTCCCCTGCTTGCGAAGGGTGATGGTCACACGGCGGTCCGAGTCTGCACTGCTGTCGACCTCGCCCGCCAGTGCGGACAGCACCGTCCACGCGAAGGTCTCGCGCGAGGGTTGCTGCCCGTCGACCGTGAGGACGCTGACCGCGACGCTGATCGCGCCATCGTCGTCGAGGCTGAACTCGCAGGTGATCTCCGCGTCCGGACGCGCCTGGGTCAGCAGCATCGCGCACGCCTCGTCCACCGCGATCCGGAGGTCTTCGATCTCGTCGATCGTGAAGTCGAGACGCGCAGCGAGGCCGGCGGTGGCCGTTCGAAGAACGGACAGGTATGCGCTGTTGGCCGGCAGCGTGATGACCACGACGTCACGCGGCGTTGCGCCTGTGGCCTCTGGGGCCTCGGCGATGTTCGTCACGTCCTGCTCCTGGATGACTATTGACCGGCGGGTGGCCGTTCGCGTGGTTTCAGACCAAAAGTAGCCCACGGCCGGATCTGCTGCCTGCCCATGGACTTCCGGTCAGAGTTGGGTACGGTGCCGCGATGCAGGTTGCAGAGGGGGTGTTCCGGCTGGGACACCCGTTGGTGAACTGGTACGCCGTCGTCGACGGCGGTCGGGTCACGCTGATCGACTCAGGCCTGACCGGAGATGCCTCCCACATCGTGGATGATCTTGCCTCCGTTGGCATCGCGCCAAACCAGGTCGAGGCCGTCGTCCTCACGCACGGTCACAGCGACCATTTCGGCGGCGCCGAGGAGGTGCGCACGACGGCTGGCGCCCACGTGCACGTCCACAACGCCGACGCCGCCTACGTGCGCGGGAAGCCGCCGCTGCAGAACCTGGTACGCGCACCGCGGCTGCTGCGGCACGCGTCGCGGGAGTTCCTCGGGACGATGCGTTTCTTCATCAGCCACGGCCTGTTGCGACCGACCGCCGTGAAGGTGGTCGACGAGTTCGACGACGGTGCGATCCTCCCGGTGCCTGGTGCGCCGCGAGTCGTCCATGTGCCAGGACACACGGCGGGTTCCTCGGCGCTGTTCCTCGCCTCGAGAGGCGTCGCATTCACGGGTGACGCGCTGGTGACGCTCGACTGCTACAGCGGGCGCACCGGACCCCGGTTGCTTGCGCGCGAGTCCAACGACGACAACGCCGCGGCGCTGGCCTCGCTCGAGACATTGGCCGGGCTGAAGGCCCGCGTCGTACTCCCGGGACACGGTGACCCGTTCAACGGCGAGATCAGAGATGCGGTCGCCGCGGCGAAGGCGGCCGGCGCCGCCTGAGTCATCGAGCTGTCCGAAGCTGACGTTGCCAGGACCCCGCCAGCCTCGGACAACTCGCTGCGCGGGCTACGGGATGAGGCGCCACACGGTCCACTCGTCGTTAGGGGTGGCACCGAGTGAGCGGTAGAAGCCGATCGCGGGCTCGTTCCAGTCGAGCACCGACCACTCGACCCGGCCGTAGTCGCGTTCTCTGGCGATCTCGACCAACCGCATGAGCAGGGCCTTGCCCATCCCGGAGCCGCGAGCCGAGGGCCGGACGAATAGGTCCTCGAGGTAGACGCCGGGCTTCCCCAGCCAGGTGGAGAAGTTGCGAAACCAGAGCGCGAAGCCGACCGCCTCGCCGTCGGCCTCCGCGATCAGGCACGAGGCGACCGCGTCTGGTCCGAACAGGGACGCGTGCAGGTCCGCCTCGCTGGCGAGGACTGCGTCAGGCTCCCGCTCGTAGGCGGCGAGCTCCCGGATCAGCTCGAGGATGACCGGTACGTCGGCGGCGGTTGCGTCGCGGATCACCTGAACCGCCCAGACATGGCGATGATCATGGACTTGACGTCAGCGACACCGGCGTGTCGTGACCCCAAGTCCATGATCATCGCGGACGAGAGTGTGCGGATGAGGGCTTAGCCCTGCTTGGTCTCCCAGAAGATCTTGTCGATCTCGGCGATCTTGTCGAGCAGCGCCTGCGCCTGCGCCGGGTCGACGGTGCCCTTGCCGCCCGCTGCGCCGGCCGCCTTGGTGGCCTCGTTGAACAGCTGGTGGAGGTTCGGGTACTTCTCGAAGTGCGGCGGCTTGAAGTAGTCCGTCCACAGCACCCACAGGTGATGCTTCACCAGCTCGGCGCGCTGCTCCTTGATGAGGAGCGCTCGGGTCCGGAAGACCGGGTCGTCGTTGTCCTGGTACTTCTCCATGATCGCCTTGACCGACTCCGCCTCGATGCGGGCCTGCGCGGGGTCGTACACGCCGCAAGGCAGATCGCAGTGAGCGGAGACGACGAGGCGCGGCGAGCGCGTCCTACGCAGCATGAAGTTCCTCCTGGATTCGGGTCAGCTTCGGTCTACCAGGACACTATTCCGCGAGGCTCCGTCGCTACACATCAGGGAGTGATCTTGGCCTGGCCGCTGCGGATCGTGGAGGTCCACGGCCCGTCGATGGTGCCGGCACTGCGCCATGGCGACCGGCTGGTGGTCTGGTTGCGGCGCCCCCGCCGTATGCCGAAGGTCGGCACGGTCGTCGTGGTCGAGCTGCCCGACCGCCCGCTGGCCGTGAAGCGGCTCGCCGCGGTCGATGGTGACCGGGTTCGGCTGGAGGGCGACAACGAGTTCGCCAGCACGGACAGTCGGACGCTCGGAGCGCTGCCGAGTACGGCGGTGCGCGGCCGGGTGCTGCTCAGGCTGTGGCCGCGACCGGGTCGCGTGCCGAAACCTGTCCGTCCCTGAGCCGGCTGTAGCCGGCTGTAGCCGGCTGGGACACGGACAGATCGCTAGAGAACCTTCGACAGGAAGCTCTTGGTCCGATCATGCTGCGGGTTGGTGATCACGTCACGCGGTGTGCCGGCCTCCACGACGACGCCGTCGTCCATGAACACCAGCTTGTCGCCGACCTCGCGGGCGAAGCCCATCTCGTGGGTGACGACGAACATCGTCATCCCGGACTTCGCAAGGTCGCGCATGACGTCGAGGACGTCGCCCACGAGCTCCGGGTCGAGCGCGGAGGTCGGCTCGTCGAAGAGCATGAGCTTCGGCTCCATGGCGAGCGCTCGGGCGATCGCCACCCGCTGCTGCTGTCCACCTGAGAGCTGGCGCGGATACATGTCCTCACGCCCGTCCAGCCCCACTTGCTCCAGAAGCTGCTTGGCCTTCGCGACTGCCTGGTCCTTGGACTGGCCCTTCACGCGCGTTGGCGCCTCGATGATGTTGCCGAGCACCGTCATGTGCGGGAACAGGTTGAAGTGCTGGAACACCATCCCGATCTGGCTGCGCATCTTGGCGACCTCGCGATCGGTGCACTCGTGGAGCTTGTCGCCGCGTTGCTCATAGCCGACCAGCTGGCCGTCGACGGACAGCCGGCCGCTGTTGATCTTCTCCA
Organism: Frankiaceae bacterium; assembly: GCA_019239875.1. Lineage (GTDB taxonomy): Bacteria > Actinomycetota > Actinomycetes > JAFAQI01 > JAFAQI01 > JAFAZI01. Next base: position 44,195 of record JAFAZI010000193.1, read on the forward strand.
GGTGATTGATGCATCGAAGCACCGTGGACTTGCCTGATCCGGACGGGCCGATGACGCACATGACCTCGCCGCGCTGGACCTCGAGATCGATGCCTTTGAGCACCTCGTTGGAGCCGAAGCGCTTGCGCACGGCTTCTGCTTTGACCATGGGGTGGTCACCGCTGACCGTCATAGCCCCCCCGACTGATCGCGTCGCTGCATCGCCAGCGCACCCGGGGGCGGCCGGTTGTAGCGGATGGCGCGCCACAGTCGTTCGGGGAGCGTCGCAGCAGGTCCGGACCGCGACGAGCCACGTCCGAAATAGCGCTCGATGTAGAACTGCCCGACGGTCAGCACTGACGTCATGGCGAGGTACCAGATGCTCGCCATGAGGAACAGCGGCACGGTGGCGTAGTTGACGTTGATGATCGCCTGCGTGTGCTGCAGCAGCTCAGATACTGCGATCGTGCTCACGAGCGACGTCGTCTTCAACATCGAGATCGTCTCGTTGCCGGTGGGTGGCACGATGACTCGCATCGCCTGCGGCAGGACGATTCGACGCATGATCAACGACTGCTTCATACCGAGTGCAGATGCCGCCTCGAACTGACCCTCGTCGACCGACAGGATGCCGGCCCGCACGATCTCCGCCATGTACGCCGCCTCGTTGAGCCCTAGGGCGAGCACCCCAGCTGTGGTGCCGGAGATGAGGTCGTTGGTCTGCCAGGTCACGAACTCAGGCCCGAACGGGATCCCGAGCGAGATCGTCGGGAAGAGGTAGCTGATGTTGTACCAAAGCAAGATCTGGACCAGGACCGGCGTGCCGCGGAACAGCCAGATGTAGACCCAGCTCGCCGTCGAGACCACGGGGTTGGGTGACAGTCGCATCACGGCGAGCAGGACGCCGCCGACGATCCCAACGAGCATCGCCAGGAACGTCAGCTCGAGCGTCAGTGCGACACCGTGCAGGATCGGCCCGGTGAAGATGTACTGGCGGATGAGGCCCCACCGGTAGTGAGGCTGTGCGACGAATGAATGGATCAGCATCGCCACCAGCACGCCGATGACGGCGACGCTCACCCAGCGCCCAGGGTGGCGGACCGGGATCGCCTTGATCTCGGCGGCTTCGATCGCTTCCCCCTGGGCGCTCATCGCCGGCGCTTAGCTGATCGCTCCGTTGATCACAGGGTCGGTGATTGCGCCTGACTGGATGCCCCACTTGGTGAGGATCTGGTTGTAGGTGCCGTTCGACATCAGGTCCTTGAGCGCGGCCTGCACTGCCTTGGCCATTCCGTTGCCTTGCGGAATCGCGATGCCGTAGGGCGCCGTGCCGTACGGCGTTCCGACCAGCTTGAACGCGCCGGAGGACTGCTTGACCTGGTAGGCCGCGACGGGTGAGTCAGCCATGCCGACCTGCGCGCGGTCCGCGTTGATGGCGAGGTTTGCCTGGCTCTGGTCGTTGAAGGTGAGGACCTTGACCGACTTGCCGCCGGTGCACTTCTTGCTCTGCCCCTTTGCGTCGGCTTCCTGTGTCGTGCCGCTCTCGACCGCGACCGTCGTACCGCACAGGCTGGAGAGGTCGGTGATCGGAGGTCCGCCCGAGGCCTTCTCGTAGAACGACGTGCCGGCGCTGAAGTAGGTGACGAAGTCGACCGTCTTCTCGCGCTCCTTCGTGTCGGTGAACGACGACATGCCGAGGTCGTACCGCCCGTTGGCGAGGCCGGGGATGATCGCGTCGAAGGTCGCGTTCTTCACACTCACCGACAGCCCGAGCTCTTGGCCGATCGCCTTCGCCAGGTCGGCGTCCATCCCCTCGACGGTGGTGCCGTCCGTCCCGAGAAACTCGTTCGGCGCGTACGACGCGTCGGCTGCGACAACGAGCGAGCCCTTCGACTTGATCGCTGCAGGGACCAGGCTGGCCGCGGCTGAGTTGGGCTTGATGGTCTGGTCTCCGCCACCGGAGGATCCGCCCCCGCACGCTGCGGCGGTGCCCATGGTGAGGGCGGCGACGATGGCGGCAACGAACGAGCGTCGTACGACGGACCCCATGCGTGAACTCCTTGTCGTGGGCTTGATCGGCATTCTGCACCCCCCTGGGATTCAAGGGAATGACTCAGGGTGTGCCAAAATTGGTGTGTACCGGGTGATCCCCGCACACCGAGTCCAATACCGACCGCGTCTCATACGTCTGATCGACGTGGCCGCTGGTGCCTGATCGGCGCCCATCTTTCACCGCTTGCCACCTGAGTGGCACGCTTACGTGCAACGAGGATTTCCGATGACCACGCTGGAGACTGACACCGCCATGACGGCCCGCGAAGACACGCCGCTGTTCAAGCTTCACGAGCGCGGCAAGATCGAGGTCGTCTCGACGGTGCCCGTGCGCGACCGCGACGATTTGTCGCTCGCCTACACCCCCGGCGTCGCCGAGGTCTGCATGGCGATCCATGCCGAGCCGGACCTCGTCAACGACTACACCTGGAAGAACCAGGTCGTCGCTGTCGTGACCGACGGTACGGCGGTGCTCGGCCTGGGTGACATCGGCCCGGAAGCCTCCCTTCCGGTCATGGAGGGAAAGGCGCTGCTGTTCAAGCAGTTCGGCGGTGTCGACTCCGTGCCGATCGCGCTCGCGACGAAGGACGTCGACGAGATCGTCGACACGGTCATCCGGATGGCGCCGAGCTTCGGCGGCATCAACCTCGAGGACATCAGCGCGCCGCGGTGCTTTGAGATCGAGGACCGCCTCAAAGCGGCCCTCGACATCCCGGTCTTCCACGACGACCAGCACGGTACGGCGATCGTCGCCCTCGCCGCGATGAAGAACGCCGCCCGCCTGACCGGTCGCGAGCTGAAGGATCTTCGGGTCGTGGTGTCGGGTGCCGGCGCATCCGGGGTCGCCGTGTCGAAGATCATCCTCGAGGCGGGCATCGGCGACATCGCGCTCGCCGACAGCAAGGGGATCATCCACAAGGGCCGGACTGACCTCACGCCGATCAAGACGCAGATGGCGGGGTTGACCAACCGGGCCAACTACACCGGCACGATCGAGGAGGCCATGGTCGGCGCCGACGTGTTCGTCGGTCTGTCGGCAGGCAAGGTGGACGAAGCCGACGTGGCAAAGCTCGCGCCCGACGCGATGATCTTCGCGATGGCCAACCCGGACCCCGAGATCCACCCGGACGTCGCGCACAAGTACGCGCGGGTGGTGGCCACCGGTCGCAGCGACTTCCCGAACCAGATCAACAACGTGCTCGCATTCCCCGGTGTGTTCCGCGGCGCGCTGGACGTCCGAGCCAGCGGGATCACGGAGAACATGAAGCTCGCCGCCGCCAATGCGCTGTGCGACGTCGTCGGCGACGAGGTGGCAGCGGACTACATCATCCCGAGTGTGTTCGACCCGCGGGTCGGTCCGTCGGTTGCGGCTGCAGTCGCGGAAGCGGCCCGGCAGGACGGCGTCGCCCGCATCTAGCTGCGGTCGCTGCACGAGGGCCTCGCGCAAGAGTGCCGGTAGCGTCAGCGCGTGCTTGCCGCGTACGCCGCCCGCCGCTCGTTCGACGACCCGCTGTCAGCGCTGGAGGTCGGTGACATCGATCCGCCCGCCGTCCCTGATGGCTGGGTGACGGTCGAGCTGAGGTCCGCGTCGCTGAACCATCACGACATTTGGTCACTGCGCGGCGTCGGTCTGCCCGAGGATCGGCTGCCGATGATCCTCGGCTGCGACGCCGCGGGCGTGACGGAGAGCGGCGAGGAGGTCGTTCTCCACACGATCGTCGCCGACGCTGCGCGGGGTGGCGGCAACGAGACCAACGACCCGGAGCGCACGCTGCTCTCCGAGCTCCATCCCGGGACCTTCGCCGAGCGGGTCGCCGTACCGGCCCGGAACCTCATCCCGAAGCCGGCGTTTCTCAACTGGGCCCAGGCGGGCTGTCTGTCGACGGCGTGGCTCACCGCCTATCGCATGCTGTTCACGCGCGGGCAGGCGACGGCGGGACAGACCGTTCTGGTGCAAGGCGCAGGAGGCGGAGTGGCCACCGCCGCGACCGCGATGGCGAAGGCAGCCGGTCTCCGAGTGTGGGTGACCTCGCGGTCGGAGGCGAAGCGCAGCCGAGCTCTCGACGTCGGCGCGGATCAGGCGTTCGAGCCCGGCGCGCGATTGCCGGAACGCGTCGACCTGGTCGTCGAGACGGTCGGTGAGGCGACGTTCAATCATTCGATGAAGGCGGTTCGCCCTGGCGGCAAGGTCATCGTCTCGGGTTCCACCAGTGGTGCCAACCCGCCGATCGAGCTCCAGCGGTTGTTCTTCCTCCAGCTCGACCTGCTCGGCTCGACGATGGGCAGCAAGGACGAGTTCGAAGCGATGCTCGCCTTCCTGGCGGAGCACGACCTCAGGCCGCTCGTCGACTCGACCTATCCGCTGGCAGAGGCACGCGAGGCGTTCCTGAGGCTGGAGCGCGGCGACGTATTCGGCAAGATCGTCCTGACCTGGAACAGCTAGAGCGTGCAGCCCGCATGGCCCACCGCTGCCGAATCCGGGTGGCGCATGGCCCATGAGTGTCCGCAAACCCGCAGGCGTGGCCCATCGGTGCGGGGATGACGAAAACTACTCGTCTTCGTCGTCGGCGCGCGCCAGCCAGGTGGCGAGCCGCTCGATCGGCACCTCGAACTCCGGGTTCAGGTCGACGAAGTGGGTCAGCCGTTCAGCCAGCCAGGCGAGCGACACTTCCTCGTCGCCTCGGCGCTGCTGCAGCTCCTCGATGCCACGGTCGGTGAAGTACACGCGCTCAGACCGGAGCGAACGCTGCCGCGAGCAGCTCTTCCTGCTCGACCTCGTGCTTGTGGTGTGAGCCCGCTGCCGGCGACGCGGACGCGGGCCGGCTGACCGGGCGGAGGTACGTCCCCACCTCGAGATGCTGGGGCACGTTCAGCGCGATGAACGGCCACGCGCCCTGGTTGGCCGGCTCGTCCTGGACCCACGCGAGATCGGTGGAGTTCGGGTACGACGCGAGTGCCTCGCGGATCTCCTCGATCGGCGTCGGGTAGATCCGCTCGACCCGGATGATCGCCGTGTCGTAGGCCTGGAGCTTCTCCCGCTCCTTGATCAGGTCGTAGTAGATCTTGCCGCTGCACAGCCGCACGCGGGTGATGGCCGCCGGGTCCGGGTTCGACCCGTCGGCAAGGACCGGCTGGAACCGGCCGGTGGTGAAGTCGTCCGGCATGGAGGTTGCCGCCCGCAGGCGCAGCATCGACTTCGGCGTGAAGACGACGAGCGGCTTGCGCCGGTTCGACAATGTCTGCCATCTCAGGAGGTGGAAGTAGTTCGCCGGCGTGCTCGGGATCGCGATCGTCCAGTTGTCCTCGGCGGACATCGCGAGGAAGCGCTCGATGCGGGCGGATGAGTGATCCGGCCCCTGACCCTCGTAGCCGTGGGGGAGCAGCAGGACGACGCCCGAGCGCTGGCCCCACTTCACCTCGCTCGCCGAGATGAACTCGTCGATGACCTCCTGCGCACCGTTCGCGAAGTCGCCGAACTGTGCCTCCCACAGGACGAGTGCCTCCGGGCGCGCCACGGAGTACCCGTACTCGAAGCCCATCGCGGCGTACTCCGACAGCAGCGAGTCATACACGTAGAACGGCGCCTGGTTGTCCGACAGGTGCGCGAGCGGAGTGTGCTCGTTCGCCGTCCGACGATCCACGATCACCGAGTGACGCTGGCCGAAGGTGCCGCGCCGTGAGTCCTGGCCGGCGAGCCGCACCGGTCGGCCGTCGAGAAGGAGCGAGCCGAACGCCAGGGTCTCACCCATCGCCCAGTCGATCCCGCCGTCCGTGACCATCTGCGCGCGCTTCTCCAGCTGCGGCAACAGGCGGGGATGCACCGTGAAGCCTTCCGGCACCGAGACCTGGCTGTTGCCGATCGCTTTCAACACCTCCGCGGTGATCGCGGTGTCCGGGTCGGTCTGCACCGGCGCCTGCTCCGGCAGCTCAGCCGGTGGCGTGGCGATCTCGCGGGACTCCGCGAACACCCGCTCCAGCTGGCCCTGGTAGTCGCGCAGCGCGGCCTCGGCCTCTTCGACGGTGATGTCGCCGCGACCGATCAGTGACTCCGTGTAGAGCTTGCGTGTGCTGCGCTTGGCGTCGATCAGGTCGTACATGACCGGCTGTGTGAAGCTCGGCTCGTCGACCTCGCTGTGGCCGCGGCGGCGGTAACACAGCATGTCGATGACGACGTCCTTCTTGAACGCCTGCCGGAACTCGTAGGCGAGCTCCGCAACGCGTACGACGGCTTCAGGGTCGTCGGCGTTCACGTGGAAGATCGGCGCCTGGATCATCCGAGCGACGTCCGTGGAGTAGACGGAGGAGCGCGCCGAGGCCGGGGACGTCGTGAAGCCGACCTGGTTGTTGATCACGACGTGCACCGTGCCGCCGGTTCGGTAGCCGCGCAGCTGCGAGAGGTTCAACGTCTCTGCCACGACGCCCTGCCCGGCGAAGGCCGCGTCGCCGTGGATCAGGATGGGCAGCACCGTGAATCCGGTCTCGCCCCGGTTGATGATGTCCTGCTTCGCCCGCGCGATTCCCTCGACGACCGGGTCGACGGTCTCGAGATGTGAAGGGTTCGAGGTGAGGGTCACGCGGACCGTGTCGCCGTCGAGTGCGGTGTAGACGCCCTCCGCGCCGAGGTGGTACTTCACGTCGCCCGAGCCGTGCGCCGTCCGCGGGTCGAGGTTGCCCTCGAACTCCGAGAAGATCTGGCCGAAGGACTTGCCGACGATGTTGGCGAGGACGTTGAGACGCCCGCGGTGCGCCATGCCGATGACGACTTCCTCCATGTCGTCGTGAGCCGCCTCCGACACCACCGCGTCGAGCAGCGGGATGACCGACTCGCCACCCTCCAGGGAGAACCGCTTCTGGCCGACGAACTTGGTCTGCAGGAAGGTCTCGAAGGCCTCCGCCTGGTTGAGCTTGCCGAGGATGCGCAGCTGCTCTTCGCGGTCCGGGCTCGTGTGTCCGCGTTCCACCCGGTCCTGGATCCACTTCCGCTGCTCCGGGTCCTGGATGTGCATGTACTCGATACCGACGGTCCGGCAGTAGGAGTCCCGCAGGACGCCCAGGATCTCGCGCAGCTTCATCAGCGGCTGGCCACCGAAGCCGCCGGTCGGGAACTCCCGGTCGAGGTCCCAGAGGGTCAGCCCGTGCGAGCCGACGTCGAGGTCTGGGTGGCGCCGCAGCTCGAACTCCAGTGGGTTCGTGTCAGCCATCAGGTGACCGCGCACCCGGTACGCGTGGATCAGCTCGATCACCCGGGCCGGTTTGCCAACCTCCTCATCGTGGGTGACGGGAATGTCCTCGTGCCAGCGAATCGGCTCGTAGGGGATTCGCAGTGCCTGGAACACCTCATCCCAGAACCCGTCCTCGCCGAGCAGCAGCTGGTGCATCGTCCGGAGGAAGTCGCCGGACTCTGCGCCCTGGATGATCCGATGGTCGTATGTCGAGGTCAGCGTCATGACCTTGCTGACCGCTAGCCGAGCCAGCGTGTCCGGCGCCGCGCCCTGGAACTCGGCCGGATATTCCATCGCGCCGACCCCGAGAATCGCGCCCTGGCCCTGCATCAAACGGGGCACGGAATGCACGGTGCCGATCGTGCCCGGGTTCGTGAGGCTGATCGTCGTACCTGCGAAGTCGTCAGCGGTCAGCTTGTTGGTTCGCGCCTTGCGGACGATGTCCTCGTACGCCGCCCAGAACCGCGAGAAATCCAGGGTCTCGGCGTTCTTGATGCACGGGACCAGCAGGGTCCGCGTTCCGTCATCCTTCTGGATGTCGATCGCGAGACCGAGGTTCACGTGCTCCGGGTCGACGATCGCGGGCTTGCCGTCGATCTCGGCATAGGACCGGTTCATCGCGGGGAACTTCGCGATCGCCTTGACCAGGGCATACCCGATCAGGTGCGTGAAGCTGACCTTGCCGCCGCGGCCGCGGCGAAGATGGTTGTTGATCACGACGCGGTTGTCGATGAGGAGCTTGGCGGGTACGGCGCGAACGCTCGTCGCGGTCGGGACGCCTAGGCTCGCCTCCATGTTGTGCACCGTGCGCGCGGCGGCGCCTTTGAGGACCTTGCTGTGCTCGGTGTCAGAGGTCGCCGGAGCACTCGGGGCTGGCGCGGCCGGCGTCGACGTCTCGGCCTGCTTCGCGGGTGCGGCGGTCGTGGCGGCCGGTGCGGTGGCGGCGGCTGGCGCGGGCGCACCATTCTTTGCCGCTTCGCTCGGCGCGTAGTCGGCGAAGAAGTCCCACCAGGCCTTGTCGACCGACTCCGGGTCCTTGAGATACGACTGGTACATCTCGTAGACGAGCCACTCGTTCGGTCCGAACCCGGCGAATTGTCCGGCGTCGACAGTCACGGCGATGGTCGCCTCTTTCACGCGTCGTTTATTGGCTATCCCGACTCACAAGGTTACGCCCGCGGGTCGCGCCACATCCGCCACATCGTGGGCCCGCCGCCCTCGATGATCATCTCCTCGACAACCGTGAAGCCGTGCCGCTCGTACAGCGGCACGTTCTTGATGTTCGACGACTCCAGATAGGCAGGCTCCCCGCTCGCGTCGAGCCGGTCGAGCACCTCGCGGAGCAGTGCTGACCCGAGTCCCTGTCCCTGTGCCTCGGCCATGGTGCCGATCGCGTAGAGGTACCAATGATGCGGCTTGCGGGGGTGCGCCTTGATCATCTGGTCCTGCAGTCGCAGGGCCCGCAACGACGACGCGCGGAACACGGCGGCCATCGGCAGGAGCTCGCGCAATTGCTCGGCGTTCTTGCCCGCCCACGCACCGGGCGGTGCCCACAGAGCGGCGCCACGGCCGTCATCGGTGAGGTAACACGGCTTGCCCGCGCGGAGGTAGCCGTGTGCGGTGACCGTCCAGAGTCGTCGGATCCGCCAGGCGCGATTCGGAACGCCGTGAGGTAGCAACCAACTCACTACTGGGTCGTCGCTGAAGGCGTCCGCGAGGGTGCGGCCCAGCGTGTCCGCGTCCGCGTTGGTTGCTCGCCGTACGCCGATGGAGGTCGTCAACTCGCCGCCTTTCCGAGATCCGCGAGGATGAGCTTCGCGGCGTTGTGACCGGCTGCACCGATCACCGATCCACCAGGGTGGCAGCCGGCGCTGCAGGCGTACAGCCCGTCGATGCCGGTCGCGTACGGCATCCGCTGGTCGAGGGCGAAACCGTTGTCGACGTGATGAATGTGACCGTGCTGAATGCCGAAGTGCGCTTCGATGCCAGGCGGCGTCAGCGGAAACGTGTCGGCGACGAGATCGGTGGTTCCCGGCGCGAATCGGTCGCAGATCGAGAGCAGGTGCTCGACATATCCCGGCAGCTCCGCCTCCCACGACGAACCGGCCGGTTGCCAGGGCACGGACTGAACGAACAGCGCGGAGGAGTGATGGCCCTCCGGGTCCTGGAGGGAGGCGTCGGCCGTCGTGTGCAGGTACCACTCGATCGTCGGGAAGTCGGGCAGCTTGCCGGCTTGGACGTCCGCCCACATCGCGCGCACCGACGCCATCGGGGACTCTTGCTCGAGCAGGTGGATGGTCGAGCCGAACGGCGACGGTGCGCTCGCCGGCAGGCAGGTGAAGTCGGGGAGGCCACGCATCGCGAGATTGACCTTCAGCGTCGTACCCGGCTTCCGCAGGGAGTCGACGTGCCGATGCAGCGCGTCGGGCAGCGCCACGAGGTGCGACAGCGTGAACGGGTCGCAGCCGGCGACGATGGTGCTCGCCGCGATCTGGCGGCCGTCGGCCAGTGTCACGCCGGTCACCTGGCTGCCTGTGACGTCGACGGCGGCGACCGGGGCATCCGTGACGATCCGCGCCCCCGCGGCCCGCGCCCGCTCCGCGATGGTCGCCGTGACGGTGCCCATTCCGCCGCGCACGATCATCCACGTCCCGTCGGAGCCAGGCAGCCGGCACATGTTGTGGCACAGGAAGTTGTGGCCGCTGCCGGGCGTGTCCGGGCCGGCGTGAAGTCCGGAGATGCCGTCGGTCACGGCATACATCGCGACGATCAGCTCGCTCGCGAACTCGAACTTGGCCAGGTACGACGCGACGTCGCCGCGCACGAGCTCGACGAACGTCTCTTGTAGCGCGGGCCGGATGTATCGCTCGGCGGTCTCCTCGACCGACCGCGGGGGCGCCAGCCACGCCGGGGCCAAGTCATCCCGCAGCTGGCCGATCTCAGCCTGCAGGCGGTCGTCGGCGTCGGCGTCTTCCTGGCTGAAGAACTCGACGAACTGCCGTCGGGTGGCTGCCCGGTCGCTGCCCATGATCAAGTAGCGGTCGCTCATCGTCGGGAGGAAGTAGTGCGGGTCGCGGCGGACCAGCGGCAACCGGAGGTCGAGTTCGCGTTCGAGCTCGGGCGGCATCAGGCCGAGCAAGTAGGACCCGGTCGACTGCCGCAGGCCCGGGACCTTGCGGAACGGCTGCTCGGTTCGGGCTGCGCCACCGATGACGCTGTCGCGTTCGACCGCCACCACGTCGAGGCCGGCCTGCGCGAGCAGGGTGCTGGCGACGAGTGCGTTGTGACCGGCCCCGATGACGCAGACGTCAGCTCGCGTCGGTACGCCGTCGGTCACGCGAGGCAGCGTACGACGGCGGGCTAGTCCGTGTACCTGACGGTGATGATGGCGTGATCCTCGCGAGTGATCGTTCCCCTCACGGTGCCGGTCGCACCCTTGTACGCACCGATCCCTCGCGATATCCGGCCGGTCAGCGACTGCGCCGCGTAGTCCACCTTCACCGGGCCGAGCAGCTCTCCGCCCTTGAGCGAGAACACGCTCTCGCACTTGAACTGGCCCGTGTGTGGCCGCTTGGACATGCAGGTGAAGGTCGCGATGCCGACCGGGTCACCCAGCTTTCCGAGATGTCGCTTTCGCAGCGACACCGCGCTGAGCGAGTGCTTGGAGTCGACG